>JAPHRK010000026.1 GCA_026196105.1 Rhodospirillales bacterium | reverse complement strand
TTGCTGACCCCGATTGCCATGGATGAAGGCCTACGTTTCGCTATCCGCGAAGGTGGTCGTACCGTGGGTGCTGGTGTCGTATCTAAGATTTCTGAGTAATATTGTTAAAACGTCGGTTCCTCCTTTGGGAGGGGTCGACATTTAGATGGGTTCCATAAAATGGACAGTCAAAATATTCGTATCCGCCTCAAGGCATTTGATCATCGCGTGTTGGACCAGTCCGCTCGTGAAATCATTAATACCGCTAAGAGAACTGGTGCGGAAGTGCGGGGGCCAATTCCTCTGCCGAATAGAATTGAGAAATTTACCGTTTTGCGGTCTCCGCACATCGATAAAAAGTCTCGTGAACAATTTGAAATCCGTACACATAAACGGGTTTTAGATATCGTAGATCCTACACCTCAAACCGTAGACGCGCTGATGAAGCTCGACCTTGCGGCTGGTGTGGATGTTGAGATCAAACTTTAGGGCTTTGAAATTATGCGTTCTGGTTTAATAGCGCAAAAGCTCGGCATGAGCCGTGTCTTTGAGGAAAGCGGTCGGAATCTTCCGGTTACTGTTCTCAAAGTCGACAATTGCCAAGTGATTGCAAATCGTACCGAAGAGACGGACGGCTACACAGCTATCCAACTCGGTGTCGGTACGGCCAAAGTAAAGAATGTCAGCAAGCCAATGCGTGGCCACTTCGCGAAAGCGAAAGTTGAGCCAAAACGTAAGCTGGTTGAGTTCCGTGTAAGTGCAGATGCGTTAGTGGAAGTTGGTGCTGAAATCACCGCTGATCACTTTGTCGCTGGACAACACGTGGACGTGACCGGAACAAGCATTGGTAAAGGTTTTGCTGGCGCAATGAAACGCCACAACTTCAGTGGTCTTCGTGCCTCGCACGGTGTGTCTATCTCACACCGTTCTCATGGTTCAACTGGTCAATGTCAGGATCCCGGTAAGGTATTCAAAGGCAAGAAAATGGCTGGTCACATGGGTGCCGAGCGCGTCACCGTTCAGAACCTGCAGGTAGTATCTACCGATGCAGAGCGTGGTCTTATTATGGTTCGGGGATCTATTCCTGGCTCCAAAGGCGGCTATGTTCTGATCAAAGATGCTGTTAAGCGTAAGATGCCTGGTGACTTACCGTTCCCAGCTGCTCTTCGTGCTACTGCAGCTCCGGTAGAAGCAGAAGCTCCGGCTGAAGCTGAAACCACCGAGACGAAGGAATAGTGGCTATGAAGTGCGATATTATTAGCCTCGAAAATAAGAAAGTCGGCGATATCGATCTCGCAGAAACCGTATTCGGTCTCGAGCCTCGCGCAGACATTCTTCACCGCATGGTTAACTGGCAACTTGCCAAACGCCAAGCTGGTACTCACAAAACCAAAGGTCGTTCCGAAATTACTGGTACCGGTGCTAAACCGTTCAAGCAAAAAGGTACGGGTAGCGCGCGTCAAGGTTCTAAAAAAGTTCCTCACATGCGCGGCGGCGGCAAGGCTTTCGGTCCTGTTGTTCGTGACCACGGCTTCAAGTTACAGAAGAAAGTTCGTCGTTTAGCGCTGAAAACAGCTCTATCCAGCAAACTTAACTCTGGCGATTTGGTTATCCTCGACAATGCAGCCTTTGAATCAGGTAAAACAGCTGATCTGGCCAAGAAGGTGCAAGCCTTAGGTTGGAAATCAGCTCTGGTTATCGATGGCAATGAAGTCAATAACGGTTTCGCTCTCGCTGCTCGCAATATCATCGGTCTCGATGTGCTGCCTCAGCAAGGTGCTAACGTTTATGACATTCTACGCCGCGAAAAACTTGTCCTGACCAAAGAGGCAGCCGAGAAGTTGGTGGAGCGTTTGAAATGAGTAAACATAGCGGAAAAAACATTTCCATAAGCAAAGAGCGGATGTACCAAGTAATCCGTAACCCGCTTATCACGGAAAAAACCACAACTATCTCCGAGTTCAATCAAGTGGGCTTCAATGTTCCTCTTGATGCGACAAAGTTTGAGATCAAAGCTGCGATCGAAGGACTTTTCAGCGTGAAAGTGACGGCTGTAAATACGCTTCGTCAGAAGGGTAAAGTCAAACGCTTTAAAGGTGTTGTTGGAAAACGTAACGACGTCAAAAAAGCTATCGTCACACTCGCCGATGGTGATTCCATCGACGTGACGACGGGAGTTTAAGTACAATGGCTTTAAAACAGTATAAACCAACAACTCCTGGCCAACGTGGTCTGGTCCTTGTTGACCGTGCAGAACTTTACAAAGGGAAACCTGTTAAAGCTCTAACCGAAGGTTTGACCAAAAATGGCGGACGTAACAACACCGGACGTATTACGGCTCGCCGTATCGGTGGTGGTCATAAACGTCGTTATCGTCAAATCGACTTCAAACGGAATAAACTGGGTATGCCAGCTACCGTTGAACGGATCGAATACGATCCTAACCGGACAGCTTTTATCGCTCTCATCAAATATGAAGATAGCGAATTGGCCTATATCATTGCTCCTCAGCGTTTGAAAGCTGGCGATACGGTTATCTCTGATACCCACGCTGATATCAAACCTGGCAACGCAATGCCGATGGCGAATATCCCAGTTGGTACCATCATCCATAACATTGAGATGAAGGTTGGCAAAGGCGCTCAAATCGCTCGTTCTGCCGGCACTTACGCTCAATTGGTTGGTAAAGACCAAGGTTACGCTCAACTTCGTTTGAGCTCTGGTGAACTTCGTTTGGTTCGCGGTGAATGCATGGCAACAATTGGGGCTGTGTCTAACCAAGACCAAAAGAACATTAAGTTAGGTAAAGCTGGTCGTAAACGCTGGCTTGGTAAGCGCCCTGCAGTTCGCGGTGTCGCCATGAACCCGGTTGATCACCCACATGGTGGTGGTGAAGGTCGGACTTCAGGTGGTCGTCACCCGGTTACCCCTTGGGGCAAACCGACTAAAGGTAAACGTACCCGTAGCAACAAAAAAACGGACCGGCTCATCATGCGCCGCCGTCACGCTAAGTAGAGGATGTAACCAGTGCCACGCTCCGTATGGAAAGGCCCTTTCGTTGATAGCAATCTGCTTAAGAAAGCAGAAGCTGCCCGCGAGGCCACTCGTAACACGGTCATTAAGACCTGGTCACGTCGTTCAACAGTTCTGCCACAATTTGTGGGACTTACTTTCGGCGTTTACAACGGCAAGAAATTTATTCCTGTTCTTGTTACCGAACATATGATCGGTCACAAGCTCGGTGAATTTTCTCCAACCCGGACTTACTTCGGGCATGCCGCCGACAAGAAGGCGAAAAGGAAATAGTCATGGGTAAGAAAGCAGCACCACGCCGCCTTGCCGATAACGAGGCAAAAAGTTCAATCAAAATGCTCCGCACGAGCCCCCAGAAACTTAATCTGGTAGCTCAGTCAATTCGCGGTCTTGATTGTGACAAAGCTCTCGCGGCTTTGACCTTCTCTCGTCGTCGCATTGCCGGAGACTTGAAAAAGATTTTGCAAACCGCAATTGCTAATGCAGAAAACAATCATCAGCTTGATGTTGATCGCTTGTATATTGCAGAAGCTACCGTCGGTAAGGCTATGGTTATGAAGCGCTGGCGCGCTCGTGCCCGCGGTCGTACCGGTAAAATTATGAAACCATTCAGCAACGTTACCGTAATTTTGCGTGAACGTGAGGAGACCGCCTAATGGGACAAAAAGTTAACCCAATCGGGCTGCGTCTTGGCATTAACCGCACGTGGGATTCACGTTGGTTCGCTGATGACGACTATGCACGCATCTTGCATGAAGATCTTGCAATCAAGAAATTCTTGACCAAGCGTCTGGCACAAGCTGGTATTAGCCGCATCGTTATCGAACGTCCTGCCAAACGCGCTCGTATCACCATTTACTCGGCGCGTCCGGGTGTGGTTATCGGTAAAAAAGGCGCCGACATTGAGAAACTCCGCAAGGATCTTTCCAATATCACTGGCTCAGACGTTCACCTCAATATCATTGAGGTTCGCAAACCTGAATTAGATGCTAACCTGATTGCTGACAACATTGCTAACCAACTGGAACGCCGTATCGCTTTCCGACGGGCAATGAAACGGGCTGTTCAGAACGCCATGCGCCTCGGTGCCCAAGGCATTCGGATCAACTGTGCTGGTCGTTTAGGCGGAGCCGAGATCGCTCGTACCGAATGGTACCGCGAAGGTCGCGTTCCTCTTCATACGCTCCGTGCTGATATCGATTATGGAACGGCTGAAGCTTCTACAACATACGGCATCTGCGGTATCAAAGTCTGGGTATTTAAGGGCGAAATTATGGCCCACGATCCTATGGCTCAAGATAAACGTGCCGAGCAGGGCCAAGGTGCAGTGACGTCAAGTCGCGGCGGCCGGAGCTAAGAAGGTAAGTAACCATGCTCAGTCCAAAACGTACAAAATTCCGCAAAGCGCATAAGGGTCGTATCCACGGCCTAGCCAAAGGCGGTTCTAAGTTGAACTTTGGTTCATTCGGCCTTAAAGCCGTACAGCCAGAGCGTATTTCTGCAAGACAGATCGAAGCAGCTCGTCGGGCGATTACTCGTCATATGAAACGTGCCGGTCGTGTGTGGATCCGGATTTTCCCTGATGTTCCTGTCAGCTCTAAACCAGCTGAAGTTCGGATGGGTAAAGGTAAGGGTACCCCTGAGAAGTGGGTAGCTAAAGTAAAACCCGGTCGGATCATGTTTGAGGTGGATGGTGTTTCAAGGGAAATCGCTGAAAGAGCTTTTGAACTTGCTGCTGCAAAGCTGCCCATCAAAACCCGCTTCGTAACCCGTTTCGGTGAGGAGTAGACAATGACTGCAGCAAGTGATTTGCGGGCTAAGAGTAAAGACGAGTTGAACGATCAACTCATCGATCTCAATAAGGAAGCGTTCAATCTTCGTTTCCAAGCCGCGAGTGGACAGTTGGAAAATACTGCCAGAGTAAAACAGGTGCGCCGCGACATTGCTCGGATCAAGACTCTCTTGAACCAGCAAGCCAGCGCCGCGTCATAAGGAGCTAGACGAATGCCTAAACGTATTCTTCAAGGTGTCGTCGTAAGCGACAAAATGGACAAAACCGTGGTGGTTAAAGTAGAACGGAAAGTTAAACATCCGCTTTACAAGAAATACATCCGGAAGTCTAAGAAGTACTCTGCCCATGATGAGGCTAACGCCTGTAAGCAAGGGGACGCAGTACTTATTCAGGAATGTCGGCCGATTTCCAAGAACAAAACTTGGGAAGTCGTCACCGAAGGCTAACTTAGCCAGGTGAATGTAGGAATTAGACCATGATTCAGTCTGAAACAAATCTAGACGTAGCCGATAATTCAGGTGCCCGTCGAGTCCAGTGCATTAAAGTGCTTGGTGGCTCAAAACGGAAATCAGCATCTGTTGGTGACGTTATTGTCGTTTCTGTTAAAGAAGCGATTCCACGGGGCAAAGTCAAAAAAGGCGATGTTCTAAAAGCAGTTGTCGTTCGCACAGCGAAAGACATTCAGCGTAAAGATGGTTCCGCTATTCGGTTCGATACGAACGCTGCTGTTTTGATCAACGCCCAAGGTGAGCCTATTGGTACACGTATTTTTGGCCCAGTTACTCGTGAACTGCGCGCTAAAAAATACATGAAGATCATTTCGCTTGCACCGGAGGTGCTCTGATGGCGACTAAGTATAAAATCAAAACAGGCGACCGCGTTGTCGTTCTGACCGGTAAAGACAAAGGTAAGGAAGGGGACGTTTTAGGCGTTTCTACCAAAGATTCCCGCGTCATTGTCCAGGGTGTTAATATGGTCAAGCGCCATACCAAGCCCACACAACAAGCTGCCGGTGGTATTGTGGAGAAAGAATCAGCGATTCATATCTCCAACCTAGCCCACGTTGACCCTAAGGACGGCAAGCCGACCCGGGTTGGTTTCAAATCTCTAGATGACGGCCGCAAGGTCCGCTTTGCTAAGCGGTCTGGCGAAGTCATTGATAGCTGAGGATTGGTAAATGACACGTTTACGTGAACATTACGACACTGTCGTGAAGCCAGCACTCCTTGAAGAGTTCGGTTATAAGAACGTCATGGAAGTGCCGAAGCTTGAAAAGATCGTCATCAATATGGGTGTCGGTGAAGCTTCTCAAGATAAGAAAAAAATTCAATCCGCTCTGCAAGAGATGGAATTGATTTCGGGTCAAAAACCGCAAAAAACCACAGCGAAAAAATCCATTGCTGGATTTAAACTTCGTGAAGGTATGACGGTAGGGTGCAAAGTGACTTTGCGCCGGGCCCACATGTATGAGTTCTTAGACCGCTTGGTAAATATTGCTTTGCCTCGTGTAAGGGACTTCCGTGGAATTTCATCTAAAAGCTTTGACGGCCGTGGCAACTATGCTATGGGCATCAAAGAACAGATTATTTTCCCGGAAATCGACTACGATCAAGTTGATACCATTCGGGGTCTCGACATCATCATTTGTACTACGGCTAAGACGAACCAAGAAGCACACTCGCTTCTTAAAGGTTTCGATATGCCGTTTACTAAATAAGCGAGGATTGCGCAGATGGCAAAAAAGAGCGCGATTGATAAGAACAAGAAACGTGCAGCTCTAGTCGCAAAATCAGCGACTAAACGGGCTGAATTGAAGGCTCAGGCGAACGATAAAAATGCGTCGCCTGAGGATCGTTTTAACGCGAGTCTGAAACTGGCTAAAATGCCACGTGACAGCTCCAAAGTGCGTGTCCGACTTCGCTGTGAGTTGTCCGGACGTCCGCGCGGTAACTATCGTAAGTTCAAGCTTTCGCGTATTGCGTTGCGTGAACTTGGTTCCGCCGGTCAAATCCCGGGCTTGGTTAAGTCGAGCTGGTAACTGGAGAGATACGAATATGTCAATGAGCGATCCCCTGGGGGATATGCTAACCCGCATTCGCAACGGTCAACGCGCTCGTAAAACAAGCGTCGTTTCACCGGCCTCAAACTTGCGCAGCAATGTGCTTGAGGTGCTTAAGCGTGAAGGCTATATCCGGAGCTTTGACCGTTATGAAGTCAAAACCGGTATTCAAGAAATTAAAATCGAGCTGAAATACAGCGAAGGTGAACCAGTCATTCAGGAAATCTCTCGGGTTTCCACTCCTGGCCAGCGCGTGTATTCCAAAATTACAGATCTCAAAAAGATCTATAATGGTCTCGGTATTTCAATCCTTTCCACTCCAAAGGGTGTTATGTCCGACGCGGAGGCCCGTGAGGCCAACGTCGGCGGCGAAATCCTTTGTACGGTATTCTAGGAGAGGGATGGTATGTCACGTGTCGGTAAAAACCCGGTAATCGTACCCGAGGGTGTAACCGTCGAAGTCGCAGGTAAGTCTGTGAGTGCCAAAGGTAAACTTGGTCAACTCAGCATGACACTTACCAACGATATCGATATTAAGCTCGATGGTAACGAATTATCGTTTAAACCTATCTCTAACAGCATTTTTGCTCGTAAGATGTGGGGAACCGCTCGCTCCCGTGCCCAAAACTTGGTCACTGGTGTATCAGAAGGCTTTACCAAAGAACTGGAAATCCAGGGCGTTGGTTATCGTGCCGCTGTAAAGGGTAAAAATCTGGAATTGCAGCTTGGGTTCTCCCACGATGTGATTCATCCAATTCCTGAGGGAATCACCATTAAATGTGAATCGCAAACAGCGATTGCCATTTCAGGTGCTGACAAACAGGCCGTTGGTCAAATTGCTGCTGAAATCCGGGCTTACCGCCCACCTGAGCCTTACAAAGGCAAAGGCGTTCGCTACAAAGGCGAGCAGGTTCTGCGCAAGGAAGGCAAGAAGAAATAGCCATGAAATCATCGAGAGAACTTTTTGCGCGCCGCACAATGCGGACCCGCAACAAAATCAGAAAAGCGGCTGGCTCACGCCCCCGTTTATCCGTATTTCGTTCGAGCAAACACATCTATGCTCAGCTTGTTGACGATAGCAAAGGCGTAACTCTGGTTGCTGCCTCTTCCCTTGAAAAAGATTTCAAGGGAAGAGGCACTGATGTTGCATCTGCTGCTGCTGTTGGTAAACTGATCGCTGAACGCGCCGTAAAAGCTGGCGTTACAGATGTTGTTTTCGATCGTGGTGGTTATATGTATCGCGGCCGTGTCAAGGCGTTAGGCGACGCCGCCCGTGAAGCCGGTCTTCAGTTCTAAGGATATTTGATATGGCTCGTACTCCAAATAATAATGCCAAAGAAGGCGGACGCGGTCGAGGCCGTGATCGCGACAATAATAAACGCGGTCCCGAGGCTCGTGAAGAGTCCGAACTGCTCGACAAGCTTGTCGGCATCAACCGGGTTGCTAAAGTTGTTAAAGGTGGACGTCGTTTCTCCTTTGCGGCCTTAGTTGTGGTTGGCGACGGCAAAGGCCGTGTCGGTTTTGGTAATGGTAAAGCTCGTGAGGTTCCCGAAGCAATTCGTAAGGCAACTGAATCAGCTAAACGGAACATGATCCGGGTTCCTCTGCGTGAAGGTCGTACTCTTCACCATGACATCCGCGGTCACTTCGGTGCTGGTAAGGTTCTGCTTCGTGCAGCACCAGCTGGTACTGGTATCATTGCTGGTGGTCCAATGCGTGCTGTTTTTGAAACGATGGGTGTGCAGGATGTTGTCGCCAAATCGCAAGGCACTCAGAACCCCTACAACATGATTAAAGCTACCTTTGAAGCACTGAAGAATTCAAAATCTCCACGTGCAATTGCTTCCAAGCGGGGCATGAAGGTTGGCGAGATCGTAAGCCGTCGTGACAGTGGTCTTGCTGCTGTCGCTGCTGCGAAGGAGTAGGATCATGGCTGCTACAAAAAAATCGACCGTCAAAGTAACCCAGATTGGTAGCCCCATTGGCCGCCGTAAAGATCAACGGGCTACACTCGTCGGACTTGGGCTCAACAAGATGCATCGTACCAGCGAATTGGAAGACACTCCTTCTGTTCGTGGCATGATCAACAAAGTGAGCCATCTGGTTCGTGTCGAAGAGGCCGGTTAATCCGGTCCTCTCTCACGAAACAGGCTTCGTACAAAGGTATTGAGAAATGAAACTCAACGAAATTAGTGACAACGCTGGAGCGCGCAAAGATCGCAAACGCGTCGGTCGCGGTATCGGTTCCGGTAAAGGTAAAACTGCCGGACGTGGTGTCAAAGGTCAGAAATCCCGTAGCGGTGTTTCATTGATTGGTTTTGAAGGTGGTCAAATGCCACTTTACCGTCGCTTACCTAAGCGCGGCTTCACCAAACCTTTCCGTTTGAAATTCAACGTGATTAATCTCGGCCGTCTTCAGAAAGCTATTGATGATGGCAAGCTAGACATTAAGAAGAGCATCAACAGTGACGCTCTCTTAGAAGCTGGTATTATTCGTCGTGTTCAAGATGGTGTTCGTCTTCTTGCCAAAGGTGAGATTAAAGCGAAAGTAAATCTTGAAGTTGCTGGTGCTTCTGCTGCTGCTGTTGCAGCCGTAGAAAAAGCTGGCGGTAAAGTCGTCGTAGCACAAACTGCTGCGGCACCGGAAGCATAATAGGTTCGGAGAACCCAATCTATGGCGTCACCTGCCGATCAAATGGCCGCAAACATTAACTTTGGAGCTTTTTCCAAGGCTACTGAGCTTAAGCAACGTATCTGGTTTACCCTGGGTGCTCTTATTGTTTATCGTATTGGTGCTTACATCCCGATCCCTGGTATTGATCCAGTGGTGTTGAAGGATATCTTCTCGCAACAAGCGGGTGGTATTCTTGGGATGTTTGATATGTTTGCTGGTGGCGCTTTGTCCCGGATGACAATCTTCGCCTTGAATATTATGCCTTATATCTCTGCCTCGATTATTATGCAGTTGATGGGTTCTGTCTCTCCTACGATTGAGGCATTAAAGAAAGAAGGCGAAGCCGGACGAAAAAAGATCAACCAATATACCCGCTACGGAACGGTGATTATTGCGACACTCCAGGCTTACGGTATTGCTGCCGGGCTTGAAGGGATGCAATCAAGCGCTGGCTCTGCGGTTATTGAAGGCGGTTGGTTCTTTAAGTTTACGACTGTTATTACGTTAGTTGGCGGTACAGTCTTCCTCATGTGGCTTGGTGAGCAAATCACTGCCCGTGGCGTTGGTAATGGTATTTCACTGATTATCTTCTCTGGTATTGTTGCCGCCCTGCCGTCAGCTATCGCCGGAACGTTGGAACTTGGACGGACTGGGGCGCTCTCTACCCTGTTCATCATCTTCCTGTTCGTTATGTCTGCTGCTGTAATTGCTTTCATCGTCTTTATGGAACGTGCTCAGCGCCGAATTCTTATTCAGTATCCCAAGCGTCAACAAGGCAACAAACAAACTGGCGGTGAGAGTTCTCACCTGCCCCTGAAGATTAACACCGCTGGTGTTATTCCTCCGATTTTCGCCAGTTCAATTTTGCTTCTGCCGATTACTGTTATTGGATTTTCTGCAGGGCAAGGACCTGAGTGGCTGAACACGGTTGCAGCTTATCTCGGTCATGGACAGCCAGTTTATCTGGCCCTCTATATTGGCTTGATCGTATTTTTTGCATTCTTCTATACTGCGATTGTTTTCAATCCTGTTGAAACTGCGGATAACTTGAAGAAACATGGGGGCTTTGTGCCTGGCATTCGCCCCGGTAAAAATACGTCGAAGTACTTGGACTATGTACTCTCACGTCTGACGGTAGTTGGTGCTGCTTATCTGGCTCTCGTCTGTTTATTACCTGAAATTCTGATTTCTAAGTTTTCTGTGCCTTTCTACTTCGGTGGAACCAGCTTGCTGATTGTGGTCTCAGTTACGATGGATACAGTTGTTCAGGTTCAGTCCCATATGCTGGCACACCAGTATGAGGGGCTTATTAAGAAATCGAAGCTTCGGGGGAAGCGTAAATGAATTTAGTTTTTCTGGGCCCTCCGGGGGCCGGAAAGGGCACACAAGCTAAACGAATAGAAGACCGCTATAGCATTGTGCAACTTTCCACTGGAGATATGCTGCGGGCTGAAGTCACTTCAGGAAGTGACCTTGGTGTTGAAGCAAAGGGATTGATGGAAGCAGGGAAACTTGTTTCAGACGAAATGATCATATCGATTGTCGCCAATCGTATTGATCAAGATGATTGTAAGAATGGTTTCATTCTTGACGGTTTTCCGAGAACAGTTAATCAAGCTGAAGCTCTGACCGACATGCTGGAACAAAAAGGCTTGAAGCTCACCTATTGTGTGTCGCTGAAAGTTGATGATGAATTACTCGTTGCACGAATCACTGGTCGTTATACCTGCGCTAAATGTGGCCAAGGGTATCATGATGAATTTGAAAAACCTTCGAAAGAAGGTGTTTGTGATAAGTGTGGCGCTACTGAATTTTCTCGCCGGGCAGACGACAATGAAGAAACTGTTCGTTCCCGGTTGGAAGCCTACCACAATGAGACGGCACCTATCCTGCCTTACTATGAAGAACGGGATTTGCTGAGGACTGTGGATGGCATGGCCCCTATAGACGAGGTCACTAAAGAGTTGAATGCGATACTTGGTTAAGAGAGTGTGTTGACAGGGAGGATTTCCTCCCTATAATCGCGCCTCTTGTCGTACCTAGACATCGTTTTTGTATTTGAAATTCGTACTGAGGAGTACCAGCTTTGGCTCGTATTGCTGGCGTAAATATTCCAACTCAAAAAAGAGTTGTAATATCGCTTACCTATATCCATGGCATTGGCCAGGCTAAAGCGCAGGAAATCTGCGGTAAAGTCGGCATTACTGCTGAACGTCGTGTATCTGATTTGACAGATGATGAAGTGGTTCGTATTCGTGAAACCATTGATGCTGATTATCAGGTAGAAGGCGATCTCCGTCGTGAAGTGGCGATGAACATTAAGCGTTTGATGGACCTCGGTTGTTACCGTGGTTTGCGTCATCGTCGCGGGCTTCCGGTTCGCGGTCAAAGGACGTCCACCAACGCTCGTACACGCAAAGGGAAGGCTCGCGCTATTCCCGGCAAGAAGAAGTAAGGGTAGGGGTTTAAGATGGCTAAAGCTACAACGGGACGCGTTAAAAAACGCGAACGTAAAAATATTGCCTCAGGTGTTGCGCATGTTAACGCAACGTTTAATAACACCGTTATTACCATTACCGATGCTCAAGGCAATGCAATTGCATGGTCTTCAGCGGGTGCACAAGGGTTCAAGGGATCTCGTAAATCCACCCCTTATGCTGCTCAGGTAGCTGGTGAAGACGCTGGGAAAAAAGCCCAGGATCATGGAATGAAGACTCTCGAAGTTGAGGTCAAAGGTCCAGGATCGGGACGGGAATCTGCTCTTCGTGCCCTGCAGGCGGTTGGGTTTACCATCACATCTATTCGTGATGTAACACCGATCCCTCATAATGGGTGTCGTCCGCGTAAACGTCGTAGGGTTTAACCCTCGGCATTACCGACGCTTTTATTTCGGGGCCGGTCGCCGTTTTTGGGGCCGGTCATTGGCGTGTTAAAGCGCCATGTACTAGAAACTCGTGCTTGAGGTCACCTCGTGATTCAGAACAACTGGCAAGAACTGATTAAACCGACCAAGCTGGATATCAAGCCTGGTAACGATGCAAGCCGTACGGCTACTCTCGTTGCTGAGCCCTTAGAGCGTGGATTCGGTCTCACTCTCGGCAACGCTTTACGCCGTGTCCTTCTTTCGTCATTGCAGGGTGCTGCAATTACGGCAATTCAGATCGAAGGCGTATTGCATGAGTTTTCGTCCATTCCGGGCGTTCATGAAGACGTTACCGATATCATCCTTAACATCAAGAACATGGGACTTCGCATTGGTAGCGAAGGCACCAAACGTATGCGTCTTGACGCAACAGGCCCTGGCGTTGTTAAAGCCAGCGACATTGATACCGGTCACGATATCGAAGTCATGGACCCTGATTTGGTGATTTGTACTCTTGATGACGGTGCTAAAGTATCCATGGAACTTACGGTCGATTCCGGTAAGGGCTATGTGGCTGCTTCTGCTCACCGCAGCGAAGACTCACCGATTGGTCTTATCCCTGTCGACGCTCTTTATTCTCCCGTTCGTAAGGTTTCTTACAAAGTGGACAATACTCGCGTTGGACAAGATACCGATTATGATAAACTTTCCCTCACCGTGGATACGGATGGTTCCGTAACCCCTGAAGATGCCGTTGCTTTGGCTGCTCGCATTCTTCAAGACCAGCTTCGTCAATTCATTAACTTTGAAGAGCCAGAAGCGAAAACGGAAGAGAAAGCTGAAGACGAACTACCATTCAATAAAAATCTTCTGCGTAAAGTTGACGAACTCGAACTTTCTGTTCGTTCCGCCAACTGTCTTAAGAACGACAACATCATCTACATTGGTGATCTAGTTCTTAAGAGCGAAGCCGAAATGCTACGCACGCCGAACTTTGGTCGTAAATCCCTCAACGAGATCAAGGAAGTCTTGGCTCAGATGGGACTTCACTTAGGAATGGAAATTCCTAACTGGCCACCAGAGAATGTTGAAGATTTGGCGAAGAGATTAGAAGAGCCTTTCTAGGTTTCTTCGAAACTAGACTAAATTGACCATGATGGTCTGCTAGGCCGTACATCCTTTTTAAGGGTGGCGGCTTGGTTTTTTGTTCGATCTCGTGCGCGAGATCAATGTTTGAAGGAGTTACCGTTATGCGCCATCGTATGAGTGGACGTAAACTTAATCGTACCAGTTCTCACCGCAGAGCCATGTTTGCAAATATGGCTGTAGCTCTGATTACTCATGAGCAAATCAAGACCACTTTGCCAAAGGCAAAAGACCTTCGTTCTGTTGCTGACAAAATGGTTACTCTTGGCAAAAAAGGCACTCTTGCTGCCCGTCGCCAAGCCGTTGCCTATCTTCGTGATGAAGCTGCTGCAAAGAAACTGTTTGACGTGTTAGCTGAACGTTACAAAGAACGTCCAGGTGGTTACACCCGCGTTCTTAAAGCTGGCTTCCGTCATGGTGACAGTGCTCCAATGGCAATCATTGAGTATGTTGACCGCGATGTAGACGCCAAAGGCGCTGCCGACAAAGCCCGTGTTGAAGCAGAACTCGAAGCTGCTGATGAGGATGATGCATAAGCATCGTATTTCAGATAAAGTTAGAAAGGGCAGTTCCTTGGAACTGCCCTTTTCTTTTGTGCAAAGCTTTCCAAACTAAGCTGATAGACCTATATTTTAGGTCATGCACTAAAACCAGTTAAGGGTTAGAGAGAAGGGTATTCATGAGAAAAGCGTTTAAGGTATGTTTGGTGGCTTTAGCCGCTGTTTTAGCTGCTTATCCAGCTTTCGCTGAAAAACGTGTGCCTTCCAGTAAAACGGAAATGTCACTTTCCTTTGCACCGTTGGTTAAACAAACTGCCCCAGCCGTAGTGAATATCTATACTCGTAAGACTGTTCGTACCCGTGCTTACTCCCCTTTGTTCAATGACCCCTTCTTTCGTCGTTTCTTTGGCCCTGAGTTGGGAGGAGTTCCTGGAGGAACTCGTAAACGAGTACAGAATTCTCTTGGTTCTGGCGTAATTGTACGTAGTGATGGTTTGGTGATTACCAACCATCATGTGATTGAAGGGGCTGATGATATTACGGTGATTTTAGCTGATCGCCGAGAGTATGAAGCCAAATTGGTTGGGAGTGATGACCGGACAGATTTAGCGGTTCTCCAAATTGATCCTGAAGGTCGGCAACTTCCATTCTTAGATTTAAAAGATTCTGATGGCGCTGAAGTTGGCGATCTGGTTCTTGCTATAGGCAATCCTTTTGGAGTTGGCCAGACTGTTACCAGTGGCATTATCTCTGCAGTAGCTCGGGCCAATACTGGGATTTCAAATATAAACTCCTTTATTCAGACAGATGCCTCGATCAATCCTGGCAACTCTGGCGGTGCTCTTGTTTCTATGGATGGAAAACTGCTAGGGATCAATACGGCTATTTTTAGCAAGGGTGGTGGCTCAAATGGTATTGGGTTTGCCATTCCAGCTAATATGGTGCGCTCGGTTGTTTCTGGTTTAGCCAATGGTGATCGACTTATACGCCCATGGCTTGGAGCTGAAGGGCAGGGAGTTACCCATGATCTCGCCCTATCGCTAGGCCTAGACCGTCCCGGTGGTGTGTTGATTAATCGCCTCTATAAAGATGGGCCAGCTGAACGGGCAGGTATTCGGGTTGGTGATGTGGTTCTTAAGGTCAATGGCAAGGTCATTAATGATGGCCATGATATGCGCTACCGTGTGGCAACTTTAAAGCTGGGCAGTCAGGCACAATTAATTGTTTGGCGGAATGATAAACGCAAAAAAATATTTATGGGTGTGTCTCCACCGCCCGAAAACCCAAAACGCCATGAGACTATACTTTCAGGCCGTCACCCCTTCGCCGGAGCAAAAATTGCTAATCTATCCCCTGCGCTCGCGGATGAACTTGGGATGGACATGTTGGAGCAAGGCGTGATTATTCTGGGACTTAAGCGGGGAGAGACGGCTGCTCGATTAGGGTTTAAACCAGGAGATATTCTCGTTGAGGTTAATGGGAAACCCATAAGGACAGTGGCTAAAGCGAAGCATGTTCTAAAGAAAGGTTCTCGGGACTGGAAAATATCTATTCGCCGTAATGGTAAAGTCCTGAGTCAGGTCTTTAGATAACCCTATGAACACTCTCTTCCAATCTCAAGCAGACCGCCCCTTAGCTGACAAGTTGCGCCCTCAGCATTTGACTGAGGTCGTTGGGCAGGATGCTTTGCTGGGGGAAGAAGGGGTTCTGACACGGATGCTTGAAGGCAGCGGTCGTTTAGTCTCGGTTATCTTTTGGGGGCCGCCAGGCTGCGGGAAGACAACGATAGCTCGTTTGATGGCAGAACATACGGATTTAGCCTTCGAACCTCTTTCCGCAGTATTTTCAGGGGTTGCTGACCTACGTAAAATTTTTGAAGCTGCCAAGCGACGTCGAGAAGCAGGAGGGGGAACCCTTTTGTTTATTGATGAAATCCACCGCTTTAATCGCGCTCAGCAAGATGGCTTTCTGCCATATGTTGAAGATGGAACCGTGGTATTGGTCGGTGCTACGACTGAAAACCCCTCGTTTGAGCTAAATGCGGCGTTGCTTTCTCGTTGCCAAGTGTTAGTGCTTAATCGTTTAGATGAAGCCGCTTTAGAAACTTTGCTCGCTCGGGCTGAAGAGGAAGAAGGCAAAACCCTACCTATTGAACCAGATGCTCGTACCGCTCTAAAGGCTATGGCCGATGGAGATGGGCGCTATTTACTCAATATGGCAGAACGACTTTTCCTTTTACCAGAAGAACCCCTTCTGGGGACGGCTGACCTCGCCAAAGTTATTCAAAAACGTATGCCCCTCTACGATAAAAGCCAAGAGGGACACTACAACCTTATCAGTGCATTGCATAAGAGCTTGCGTGGCTCAGATACAGATGCGGCGCTCTATTGGTTTGCGCGTATGCTGGATGGCGGGGAAGACCCCCGCTATATTGCTCGCCGCCTTACCCGGTTTGCATCTGAAGACATCGGTCTGGCTGATCCAACAGCTCTTGCTCAGGTGCTTTCAGCTTGGGAAGCTTATGAACGCCTAGGGAGCCCTGAAGGGGAGTTGGCTCTTGCACAGGCGGTTATATATTTAGGAACGGCGCCAAAATCTAATGCGGCCTACACAGCTTATAAAACTGTGAGGAAAGTAGCGAAACAAACTGGTTCTGTTAGCCCACCTAAGCATATTCTCAATGCACCGACCAAGATGATGAAAGAGATGGATTACGGCAAGGGCTATGAATATGATCATGATGCTGAAGATGGGTTTTCTGGGCAAAGCTATTTGCCGGAAGGTATGAGCCGTCAGAAGTTTTATCAACCTGGAGAGCGTGGATTTGAGCGCGAGGTGTCAAAACGCTTGGTATATTGGGAAACACTACGCAAAGAACGTGATAAAGACAGTTGAGCCTAGGCTCTTAGAAGTATAGGTTGCCCTTTATGTCTGGAAATATGCTTCTATATGTCGCTGCTGGTGGTGCCCTTGGGGCCGTAGGTCGATTTTTGCTCATGAGCCAAATCGGTCAAATGATTGGTCACGGCTTTCCTTATGGGACGTTGGTCGTAAATATTGTTGGATCTTTTGCTCTTGGGGCATTCCTAGAAACCTCAACTCTGATTTGGTCTCCGTCACCAGAAATTAGAGCCATGGTGGTTATAGGAATGCTTGGGGCCTTTACGACTTTTTCGGCTTTCTCTTTTGATGCTTTCACATTGATGGATAGGGGAGATATAGGGGCTGCATGGCTTTATATAGTCGTTTCCGTCTTTCTTTCCATCGGTGCATTTTTTGCAGCGATTTCTCTTTTTAGGTACTTATTTCCATGAGCGGTGTTTCCCTAGTTAAAGTTACCGCTGATGAAGCGGGAATTCGGTTGGATCGATGGTTTAAACGCCATCATGAAACCCTTACACATGGTGGGCTAGAGAAGCTCTTGCGCAAAGGACAAGTCCGAGTCGATGGCAAAAAAGCAAAATCGAATACACGGTTAGAAGAAGGCCAAGAAATTCGCGTCCCTCCTTTTAAAGTCACGGAGCACTCTCAGCAAAAGAAGCAACAGGCAAAAATTTATGTATCGGAAGAAGAAGCCGAAGAATTAAGGAACCGGGTTTTATACAAAGATGATCATGTATTGGTTATCAACAAACCTGTCGGCCTTGCTGTCCAGGGGGGGAGTAAAACAACAAAACATTTGGATGCCATGCTTGATGTCCTGCAGTTTGATGCGCTTGAGCGCCCTCGCTTGGTTCATCGGTTAGATAAAGATACTTCAGGGGTGTTAGTCCTCGCTCGTACCGTTCGGGCTGCTGGGGAGTTGGCTAAGCTGTTTAAAACGAAAGAGGTTCGCAAAATATACTGGGCGGCTGTTGTTGGCACGCCAAGGCCTCCTAAAGGCCAAATATCTGCACCTCTAAATAAGGTTGGTGGGGCTGGTGGTGAGAAAGTTGTCTATGATGAAGAGAACGGTAAGCGCGCTCTAACGTACTATCAAGTTATTGAGAATGCAGCAAAAATTGCTTCTTGGTTGGTGATGGAGCCGATGACCGGAAGGACACATCAGCTGCGAGTACATTGCCAACTTATGAATACGCCGATTGTTGGTGACGGCAAGTATGGTGGAGCTGAGTCCTTTGCTTTAGGCGACTCGGTACAGTCAAAAATGCACCTTCATGCACGAGGAATTAAGTTTAGATCGCCGACCGGAAAACAAGTTGAAGTATTCGCACCTCTTGCTGAGCACATGTTGCAAACTTGGAAGTTTCTTGAATTTGATGCTGGCAATCCAGAAGCCTCTGATTTTTCAGTGTTTGTAGATTAAAGTTCGACAAGAGGCTTTTTTGTTTGTCAGTTTGGATTCATTCTTGACTAGTAACGATGTCAGAATTTGATGAAATTTTAAATAAATTTTGTGCAACCCTCATTTCTAAAGATATTTCTTATTTAGAATTTATAGTATTGAATATTGAGTTCATTGTTTGTAAACTAATGCCCAATAATAATGCTCTTATAAGGAACGGAAATGAATTTGATAGACTGAAACAGTCATCAAACAAAATTTCTAAGCTTGGGAAAATGGTAATCTTATGAAAACAGGGGTTGAATCAAGGTATCGTGTTCTTGCACGCAAGAAGAAGATTCGCAAGGTCGCCTTATATACGTTTTCTTTCGCTGTTATTGCAGCATTGTTTTACTAACTCCTACTCTTTCCGTCTCACCAAATAATCTCCGTATAATCCTTTGCGCTTAATTTGTTATTGGCCTTTACCTGAGGGAAAGGCATAGCGTAACATTCCTTTCATGCCCACAGAGCGCGACTGAGCGTCACATAAGAAGGCGCAAAAAAGGGATGGAATGTTCGATAACGAGCCGCTTCGCCTAGCTATATTTGATTTAGATGGAACCATTGTCGATAGCCAGAATGTTATTGTCGCGGGAATGCACCAAGCTGGCAAAGTCCATGGAGAGAAATTACCCCTAGCCCATGATGTGAAACGGGTTGTTGGATTACCTCTTCGTACTGCTGTCGAAAGATTATTTCCTCAGAGTGACGGTTATCTTCATGATGACATTACAAATAGCTATCGTGAGGCTATTATTGCGATGCGAAAGGCTGGCAAAGCAGAAGAGCCTCTCTATCCAGGAGCAGGCAAAGCTATAGAAGCTTTAGACGATAATGGCTGGCTCTTAGGAATTGCGACGGGGAAACCTCATCGAGGACTTGTAAGTTCTTTAGAACCCTACAATCTATTAGAGCGATTTGTCACCTTGCAAACGGCAGATCGGGGGCCTGGTAAGCCGAGCCCTGAGATGCTGTTTAGAGCTATGACAGAGACAGGGGTTGAGAAAGAACATACAGTTATGATTGGCGATACGACCTTTGATATGGAAATGGCGCGCAATGCGGGAATACACGCCATTGGCGTAGCATGGGGGTATCACGAAGTTGAAGAATTAGAAGCGGCAGGTGCTCATGCCGTTGTTCAGAGTTTTGAAAGCCTTCCCGAAGTGGTAAAGGCGTTGGTGGAGAAAGAAAAATGAAAAAAATACTGATAGGTGTCGTTGTCCTCATTGTCGGTGTCATTGTTGCCGGAGTGGTGGTGTTAAAATCTACAGACATCAACCAATACCGTGGCATGATTGCTGAAGAAGCTAAAAAAGCAACAGGTAGAGACTTGAAGTTGGGGGGGGAATTGGAGCTGGAAGTTTCGTTCTCGCCAGCCATCGTTGCCCGGGAAATTTCTCTGTCCAATGCCAAATGGGGCTCACGGCCCGAGATGGTCAAAGTAAAGCGGTTCGAAGCCCAAGTGGAGCTTTTCCCGCTTCTAACGGGAACCATTTCTCTTGCAAAACTTATTATCATTGAGCCAGATATTTTATTAGAAACCAATAAAGAAGGCGTTGGCAACTGGGTGTTTGATCCAGGGGCCAAGAAAGAAGAAGCAAAGAAAAAAGATGAAGGCGGTGGAGCTGGAACAATTCCAGTTGTTAAGCTTATTGATATTCAGAATGCTAAATTCACCTATAAAGATGGCGTGACAGGCAAAACCACTGCATTGGGCCTCGATAACTTAAAAGCAAGCGCTGATAGTCTTTCCAGCCCCCTTAACCTTGCCCTTAAAGGGACTTTCAATGGGAACGCTGTTGAAGTGAGCGGTGCATTTGGTTCAGCTGAAGATATTATGGATGGTAACCCACTTCCTGTTTCCATCACCGCAAAAGCAGGTGGTGGTGTGTTTACGGTCAAAGGTAAAATTGAAAAGCCTATGGAAGGCAAAGACATAACTTTAGCTTTGACAGCAGATGGCCAAAATATTGCTGATGTCGCTGCGGTTGCGGGGGCTAAACTCCATGCTATCGGCCCTTATAAAGTAACTGCTTCGGTTAGTGATCCTAAAGGCGGTTATGCACTCAATAATCTGAATGTAAAAGTTGGTAGTAGTGATTTGACAGGTAATGTTGCTGTGTCTTTGGCTGGCAAAAAACCTATTATTAATGCCTCTCTTAAATCAACCTTGATGGATATTGCTGACTTCCTCCCTAAATCAGAAGAAGGGGATAAAGCCAAAGCTCCTGAAGAGAAAGCAGAGCCAGCTAAAAAAGGACAAAAAGTTTTTCCTGCTGACCCACTTCCTTTAGATGCTCTGAAGTCTGTAAATGCTACGATTGCATACAAAGCTACGAAATTCATTGCCAAACCTATGGGTATCAACGATATGTCCGTTGATCTTTCTCTGCAGAATGGCCGTTTAGCAGTCTCACCTTTGAATGCTGGTCTTGGTGGTGGTTTGCTCAAGACGGATATTATTCTAGATGGGTCTAAAGCAACTCCTTCTCTGTCGGTTAAGGTGAATGGTAAATCTCTGGGGTTAGGCAAATTACTTAAAGAGTCTGGCTCTTCTGACCTGATGAATGGTGGTGATATGGACATTGCCATAAATCTTTCAGGCAATGGCAAATCGGTAGCTAAGTTGATGGCTGGCTTGAACGGTGGCGCTGAAATTAAAGTTGGGGAAGGCAAGATCAATAATTCAGCAATTGATTGGGCTGGTGCAGATGTTTTCAGTCAGCTTAATCCCTTTGGTTCCAAAGAACCCTTTACCATTATGAAATGCGGAATTGTTAAAGCCGGTATCAAAAAAGGTATGGTGACTATTGATAAAGGGATTGCCTTTGAGACCTCAAAAATGAATGTGATCGGTGATGGTGAAGTTAACCTTGCAAAAGAAACCCTTGATGTCTCTGTTAACACATCTGCTAAAGGTGGCGTTGGCATCGGTGCGGGTGATCTTGCCAAGTTGGTCAAACTGCAAGGGACTTTAGCTGAACCAAGTGTTGGCCTTGATTTACTTAACACCGTCGCTGCTGGTGCAAAGATCGGAACCGCTCTTGCTACCGGAGGGGTTTCTCTTCTCGTTGGTGCTTTGACAGATAAAGTTACGACAGACCAAGAACCATGCATGACGGCTCTTGGCTTGAAGTCAGAGCAGAAATCGTCTACTTCCGCACCAGCAAAGAACGAAGCGCCGAAAAAGGAAGAGCCTGCAAATCCTATAAGCGGGATTACAAGTGGTCTCAAAAACTTGTTTGGTAACTAAGCTCGGGTGACGTCATCCGTCCTTTATCTGCTTCGTATTAATGTAGAATAAAGTGAGGGTGACGTGTCTGACGAAAAACAACCTGCCAAGCGGTTTTATAAAGCTGCAAGCTATTGCGCTGCTGAGGATGGTTCTGGGTATTCTGTAACCCTTGATGGGCGGGTGATTAAAACACCCGCCAAGGCACCCCTAATTCTTCCTACAGAAGCGCTTGCAGAAGCTGTTGCTGGAGAGTGGGAAGCACAAAAAGAAGCCATTAATCCCTCAACCATGGGAATGATGCAGCTAATCAGCACCGCAATTGACCGGGTGATACCTCAGCAAGAGGCCGTTGTTGTTGAAGTTGCTAAATTTGGCGGGAGTGATCACCTTTGTTACTTAGCTGAACATCCAACGGAGTTGGTTGAACGACAAAAACAACAGTGGCTTCCTTTGTTGGGTTGGGCTGAAAAGACCTATGGGGCCAAACTGAATGTTACATCAGGTATTATGTTTGTTGCCCAACCTGAAGAGTCTCTTCAGGCAATCAATAAGGCTGTCTCAGCACTTGATGCCTTTGAGCTAACCGTAGCTCATACCATAACCGCAGGCCTTGGCTCAGTGATTCTGGCATTAGCAGTGCTGGCTGGTGAGATAGACGCTGAAACCGCCTTTAACCGCTCCCGTCTGGATGAAGAACATGAAATTGAGCAATGGGGCGAAGATGAAGAGGCAGCAAAATTCGCTCAAGCCCTAAAAGAAGACATGCTTGATGCAGAACGTTTTTTCTCTCTCTACCGCAGTGCTTAAGAATCTTCACCTTTATCTGGGTGAGTCCCGCCAGCAGTATTCGTTGGCATATTCTTCTTGTCTTCATCAGGGTTTGCAAAGTTAGGCCAGTGCCCTGTTTGCTTACGATAATACAGCATCAGCAAATAGGTTACGACCGCGCCAAGCCCTAAAAAAATAAAGGGATTGATGTCTGAAGACCTACCATCAAACGGAAGAAGATTGTAGATCATCGCCAGTGAAAGTGCACTTACGCCGGATATAGCAACAAAAATAGTGATAAATAGCATTCCATAAACCTTCTTATTTACCTACAGAAGTGTATAGTAGGAATGGGAAGTGGGATAAAGGCGTTTAATACTCATTATGTTTAGTGTGGACTTAAAAGACCTAACGGTTTTGCTCGTCGAAGACGATGTGCATTTTCGCGAACTGTTAAAAACGATTCTGACGACCTTAGATATTGAGAATATTGTTGAGGCTGAAAATGGCTATGAAGCCATTGAAATGCTGGATAAACACCAAATTGATATCGCTTTTATGGATTGGAAAATGTCAGGTCTTAACGGTATTGAGTGTGTCCAAAAAATTCGTTCTGAACCCAGCTTGTCCGATAAATTTATCCCGATTATTATGATCACAGGTCATCAGAGTGATGAACTCATTGCTGAGGCAAGAGATGTGGGGGTCAACGAAGTGTTGATTAAGCCTATTTCAGCAAGGTCACTTTTGTCCTGTTTTGTCCGGGTTATGGAACGGCAAAATGTTTTTGTTGATACCGATAATTATTTTGGTCCGGATCGTCGGCGGATAAACCTTCCTCTTCTTGAGGATGACCGTCGGACAGCCCAACTACACCTTTTGTTTCCACCTGTGATGAAAAGAAAACGCATTTCCCTATAGAATTTATTAAAGACTAATGCTTCAAAATAAAAAACCTAATGCCTAGAATTACGGAGGGGGCTGTGGAAGAGACGGAGACCGTCTATGTCGATTGGGCTATTGAAGACTTAAACAGGCTTCGAGGTTCTTATCTCGATTTGATCGATGAAAAAGGCCAAAAGACAGCGACTGTAAGAGAGCTTGAAAAAGTTGCCCATGATATTGAAGGGCAGGGGGGGAATTATGATTTCCCCTTAATGACCAGTATTGGTTCTTTGCTGGGTAAATTTGCCCACGAAAAAGATACTCTAAACCAACTAGATATTGAAGTTGTTCGGCTTCATGTTGAAGCTTTACAGACCGTCATCAAAGGAAAAATTGTGGGTGATGGAGGAGAACAAGGCCGCAAGCTGGTTGAAGGGCTTGAGAAGGTTATTAAAAAAATATCATAAAAAAGGGCGACTCCTTACGAGCCACCCTTCTTCATATCAGAATAAATTCAGGTTTAACGCCAGCCAACCCGATCAAAAATCTTGATAGAGGTTTGTTGATGTTGGGCAAAGGTTGCCAAGGGTAGGCGATCAGCTTTGAATGGTCCCCATTTTTCTACAACGGCAGATGGTGCAATGTTGTTGCGGATTGGGTATTCAAAAACTTGGTCTGCGTAGATTTTTTGCGCTGCGTCGCTGGCTAAGAACTCAATCAACTTAAGTGCATTCTCTTTGTTTTTGGCACTTTTGGTTAAGCCTGCACCACTGACGTTAACGTGAGCGCCACGGTTATGTTGGTTTGGCCAGAACAGAGATACTTTTAAAGCTGCAGAAAGCTCCTTATCCTTTTTAGAGGTCAGCATACGACCGAAGTAGTACGAGTTGCCCACGGCAATGTCGCATTCACCAGCAGCAACCGCTTTGATTTGGTCTCTGTCACCCCCCTGAGGTTTACGGGCGAGGTTAGCAACAATTCCAGCTGCCCATTTCTCAGCTCTTTTTTCACCCATATGAGCAACAAGAGATGAGAGAAGGGATTGGTTGTAGATGTTGCCTGAAGAGCGGATACAAATGCGCCCTTTCCATTTTTCGTTGGTCAGATCTTCGTAATCGGAAAGTTCGGTGGCGTTAACACGGTCTTTTGAATAGTAAATCACCCGAGATCGCATGGAGAGACCGTACCAAAAGCCTTCAGGGTCACGGTATTGAGTGGGAATAAGGTTGGTTAATTTTTCAGACTTTGTCGCCTGGAGGACGCCTGCTTCTTGTGCAAGGATCAAGCGCCCGGCATCAGTTGTAAGAAGTACATCAGCAGGGCTGTTCATGCCTTCACTTTTGAGGCGTTGTAGCAGTGCATCTGCCTTACCACTGACTAGATTCACCTTAATACCTGATTGTTTGGTGAACTCATCAAGTAAGGGTTTAACCAAAACCTCTTTACGGTATGAGTAGATATTAACTTCACCTTCTGCGCTCGCTGGAGCAATAACAGAAAGAGATATGCCCGCCGCAACTGCGGCGGTAGAAAGAGTCTTAAGGACGGTCTTCATTGGTTTCCTCCAATAGCCCATGTTTAACTTTGCGAGTCGTTCTTAACTGAGGGGGTTTTAAGGGATGCTTTTGGAAGGGTCAAGGGAAATTAAGAATGATTCGCAAAATAATTTTAGAAAATTTTGCTGAAAGTTTTTTGAAGCACCTGATCCACTTCTTCCATTGAAGTGTCTATTCCCTGATCCGCTAAGGAAGTGACGCCAAATTGTGAAATTCCACAGGGGACAATTCCCCCAAAGTGAGAAAGGTCAGGATTCACATTGAGGGCGACTCCGTGGAAAGTGACCCATTTACGAATTCGAACCCCCAAAGCGGCGATTTTGTTTTCTCGGCCATCTTTTCCAACCACCCAAATACCGACTCGTCCTTCTCTGCGTTCTCCTTGAATTCCAAAGATTGCAATCGTTTGAATGAGCCATTCTTCCAGGTCATGGACATAGGCTCTGACATCTGGGTTTCGTGCTTTTAAATCGAGCATTACATAACCAACTCGCTGGCCTGGGCCATGATAGGTATATTGCCCCCCGCGACCTGTTTGATAGACTGGGAAACGGTCCTTGTCGATCAGGTCTGAGGGGTCGGAGCTCGTACCAGCAGTGTAGAGAGGAGGGTGCTCAAGGAGCCAAGTAAGCTCAGGGCTTTCTCCCTTGCGTATAGCGGCAACACGACTCTCCATGGTGGCTAAGGTTTCTTCATAGGGGACTTGCGAAGAACTAATCTTCCACTCAATTTTTTGGTTCATTTCAGTATTCTTCATATTTATGAATATGCGCCTTGATCGCTCCTGATTGTTTTGCTATTCCCCTTCGCAGCCGAGGGCAAGCCCTTTGGTTGATTAAGATGTTTAGTGCGGTCGTGGCGGAATTGGTAGACGCGCAGCGTTGAGGTCGCTGTCCGGTAACACGGGTGGAAGTTCGAGTCTTCTCGACCGCACCAAATATCTAATCACTTTGGCAGTAAATTATGTAGTAATTTACAACTGTCATTACAATCTACACAAAAATTCACACAACAGCGTTTGATTCTTTAACGTTTTATCTGGATTATAGTAATCGGTATTCTTTTGAATATCGATATTTCTGCTTTTGCATAAAGACATTATAGCTCGGGGGAGTATCACATGTCGGACAAATTTCGTGAAGGTGCGCTGGATTACCATCGTTACCCGGTACCTGGTAAACTAGCTGTTTCAGCAACAAAGCCACTTGCTAACCAACGCGACTTGGCTTTAGCCTACTCTCCTGGTGTTGCTTATGCCTGTGAAGAGATCGTTAAGGATGCTGGGGCCGCTGCTGAAGTTACGGCGCGAGGTAACCTGGTTGGCGTTATAACCAACGGAACGGCCGTTCTTGGGTTAGGGCCTATTGGCCCCTTGGCTTCTAAGCCAGTGATGGAAGGAAAGGCGGTCCTCTTTAAGAAATTCTCCGACATCGATGTTTTTGATATTGAGCTTGAAGAAAGAGACCCAGATAAGCTTGTTGAAATTATTGCCTCAATGGAGCCGACCTTCGGTGGGATTAATCTGGAAGATATCAAAGCCCCGGAGTGCTTTATTGTAGAGAGTAAACTCCGTGAACGGATGAATATTCCGGTCTTTCATGATGACCAGCACGGTACAGCCATTATCGTTAATGCTGCAATCCTCAATGCGCTTCGTGTCGTCGAAAAAGAATTTAAAGACGTTAAGCTAACAGCATCAGGAGCCGGTGCTGCTGCCTTAGCCTGTCTTGACCTTCTTGTGTTCATGGGACTTCCCAAAGAAAATATCACGGTTACTGATATCGCGGGTGTTGTCTATGAAGGTCGCACAGAAGAGATGGACCCTTATAAGGCCCGATATGCACAGAAAACGGATAAGCGGACTTTAGCGGACGCTATTAAAGGCGCGGATATTTTTCTTGGTCTTTCTGCTCCAGGGGTCTTAAAACCTGAAATGGTTGCTGATATGGCAGACAAGCCCATTATTATGGCCCTAGCAAACCCTGAGCCTGAAATACGTCCTGAAGCTGTAAAAGCTGTTCGTGACGATGCTATTATTGGAACGGGTCGTTCTGATTATCCCAACCAAGTGAATAACGTTCTATGTTTCCCGTTTATTTTCAGAGGTGCGCTCGACGTTGGCGCAACGGAAATTAATGAGGAAATGAAAATGGCCTGCGTGAAAGCTTTGGCTGATCTTGCTATGGCAGAGTCTGATGAAAAAGTTAGCCAGGCTTATGGCGGAGAAAGTCTTACTTTTGGGCCAGAATATCTGATTCCAAAACCCTTTGATCCCAGACTTATTGTTAACGTTGCTCCTGCTGTTGCTAAAGCGGCGATGGATAGTGGTGTTGCGACCAAACCAATTGAAGATTTTGATGCTTATATCCAGAAACTGAGCCAGTTTGTATATAAATCAGGCTTGGTGATGAAGCCCGTCTTTGAAGCGGCTCAGGCTAACCCTAAACGGGTCGTTTATGCCGAAGGTGAAGATGACAGGGTTCTGAGAGCAATTCAGGTTGTGATTGATGATGGGTTGGCAAAACCTATCTTAATTGGTCGATTGGATATTATTAAACGGAAGGTTAAGGAATTAGGCCTCCGGATTGATCCAGTTGTTGATTTCGAGGTTGTTGAAGTTAACCGAGACGCACGGCTACATACTCTTTCAGATCAATATCACCGCATTATGCAGCGCCGTGGCATTTCTCCTGATGCAGCCTATGCCATTGTGCGCTCTCGTAACTCAGTCATTGCGGCTTTGATGGTTCGCCGTGGTGAAGCTGATGCAATGGTCTGTGGGACCAGTGGGCGTTATAGTCGCCATTTAGAGCACGTTCAGGAAATTATTGGGCTGCAAGAAGGTGTTACTCAAGCGTCTGCGCTGAGTATGCTGATTATGCCAAAAGGGACAGTCTTTATTTGTGACACCAACGTCACTTACAATCCTACTGCTGAACAAGTGGCTGAAATGACTCTGTTGGCTTGTGATGAAATTCGTCGCTTTGGTATTGAACCTAAAGTGGCTCTGCTCAGCCATTCTAACTTTGGTAGTGAGGATTCTGAGTCTGCTATTAAAATGCGGAAAGCCCTAGCTATTCTTCATGAACAGGCACCTCGTTTGGAAGTTGAAGGTGAGATGCACTCGGATGCGGCTTTGTCCGAACATATTCGCTCAAATATTTTCCCAAATTCCCGTTTGCGCGGTTCAGCAAATTTATTGATTTTACCAACTCTGGATGCGGCGAATATCTCCTATAATATGATCAAAATGCTTGGCGATGGTCTGCCGGTTGGTCCTATGTTGGTCGGTGTTAAAAAATCCGCCCACATTCTGACCCCCTCAGCGACAGTCAGAGCTATTGTAAATATTAGTGCTCTAGCTGTAGTCGATGCCAATACGTTAGGTGAATAGTTTCGGTTATTAACATTACGCTTTACCTTAACGTAAACGTCAATTAATCTAACCGTATGACTACTATTTTTAGCATTGCTGATTTTGCGAGCGAGTTCGGGGTTACCACCCGAACCATCCGCTATTATGAAGACGAGGGTCTGATTTCCCCCTCACGTAAGGGGCAGAGGCGGGTTTATTCTGCCCGGGACCGGGTGCGACTAAAATTGATCATGCGGGGCAAGCGCCTTGGGTTTTCTTTAAAGGAAATCCGAGAGATGGTTGATATGTATGATGCTGATACCAGCGAAGTCGCACAACTGAAGCTCTTCCTCAGCAAAATTAAAGAACGCCGTGACGCCTTGCTTAGCCAGCGTGAAGACATTGATTCTATTCTTAGTGAATTAGACCGTCTTGAAGGTCAAAGCGTAACTTTACTAAAGGAAAAGCAAAGCTAGCGACAATCATCTCAATTAATTGGTTAAGTGCCACCTTGTCACTTTGACACTTGAGGGCTAACTTGTTTGTGTCAAAACGTGGGGGCGAAAATGCGTAGCGCTATTGTTGGTATAGTAATTGGGCTTGTGATCGGTGTTGTAGTTGGGGCACGGGTTATTGCTCCTAGTTTGCCTGAAATTTCTACCCAGAATGCTAAAGTAAGCGACAAGGCTATCGCCGCCTCTAAAGAGATTGAGTGGAAGGCTCCCCTTCCAAAACCGATTGAGGAAATACAAAAGGTCTGGCGCTTTACGGGACTACATACCTCTACTTTGCCTCATTTAGGTCCTCTATCCTCACGTTTGCAATCTATTCTTGAAGAGATTTCAAGGGGAGATTTGCATATTCCATATCGTGAGCCGGGTTCTCTGGTTCCAAATGATGAAGTTTTTTCTGCTGTTGCTGCTGGAACATTGGATGCTGTGTTTCTTAGCCCGCTAGAATGGGCAGATAAATCTGCCGCTCTAAATTTAATTGGGGGT
The DNA here is from genome assembly GCA_026196105.1 of Rhodospirillales bacterium. Classification (GTDB taxonomy): domain Bacteria; phylum Pseudomonadota; class Alphaproteobacteria; order Rhodospirillales; family JAPHRK01; genus JAPHRK01. The sequence continues at coordinate 7,758 of JAPHRK010000026.1, read as the reverse complement.
ATTCCTTTTGGTCCGTCTCCCCATGAATTGCTAGCTTGGCTTTCCCAAGAAAACATCCAAAAAAGCTATGAAGAAATTTACCACCTGCAAAATGTTCATGGCATACCTTGTGGGCTTACCCCAGCTCAGAGTGGTGGATGGTTCCGACAAAAAATTGTTACCGTTGATGATTTGAAAGGTAAGTCTTTTGCCATCCAAGGCCTAGGAGCAATGGTGGTTGAGAAAATTGGAATGATCCCCATGAAAGATAGTGGGGGACAAATTTTTGTCGGGCTCGAAAGCGGTAAACTAGATGGCGCCCTTTTTCATACACCTGCCATCGACCAGCACCTTGATATTCAAAAGCTTGCGCCCTTTGCTTATTTTCCTGGATGGCAACGCCAAGCTGGTATCGTTGACCTTTTGGTTAATCTTAAAAAATGGCAGTCGCTTTCCCCTACCCATCAGGTAACGATTAAAGCGGCTTGTGGCGATAATTTGTTGGCAGGTTATGCAGCCATAGAAGCCGAACAATTTGCGGCTCTTAACCGGATGCAGAACAAAGGTGTTAATGTGCGTCGTTGGCCTGTTGCAGTGATTGCAGCTTTTAAAGAGTCTTGGGAGCAAGTAGCTGTTGAACAAGCTGAAAATGATAAAGAGTTTAAGTTGCTTTGGGGTGATTTAGTCCAGTTCCGTAAGGACTTTGCTCTGTGGGATGAAATTAATCGCTTAGACTGAAATAGGGCTGCACTATGATTGCACAGGCAGATTTAGGTAGGTAGGATGCAGCAGACTCATTAACTTTTTAAAAAGCGATTAAAATGGACATTAAAGATCATATTCGTGGCATTCCAGATTTTCCAAAACCAGGTATTCTGTTTTACGATATTTCAACTCTTCTCGCCCATCCAGATGCGTGGCAAGTAACCATGGGGCGTATGGCCCGTGATATTAGCCGCTTCCAACCAGATATGCTGGTTGGTATTGAATCCCGTGGCTTCCTCGTTGCGGCTCCTCTAGCGTTAAAACTTGGTTGTGGTTTTGCGATGCTCCGCAAACAGGGTAAACTCCCCGGTAAAACTGTTTCCTATGAATATGATTTGGAATATGGCAGTGACGTTGTTGAAATGCAGGAAGATGCCATCGAAAAAGGTCAGCGCGTTGTTGTTTTAGATGATCTCATGGCGACTGGTGGCACCATGCTCGCAGGCATTGAGCTCATACGCCAGGTCGGTGGTGAAGTTGTTGCTGCTAGCACAATTGTTGAATTGTCCTTCCTTGAGGGCCGCAACAAATTAGATGTGCCTTTTACAAGCTTGGTCGCTTACGACGAATAAAGCCGTTTTATTGGAGTAAAAATGGATTTCCATACCCTACCTGCCAAACATTGCTTTTATTTAGCAATACTGATGGCAATAGCTCTGGTCAGTCCCAGGGCAGGGTATGCAAACCCAACATTCCAGGAAGCTTTTGACAAACAAATATCGATCATGCTTCTGATTGAACCCACAACAGGCAATATTGTTGATGCCAATCAGGCCGCAAGTAAGTTCTATGGATATCCTCGTGACTATCTAAGAACCATGACGATTCAGGAAATCAATACGCTAACTCCTGAACAGGTTGCTGAAGAAAGAAAGCAGGCGCGCATAGAAGGCCGCAATTTTTTTATCTTTCGTCACCGAGTTGCGGATGGAGAAATAAAAACAGTTGAAGTTCACTCTGTCCCACTAGATTTTGGTGGTCGAACCCTGCTCTATTCCATCATCCGGGATATCTCCAAAGAGCGTGCCCTCTTGCAGGATATATGGCACTACCAATCTAACCTTGAGCAGATGGTTGAGGCCCAAACTCATATTATTGAGAAAAAAGCTTTTCAGACCGTGATCATTATGGGGGGGTCGCTCATCTTTCTTCTCTGCCTCGTAGTGTTATTGATCTTTGCTTTGAAGAGAGGCAATCAGGCGAGAAAGAAAGCCGAAGAGAAAGAAGTGTCATTACGGAAGTTATCGCAGGCTGTTGAGCAAAGCCCTGCGACGGTGATTATCACCGACGCTAATGGATTGATCGAGTATGTGAATCCAAAATTTGAAGAAATAACGGGGTATTCATTCGATGACGCATTAGGCCAAAACCCAAGTATGTTGAGTTCTGGGCAAAAGTCTAAAGAGGAATACAAAGAACTTTGGCAAACCATTTTGTCAGGTAACGATTGGCAAGGAGAATTCCGCAACAGACGTAAAGACGGTACCCTTTATTGGGAAAATTCCATCATTTCCCCGATCAAAGCTCCAGATGGATCGATAACCAATTTTTTAGCCGTAAAAGAAGACATCACAGAGCGCAAAAAAGTAGAAGAAACTTTACGAGCGAATGAAGAGTTGTTGTCAAACCTCACGGCTCAAGCCCCTGGTCTTCTGTATCAATACCTTTTAAGACCTGATGGTACTTCGTGCTTCCCTTATGTCAGCGATGCTGTCCATGAAATTTTTGGTTTAGCCCCTGAGAGTATTAAAGAAAATGCCGACGCTGTGTTTGCGACTGGGCACCCTGAGGAGGCTGAAAAGATAGCTCAAAAAATAATTCAGTCAGCAGAAAACTTGACGCCATGGCACGATGAGTTCCGGGTTATTTTATCAGGGCAACCCTCTTCTTGGCGTGAAGGTCGGGCAATACCTCAGCGTTTAGAGGACGGGTCGACTTTATGGCATGGCTTTATCACCAATATTGACCAGCGTAAACATCTTGAGGAGCAAGTTCGGCGCTCACAAAAAATGGAAGCTGTCGGTCTATTGACGGGCGGTATTGCTCATGATTTCAACAATATTCTGGGGATTATTCTTGGTAATCTTGAGCTTTTACAACGTATGGTTTCGGATAATGAGAAAGCAAGTAAGCGAGTTGAAAAAGCTTTAAACGGAGCTAAACGGGGGGCTAAGCTTACCCGCAGATTATTGAGCTTCTCCCGTAAGGTACCTGAAGAGGTGATCTTAACTCAGGTGAATGAGTTCATTGGTAGTTTGGAAGACCTCATCGCAAAATCTTTGATGGCTTCAATCAACGTCGAGACGAAACTTTCTGTTGGTTTGTGGCCCGTTGAGATAGACCCAAGTGATCTTGAAGATGCTATTTTGAACCTTTCTCTAAACGCTCGTGATGCTATGCCTGATGGGGGTACCCTGACGGTTGAAACAAGTAATGTTACCCTTGATGAGGACTATGTCAGTCAAAACCCGGGGAGTAAAGTAGGCGACTTCGTAATGATCTCTTTAAAAGATACTGGGGTGGGGATGTCTACTGAGGTAAAAGAAAAAATTCTTGAGCCCTTCTTTACTACCAAAGACCAGAGCAAAGGGACTGGGCTTGGTTTGAGTATGGTCTATGGCTTTGTACAACGCTCAAATGGTCATCTTAAAATTATCTCAGAGATAAACAAAGGAACGACTTTTAGAATTTATCTGCCAAGAGCTCTGAAGGAAGAACAAAACGAGCAAGGGGCTAGTGAGGAAGTTACCCTACCTCGAGGAACAGAAACAATTTTGGTCGTTGATGATGAACAGGCCTTACTTGATATTGCAGTCTCACAACTAGAGGAACTTGGGTATAAAACGCACTCTGCATTTAATGGGAAAGAGGCTCTTAGAGTTTTAGAAGATAATAGCGACATTGATCTCTTATTTAGCGATGTAATTATGCCGGACGATTTGGACGGTTATCAACTTGCCTTCGCTGTAAATGAAACGCACTCAAACCTTAAGGTTCTCCTGGCGAGTGGGTTTACGGAGAAACGTGAGGCTTATATCAAAGGGGATAACAAATATATGGCTGCATTAGCGACGAACCTCCTAAAGAAGCCCTATACCCAATCAGAGATGGCTCAAGCAATTCGTCAAGCTCTAGATGAAGAATAAATAAACAAACTACATTATTTTTTCTGATTTAAACTTTCCTCAAATCAATTTAATAAATTTCTGTGGATAACCTCGCCAAGGCAGTGAGTTGAAAAGGGTTTTCCTGAAATTGTGGTTTTTATGTCTTCGGCTATTTTGAGCCCCATAAACCGCATAGGCACTATATGTTGCGGAAAGTTATCGCGTTGGTACTATATATACTTCACTTTAGAAGAGTTTTGAGGTATAGTGTTTATTATGAGCATTATATATCATCATCGTATAGACGCCTTAGCCCCGTCAATCTCAAGCGTTCCCCCGGTTCTCAGAGGGTACGAAGCTCTAGGGATTGAAGAAAGCGATTTAGCCAGAATGATTGATTTGCCTGAAGAGCAACTCAATGAATGGCGGTCCGGTTCTGAGGATGTCCCAGATAGTTGGAATGTTTTTCTTACAAACGTCCTTGAACGCCTTGTTGAAGGCTTAGAGGGAGGTAGTGGTTCAAGCCCAGAGGGAGCTCGTATGGCTCGGAATTGGCTCCAATTAGCCCAAGAAAACCTCAAAGACCTTCCTCGCCAAGCTTTTGATGGTGCTCGTAGATTGGCTTACGCAAGATAGAATTCCAATATCTTACGAAATCTTTGAGGGGTAGCCCTCTCGGGTTGGGGTTCGGCTTTTTACATCTTTTCTAAAAACTTCACTTTCTTTCAGATTGCAACTCCTTTAAATTAGTTTGATATCAAACAATTTGAATTGAGCTTAATGTCGTCAGAAAGCAAACTCTCTGCCCAAAACTTATGGATTGCTGCTATGCCTGGCGTTTTTGTCTTGCTGTGGAGCACGGGCTTCATTGGGGCAAAACTCGGATTACCCTATGCAGAGCCTTTTACCTTTCTACTTATCCGATACTCAATCCTTTCAGTTATCCTTGTCATAGCAAGCTTAGCGCTTAGAGCCCCATGGCCTGCTAGCTGGGGACAGGTAATGCGTTTGGCTCTGATCGGCCTTCTTGTACATGGTACCTATTTAGGCGGTGTTTTTGCGGCGATTAGCTTTGGGCTTTCTGCTGGTGTCTCGGCTTTAATTGTCGGGATGCAGCCTTTGTTAACGGCTCTTATCGCTGGCCCGATACTAGGTGAAAAGATCACGACGAGACAATGGCTTGGTCTCGTTCTTGGATTTTGTGGGGTTGCCTTGGTCGTCGCTCAGAAAGTGTCCTTTGATACTTTAGGAGGTTATGGGGTTCTCGCATCTCTTGTTGCTCTTTTAGGAATCACCCTCGGGACACTCTATCAAAAGAAGCACGGCGGTGAGATGGATTTACGCACTGGATCAGCTATCCAGTTTATGTCCAGTGCTGCTGCTATGGCGATTATTGCCCCGTTGTTTGAAACCATGGAAGTCCAGTGGACAGGTGAATTTATCTTCGCTCTTAGTTGGTTGGTGATTGTGCTTTCCTTAGGGGCCATCAGCCTGTTGTTCATTCTCATCCGTCGTGGAGCTGCGGCTCAAGTGGCAAGCCTCTTTTATCTGGTACCTCCCGTAGTGGCCCTCATTGCCTTCTTCTTATTTGATGAACAACTTGGTCTCTTAGCGATCTTGGGGATGGCCGTCGCCGTAGTTGGTGTGGCGATGGTTATAAGAGCCCCTAACTAGCGCTTCGTAATAAATCGCTCACGGTGCGTTCCAGATGAGAAAGGGAGTTACATACATCAACTCTGTGGCAATGAGGCTTATAAGCCATCATTTCAGAGTCACCGAGTGACCAAAGCGGTTTGGTTTCAGGGTTAAGCCAGATCACTTGCTTAGCGCGGTTATAAACCTCTTTGAGGATTTCAGAGCGGGGATTGCCGTAGTTGCTGCGGGCATCACCGAGAATAATTACTGTAGAACGATAGTCTAGCTCATCAAGGCAAAGGCGTTCAAAGTCCTGAAATGATTTTCCATAGTCCGTAGACATATTGCCAAAGCGTTGTTGAACGATGGCGACGGCTTCTTCAATGTCGTGCTTCTCAAACAGTTCAGTCACTTCCCCTAGTCGGGCTGAGAAAGCAAACGAACGCACTTTGGGCAGCACTTCATTCATGCTGTAGAGAAATATCAATAAGAACCGAGCGACGGCAGCCACGGAGCCACTGACATCGCATATAGCGTAAACCTTGGGCCGGTCAATTTTGGTAGACTTCCAGTGGGGCTCAAACATTAATCCACCATGGGGAAGGCCCCGGCGCATTGTTTTGCGAAAATCTAGCTGACCTCGGTTGGCTTTCTTGCGTTTGCGGGAATTTAAAGCAATTAACCGTTTCGCCATTTTACGAACCAGTTCCTGCATATCCTTGAGGTTGCGGCGGTCAACATTGTTGAGTTTTATCTTAGGCAGGTAACGTCGGCGAAGTTGTTCCCCGGCAGCAGTCGCAAAGAGAGCTATTTGCTCTTCCACATAATCTTTGACCTGCTCAATCAATTTTTCTCTGGCCTGCTCTAAAGCGAGCGCCGTTGAGGGGCCTGGTTCTTCTTCAGCATTCAGTTGGCTAATTTCTTTATCAAGCTCTAGTAACCCCATACCTTCAGCAATGGCGCGGATAAACCGCCCTCGCTGGGTGAAGTTCATAATATCCCCAATTCCAGCCGCTTGTGCTGCTGCAGCCATTTCCTGGGTCAGGGCATTGGTGTCACCTGAGAGAAGAAGCTGTCCAAGAGGGCTCGTCGCTTCCCCCCCTTCACTGCCTTCTCCGCTTCCTACTCCACCGCCACCACCGCCGCCTCCTTCGGTATCAGGGGGAGGCGTAATAGCATTTTCATTTTGGGCATTTGCGTCTGATTTGTTTTCTTCCCCTGCATCAGCTTCTTCTATGCTTTTATCCTCTAAGGAAAAATTTTGGAAAGCAAAGAAGCGGTCGAAGCAACCATCAAGGATTTCGCTTTCCTCGTAGGTCTTGGCAAGGGTTGAGGCTAAAGTGGTTTTTAGCAGTTCTTTTTGGCTATAACCGACCAGTTGGACAGCATTAAAGGCGTCGATGGTTTCAGATGTCGACACGCGCACACCGACACCGCGCAAAACCCTGACAAAATCTGAAAGGGTCCGATCCATCCCTAAACGCCTTTCAGGGCCTTAGAGGTCAGGTTATAGAGCTCTTTATCGACAGTCTCGATATCTTCCTGGAACTTGAGCAACACATTAAGCGTGTTACGCACCATATCTGCATCCAGGCTATCCACATGGAGTAGAACAAGGGTTCTGGCCCAATCAATGGTTTCGCTCACGGCAGGAAGCTTTTTCAACTCCATATCCCGCAATTGCTGAACAAAGGCAACGAGTTGGTTGCGTAGAGTCTCTGAAATATCCGGTACCCGTGATTGGACAATCTTTCTTTCCAGTTTGGAGTCTGGGAAAGAAATGTGCAGGTGCAGACAACGGCGTCTAAGAGCGTCTCCCATTTCCCGGGTATTGTTACTGGTTAGGAAAACAATGGGACGGCTTTTGGCTTTGATAGTGCCGATCTCGGGGACAGAAATTTGATAATCGGAAAGAATTTCCAACAAGAAGGCTTCAAATTCATGATCCGATTTATCAACCTCATCAATCAGCAGAACGGCTCCGTTTTCTTCATTCAAGGCTTTAAGTAAAGGCCTTGCCTCCAGGAAGCGCTCAGAGAAAAAGCTGTCGCCGAATTGGTGCAGACGGTCCATGGCTTCTTCAAGTCCCTTGGTGCCTTCTAAAAGGTCGCCAAGAGTTTCTTTGAGGACTTGGGTATAAAGCAATTGCTTGCCGTATTTCCACTCATAAAGGGCTTTAGATTCATCCAAGCCTTCATAACATTGTAAGCGAATGAGAGGCAGGTCCATGAACTCAGAAGTGGCCTTGGCGAGTTCGGTCTTACCGACGCCT
>JAPHRK010000007.1 GCA_026196105.1 Rhodospirillales bacterium | reverse complement strand
TAGTTCACCGCCGCGTCCAGGTTATCGCGTGTTTCTTCTACAACGCCTAAGTTACCGTAATCGTTTGCCATCCCTTCCTTGCGTCCAAGTTCTGCATTGAGAGCAAAGGCTTTTTGATAATAGTCTATCGCAGCGTCAAGGTTGCCGCGTATACTTTCTACAATACCCAGATTGCTATACTGGATTGCGATACTTTCCTTGCTTCCCAACTCGGTATTAAGAGCAAGGGCTTTTTGATAATAGCCCACCGCTTCGTCCAGATTACCGCGTGATTTTTCTACAATACCTAAGTCACCGTAATTATTTGCCATCCCTTCTTTGCGCCCCAGTTCAGTATCAAGGGCAAGGGATTTTTGAAAATAGCTCACCGCTGTCTCCAGGTTGCCGCGTATATGTTCTACAATGCCAAGATTACCATACTGATTTGCCATCCCTTCCTTGAGTCCCAGTTCGGTATAAAGGGCAAGGGATTCTTGGTGATAGTCCACCGCCGCGTCTAGCTTGCCGCATGTTCGTTCTATAAGGCCTAAGTTGCCATATGAAGTGGCAACAAGAATTTTATTGTTGTGGTGATTACCTTGGGCTAAGACGCGACTATATGCTTCGACTGCTTGTTCAAATAACCCTTTACGATACAAAACATTGCCAAGATAATTCCAAGCTTCTGCATTTTCTGGGTCTAGTTCTGTTGCCTTTCTGAAGTGGGTAAGGGCTTTTTCTGTGTTGCGGTGGTAAGCAAGGAAGCCTATGTGGACTGCGGTGTGGGCGGCTTGGGTGTTGTGGGCTTGGCCTTTTTGCTCGTGCTCTTCCATGACTTGGTGCAGGGCTTCTTCTGGGTCGCCTTCAAAATTATTGATAATATCTTCAAGAGGGATATCGAGCTCACCCGGAGCAGCTCTCTGGGCTTCATCAAGGGCGGCTTGGAGTTCTTTGACTTTCTCTTCTGCTAAGGTACGGCGTTCAACTTCTGCAACTAGTAGTCCTGGAACGTTAGGGTATTCGGGGTTTGCTCCCCGATGCCCTCCATTATTCGGAGGGGAGAACCAGCCTTTTATCCAACCAAAGACGACGAAGGCACCACCACTGAAGAGTGTTAATATCCATTCTCTATATTCTGTAAAAAATTCACCCATTATCCCCGCCCTCAGGTCTTGTTAGCTTATCTTAGAGGTATTCGGGCGTTGGTTCAAATATTGCGCGTGTGCCGTAATGCTCAATCACCCTCTATTGTCATGCCGGCCTGAGTGGGCATCCAGAGTCAGTGGAAAATGCTGGAGATTGTTACCCTGGATTACCGGGTCAAGCCCGGTAATGACGTGTGTTGTGAGATGGGGGGCTGAAGGTTAAACCACCTTCACGGAAATCTCCCCAACTCCGTCAACACCACCGACTAGTTGGTCGCCGGTATTAATCGCACCCACACCCGATGGGGTGCCGGTGAAGATGAGATCGCCGGCGCTTAGGGCGAACTGCGCGGAGAGGTAGGCAATGATTTCGGGGACTTTCCAAATCAGTTGATTGAGGTTGCCTTCTTGGGTTTGTGTGCCGTTGACGTCGAGCCAGATTTTGCCCTTTCTCGGGTGGCTAATGGTGTTGGCGGGGATGATTTCGGAACAGGGGGCGGAGTGATCAAAAGCTTTAGCAGATTCCCAAGGGCGCCCGGCTTTTTTGGCAGTTCCTTGGATATCGCGCAAGGTCATGTCGAGCCCTATACCATAGCCGTAGACATATTCCAGTGCTTCAGCCTGCGGAATGTTCTTGCCCCCTTTTGCCAAAGCGACCACCAGTTCGATCTCGTGGTGAACATCTTTTGATTGGCTGGGGTAGGGGAAGTTAGTGCCGGGTTTGCAAATATTCTCTGGATTTTTTTGAAAAAAGAAGGGGGGTTCTTTGTTGGGATCATGTCCCATTTCCACCGCATGAGCTTCATAATTACGGGCCACACAATAAACCCGGCGTACAGGGAAAAGCTTGTCGCTGCCTCGAACTGGGAGGGTTACGGGATCATGAGGCGGGAAGACGTAATTGGTCATGGTATTCTTTCTAAGTGCGGGAATTTCGCATGTTGAGCATGGTGTCGTGAACCATATTGGTATGTAGGCGCAGTTGGTAAAGCTCTTCTGAATATGAAAGCGGGACCGTGAGGCGGAGGAGTTCCTGCTGCATGGCATCAAGCTGAACAATAAGGTCGTCGAGTTTTGCCACATCGGTCTCATCGACCCCGGCTTTCTCGATGTCCTTCAAATCTCGATAATAACGGTAGATTTTTGATCGTATCCGCCAGCGATATGTTGGGGGCAGAATTTTACCTAGGGGCAGCATCAAGGCGATGAGCGGCACCAGGAAGACTTTGAGTTGGTCAATCAATACCGCCAACCAGAAAGGTAGATAACGCTGCAAGAAAGGTTGCCCGTTTTTGATATAACGCACCGCTTGTTCGTTCATAGGGAAATCTACATAACGGGTAGAAGGGAATTCACCAGGTTCATCCAAGATAGAGCCTCCGCCATGAACTTCGGTCATCGCCTGAACCAAGAGGGACACCAAGGCAGGGTGGAGGCTGTCAGAGGTCACCAAGGTCGCTGCAGGAGCCAGCATGGTGATATCATGTGGTGGGAGGTTCTTTCTAAGGCTCACGACCCCTTGAGGGAGCTCAACACTGGAGAGGAAACGGTGCTTTTGTGTATAAGCCCGAGCCCGTTCAAAACTCATCAACTTGAGAGTAGGGGCTTCGATCAGTTCTTTAATAACGGTGGATTCCAAAGAGGCAACAAAGAAGGCGGCATCAACAGTGCCTGCTAATAGGCCCTTTGCGGCCTCGTCACTGGAGAGATGCAAGATTTCTGCTTTGCCGCTTAACAGGTCATTCAGCTCTAGTGCTTGTTTGGCAACAACCCAAGTGCCACTGCCTTCAACTCCGGCAGCAATACGTTTTCCGGCAAGAGCGCCCAAGTTATCTGCGGGTAGTTCTTGACGAACAAAAACCCAAAGGGGTTCGTAATACAGGCTGCCTAAAGAGGTGAAGGTGTTCTCTGGCTTTGCAGCTTTGTCTTGAGCGGTTCCGCTTTGAACAAAAGCTACATCGGCTTCGCCTTTCTCTAAGCGTTCAATGTTGTCCACGGAGCCTTTGGTGTTGATAATCTCAAGCTCTAAACCCTCACGGGCGAGAATGGCATGGTAACGTTGGGCAAAATGGAAATAGGCACCGCTTTTAGAGCCTGTAGCAATACTGAACTTACGAGGAGGGGCTGGCTCAACAAATTGATAGGCGACGATAAAGCCCACGATTATTAAGACAAACCCCAGACCGTAAATCTTTATCTTTTCGCCAATACCCATAGTTTCCTCAGATTTTTAAGGTTGAGAACAAGCCCTAATATACATCAAGCCTTCTTTGTCAGCTTTAAACCAAGTTACTTCGATAGGCATACCGTTTTTATCAAAGTTTGTTCCTGGGCCAATGTCGGCCCTCGTTCCCAATGCACAGTTGAACATATGTAACCCTGCTTTGTTGGGCGAATAACGGCTGACGATGCCCGTTTCAACCATGACAAAATCTGTATGGGTTTTATGGCGCTGAACTTTCAGGGTATCCATAATGATGAAGCTTTCCACGGATGGAACAATAAGGGTCCAGGGAAAAAGGATTGAGGATGCCGGTAATTCTTTGACGACAATTACATCACTTGGAAGTTGATCAACCGTACGAGGAAACCACGCATATTCATTCCAAATGGTGAAAACAATCATGGCAAGCCCGGCAGAAAGTGGGACGATGTAACGGGGCGGGGTTTTGCGGAAAAGCTTAAAAGCCAGAAGAATTGTGCCGCCGATACCTAAGCCAATAGTGATAATGGAAATAATTTCAATCATTGTTTTCAATCAAATATTTTGGCTTTTCACCGAAGAAAAGCTTTAAGAGGAAGTGGGTTGTCACCACTACGATGTTGCGCTTGAGCCAGGAAAAGTTCACCCGCAGAGATGGCATCAATCATAGCATTATGAGCCCGGTAACGAGGAAGGTTGTAGCGTTTGCGCACCGCATCAAGGCGGTATTGTCCATATCCAGCCTCTTTGTTGTTACGGGCAAAAATACTACGCTCAATTTCCATGGTGTCTATCGTGGGCATCGCGAATGGGGTGTTAAAGCACTGAAGGCACGCGGTTTTGAGGAAAGTATGTTCAACCCGTGCGTGGTGAGCAATTAAAACCCGACCCGCCAATACAGGCATAACTTTATTGAGAGCTGCTTTTAGGGTTCCTGCATCTTCTAGGTGGCTATCGAAAATCTTGTGAATTGTTACGGATTCACCTTTCAGCTCTTCTTTGGGTTTTATCAACTCATGACCACATGAATCTAACTTTACCCGGTCCCCCTGGAGCACAACCCAACCAATGCTGAGGATTTCATGTTCTTTAGCCGATAGCCCTGTGGTTTCTAAATCTAGGGCAACATACTCAACTTGGTCGAAGGGTGTATCGGACAATGGGAGGTCTGCAGAGAAAAATTTTCTCATCGCTCCCGATGTCGTTTTACTGGCCAGGATACTTCGCCGCAGACTAGAATTTTTAAAGGAAGAAAACATGAGCTTTAAATATTCACCTGATGAGATGATGCCATAGCTGCTTGAATAGTTTTTACTACAGAGAAAGCATCCCTTAAGTGGTTGCGCTCAAAGTGAGAAAGGTCATCGGGTGCCATAAAGTTATCAGGTTTTATCCCTTGGCGAATTTGCTCCGCTTGGTGCTTAAGGCGTGTGATTGAGATAAACTCATATGAATCGAGCAAATCTTGGGCACCTGCTTCACTTAATACCTTAGCCCCTTGCCCTGCCAGTAAGCGGTCATGGGTATTAACAGCTGCAATCCCAGCTTCTAAGGAATAAATCCGGGCAATATCAACGATAGGCACGACACCATTATGCTTTAGGTCAAACTGGTGGTCGTGATCCCCACCTCGAATAAGAACAAAGTTACGGAAGAAACCCAAAGGAGGTGTATGGGTCAACGCGTTACCGATCATCATGGCGATGAAAATACGATTGGCTTGTGCTTTTTCCAAGATCATCCCGTGTAATTCATCAAAGAGGCTCATGTCGCCGTGAATTGCTCGGAGATCAAAGAAAATGCTAGAGAGCATCAAAGCTTTGGGCTCAGGCTCAAGCATCCATCTGGTGAAGTATTTTTTCCAAACCTTCAATGGTTGACGCCATTTATCTGTAATTGCCATCATATCACCGGGGCAATAGATATAACCGCAGACATTTAAGCCATCACAAACAAATTTAGAGAGCTCTTTGAAGTAGGTGCCATGCTCTTTCTCATCATAATCATCGTTGATGATCAGGCAGTTGTCCTGGTCAGAGACCCCTGTTTGCTCATGCCGAGCCTGAGAACCACTTGCCAGCCACAAATAGGGAACTGGTGGCGGACCGAATTTCTCTTCAGCTAATTGTAAGAGCCGGATGGTGGTGGCATCGCTTATACTGGTGATAATATGACCGATATTATTGGCTGAGACGCCACTATCAACCAAATTTAATAAGACATTTGGAATTTGCTTAACAGTTCCAGCTAAGCTGTCATAGGTCGTCTTTTTATAAATGTCCCCAATCAGGTAAACTACTGAGGTCGTTTGGCGCTGAACGAGGTTTGTATTGGTTATCACTCCAACCACTTCTTCCTCTTTCATGATAGGCAAGTGGCGGATATTTCCCCGAGACATGGTGAGCAAAACATCAAAGGCAAGGCTATCTGTTGGCAAAGAAATTGGGTCCGCCGTCATAATTTTTTCAACAGCGGTAGAGTAATCAAGGCCAGCGGCAACAACCCTATTGCGTAAGTCGCGATCGGTCATAATGCCTTGTAGTTTATTTTCTTCACATATAAGGAGGCATGAAACTCGTTCTTCCCGCATTTTTTCAGCAGCTTCTTTGACGGTTGCGTTGCGGCCAATAATTATGGGGTCCCGCCCGACAAGGTCTCCTGCCTGAATTGTCATCAGGTTGACTTGCTCAACTGAATCGCCATTGCCATGAGCGTGAGCATCACGTAAACGCGACGCACCTATGGGGGCAAAGAAGTAAGCAAATTGTTTGTAATTTTCTCTTAGACTCTCGAACTCTTCATATGGGAGCTTATAAAATAAGCTGTCCTCAAGAGCGATAACCTTATTAAGAGCGACGCATTCATTAAGAAGAGCATGGATGCCGAAGGCTTCACCCTCACTTAAGTGTGCGAGTAATTGCCCATCAGGTGAGTAGGTTTCAACAGCCCCAGTTCGAACCACATACAGAAAGGCGCATTCATCGCCACAGCCAACAACTGTACTGCCCTTTTTAGAGTAGCTAACTTCCATTTTTACTGGAAGGGCGGTTAAGACTTCTGGGGGTAATAAGTCAAACGGATGGTACGCAGACAGGAAGTCCCTGATTTCAATCAGTTCAACGTCCATAAGGTTGTCTCCTCTATGAGCTAAGTACAGCTCTAACGAAAGTAGACCCTGCTTTTAAGGGCAGGGTCTACAGTACTTAAATCCTCACTAAAATCTAGTGATTATCTTAGTGATCGATAGCGCCGCTAGCCCCTTTAGGGATACGGATATCTTCAACAAGATGTTGGATATGCTCTGGTGGAGGTGCGGTCATTTTAGAGACAGTCAAAGCCACTGCAAAGTTAAGCATTGCGCCGACTGCACCAAAGGCTTCTGGGGAAATACCCATGAAGTGGTTTGCAGGGGTATTTGCCAACATAGCTGTACCTGGGATGAAGAACCATCCTTTGAAGGTAAAGATGTAAAGCAAGGTAGCACTAATACCTACCAACATACCTGCCACAGCACCGACGTTGTTTACCCTCTTGGCGAAGATACCCATCATCAGAGCAGGGAAGATAGAGGATGCTGCAAGGCCGAAGGCCAAAGCCACCGTTTGCGCAGCAAACCCTGGTGGATTTAGTCCTAAGTAACCAGCCACCGCGATTGCGCCTGCCATAGAAATACGAGCTGCCAGGAGCTCTTGTTTCTCAGTAATATTAGGGGCGAAAACGCCCTTCAGAAGATCGTGAGAAATTGAGGACGAAATCGCGAGCAAAAGACCAGCAGCAGTTGACAGCGCAGCAGCCAAACCACCAGCAGCAACCAATGCAATCACCCAGTTAGGCAGTTGAGCAATCTCAGGATTGGCCAGAACCATGATGTCCCGGTCAACCTTGATCATTTCATTGCCTTTCCAGCCCCATGCTTCAGCTTTTTTCGCGAATTCTTTGTTTTTGTCGTTGTAGTACTGGATACGACCATCACCATTTTTGTCTTCAAATTTCAGAAGACCCGTGGTTTCCCAGTTTTTGAACCATTGAGGACGTTTGTCGTACTCAAGGTTACCGTCTGGAGTACCAATTTCACCAGTTTGAATGGTGTTGGTGATGTTCAAACGAGCCATGGCACCAACAGCAGGCGCGGTGGTGTATAGGATCGCGATGAAGACCAATGCCCAACCAGCTGAGAAACGAGCATCACGTACTTTAGGAACGGTAAAGAACCGGATAATAACGTGAGGCAGACCAGCGGTACCGATCATAAGAGATAGGGTATAAAGCGTCATATTTAGCGTATTTGTTTTCTGCGCCGTATATTCCGCAAACCCTAAATCCGTCACCACTTGGTTCAATTTCACTAGGATAGGCGTGCCAGTTTCAACCATACCGCTGAACAGACCCAATTGTGGGAATGGGTTACCTGTAAGGTTAAGTGAAATAAACACAGCTGGAATAGTATAAGCCAGGATCAAGACACAGTACTGAGCGATCTGGGTGTATGTAACACCTTTCATGCCGCCAAGCACAGCGTAGAAGAACACGATACCCATACCAATGAAGAGGCCAGTTGCGAAGTCCATCTCAAGGAAACGAGAGAAAGCAACGCCAATACCCTTCATTTGACCAATAACGTATGTGATTGAAGCTACGATCAAGCAGATAACAGCCACGATACGTGCGGTTTGGGAGTAGTAACGATCACCGATAAACTCAGGAACGGTGTATTTACCGAATTTCCGCAGGTACGGTGCAAGCAACATAGCAAGCAACACGTAACCGCCGGTCCAACCCATCAAGAAGAGTGAGGCGTCATAGCCGTTAAAGGCGATAAGACCAGCCATGGAAATGAATGAAGCAGCTGACATCCAGTCAGCAGCAGTTGCCATACCGTTTGCAACGGGGTGTACGCCACGACCCGCAGCGTAGAATTCGCCTGTGCTAGAAGCACGCGACCAAATCGCGATACCAAAGTAGAGAGCAAACGTGAAGCCCACTACGATGTATGTTAATGTTTGAAGTTCCATTTAATCCGCCCCCTATTCTTCGTCGAAACCGTGTTCACGGTCCAGTTTGTTCATTTGAACGGAATAATAAAAAACTAAAGCTAAAAAGACATAGATTGATCCTTGTTGTGCGAACCAAAACCCAAGACCAATTCCGCCGATAGGCATCATTGCATCAAGTGGTTCACGTAAGAGGATTCCAAATCCGTAAGAAACAATAGCCCAAATAATAAGGCAAATTGTCATGAGTCGAAGGTTGGCCTTCCAATAGGCTACCCCCGCATTTTCACCGTTTGACAAAACAGCATCTCCCTATGTTAAACTCTGCCGCCACGAAATAATAGTGTGACGTCATGATTAAAGTTTATATGGGGGGGTTTTTTAGAAATATACATTTTAACTCCCCCAAAGTACCGTCTCGCTCCCCACGAACAACGGACAACGTTTGATAACAGATCAAACGCTATATAAAAATCCTTAATTGACCAATATCAAGAATTTATTAATTTTCATAAATCTTTCCAAAAATAGCGAATCCTTACGATTCCATAGCTTTATCGCGAATTTCCCCTAAAGAAGCCCCTGGTGTTAATGCGTTTGGGTCTATTTGAATTTCAATCAATGCGGGGCCGTTAAAAGCCAAAGCTTCGTTAAAAACAGTTGCGAATCCTTTTGTGTCGGTGACAATTTTTCCAAATCCACCCATAGAACGGGCCATTGCAGCGAAATCTGGATTGACTAAATCGGTGCCAAAAACACGGCCTGGATAACGCTTTTCCTGGTGCATACGAATGGTGCCGTACATGCCATTATTGACAACAATGACGGTGAGGTTCAGTCCGTATTGTTTGGCGGTGGCAAACTCCTGACAGGTCATCATAAAACAACCATCCCCTGCAAAGCAGACAACAGGGCGGTCTCTATATAGTTCTGCAGCAGCCACAGCAGCAGGGAGACCATATCCCATTGATCCGCTGGTTGGAGCCAGTTCAGTACGGTAATTTCGATAGCTGAAAAACCGATGAACCCATATTGCGTAATTGCCAGCGCCATTGGAGATAATTGCATTGTCGGGTAAGGTTTCTCGAACATGTTTTACAATTTGGCGCATTTGAACTTGGCCTGGACCATCTTGCCCGACAGAAAAGGCCTCATATTCTTGCCGGATATTTATGAGCCATTTCTTCTCGATATTTTGGCAAACCGTTCCTAAGTCAGCCAAAGCTTGAGCTGTTTTAATCGACCCTGCATTTATGGCCTGAGTGGGGTGATAAACGCGTCCTAGTTCTTCAGCATCAGCATGGATATGGATAAGAGGTGTCTTTGATTCGGGGGGCTTTAATAAAGAATAACCACTTGTTGTCATTTCTCCCAGGCGAGGACCAAGTACTATCAAAAGGTCGCTTTCTTGGATTCGTTTGGCAAGGTTCGGGTCAATGCCAATCCCAACATGCCCTGCGTAATGAGGGTTGTTGTTGTTGAAGTAATCCTGACATCGGAAAGAAACCCCAACGGGGATTTTATTCGCCTCACTAAATTTCTGGATATTCTCAGAGGCCTCAGCAGACCATCCGCCACCTCCGATGAGCAAGAAAGGTCTGTTTGCCTTTTCAAGGGCAGCTCTTACTTTAGCCATATCCTCACTCGAGGGGGCTGGAGAAGAAGTGTGAGCGGCAGGAGGAATTAGGGGGTCCGTTAGAGTTTCACGTAACATATCTTCAGGTAAAGCTAGGACCACTGGACCTGGACGGCCTGATGTTGCGGTAGCAAATGCGCGATTGATAAATTCAGGAATTCGGGTCGCATCATCAATTTGGGCTACCCATTTCGCCATTTGCCCAAACATACGGCGGTAATCAATCTCCTGAAAAGCTTCCCGCTCGATCATATCCCTGCCTACTTGACCAATGAGGAGGATCAAAGGGGTGGAATCTTGAAAAGCGACATGGACCCCGGCGCTGGCATTGGTTGCTCCAGGTCCTCGAGTAACCATACAGATACCAGGACGGCCCGTGAGCTTCCCGTAAGCTTCAGCCGCCATAGCAGCACCGCCTTCTTGCCGACAGTTTACATACGTAAGGTCATTACGGTCATGTAGGGCATTTAGAACCGACAAATAACTTTCTCCGGGGACCCCATAAACACGTTCGGCACCATTGGTCACGAGACATTTTACAAGAGTTTGTGCCGCTGTAAGTTCACTCACTTTTTATCTCCTAACTGAATAACTCCAGATTTTTCTAATGCCCTTAGTGTTTCTTCATTAATATCACAAAGCTCGGTTAGAACGCTTCGCGTACTTTCCCCTAAGAGCTGAGGTGCCGTACGATACTCGGCGGGAGTTTTACTCAATCTGATCGGCATGGCGACGGATGGCACGGTTCCTGCTGTGGAGTGGGGGAGGTCAATCTTCAGACCACGGGCCTTTACCTGAGGGTCATCAAAAACCTGATCAAGGTTATTTATTGGACCACAGGGAACATGGAGATGCTCTAAAGTCTCGACCCATTCGTTCGTCGTTCGTGTCGCTATAATTTCTGAGATGATAGGAATAAGGATTTCCCGATTGGCAACCCGAGCTTGATTATTGGTGAAGCGAGGATCATCACTCAGTTCAGAGCATCCAACTTCTTTACAAAAATCTCTGAATTGTTTGTCATTACCTGCGCCCATAATCATATGCCCATCGGCTGTTGGAAAAGACTGGTAAGGAACAAGGCTCGGATGTGCATTACCCATTCGTTTAGGGGCTTCCTCAGTGGCCAGATAATTCATGGCCTGATTTGCCAAAGTTGCAACAGTGACATCAAGCAAAGCCATGTCAATATGTTGGCCTTCACCAGTGCGGTCTCGATGAGTCAGAGCTGAAAGAATACCGATTGTGGAATAAAGACCGGTCATAACATCAGCGAGAGCCACCCCTGTTTTCATAGGTCCCCCGCCGGGATGATCATCGGGCTCCCCTGTAATGCTCATCAAGCCCCCCATAGCTTGAATAATCACATCATATCCAGCACGGTGGGCATAAGGGCCTGTTTGACCAAACCCAGTGATAGAACAATATATGAGGTCTGGTTTAAGCTGCTTTAGGCTGTCGTAATCTAACCCGTATTTGGAAAGACCACCTACCTTGAAATTCTCAACAACAACATCAACTTTACTCATGAGTTTTTTTAGAATTTCTTGTCCTTCAGAAGACGTAATGTCTAGGGCAAGGGATTCTTTGTTACGATTGACGGTTTGGAAATAAGCGCTCTCTTGGGTCAACGCACCATTTTCGTCTTTTATATATGGTGGCCCCCATGCGCGGGTATCGTCCCCATGGCCTGGTCTTTCAACCTTGATAACATGAGCCCCTAGGTCAGCCAAAGTTTGTGTTGCCCATGGCCCTGCTAAAATCCGAGTTAAATCTAAAACACGTATGTGCCCAAGAGCTGTCATTCTTATCCTCACTGACAATCATATTATTTATTTACATTGGCACAAATAGCTACCCTCCTAAACCCATAAAGATAATTGAAAATGCATAATTGTAATATCATTCGTAGGTTGAAGCAGTATGTGTTAAGATTACTGTAATTGGACTCAGTCTTAAGGTGGTCCAGAATAATAATAATTGATAAAAAATGGTTGAGAATAATGATTGCTAAAAATAGTTGAGGAGGGGTAGGTGAAGTTATTCAATATCGCTCTGGCATTGCTCTTCAGCATGAGCCTTTCAATCTCTGCAGCGTTAGCCGAGACGGTCTCTATCCTTGGCAAATCAATTCCTCAGCTAATGACGGCTCAACCAGATAGTATGTTCCATTCGATAATTGTTGAGGTGGCTAAGCGTGCCGATTTTAAAATAAAAGTTGAAATTTTACCCGGTAAGCGTGCTTTGTTTATGTTTAATGCGGGGCAGGGAGATGTTCTTGTCCCGGTGCAATTGGAACTCATGAAGCCTGGCCCTTTTAAAATACCTGTCATCGGGTCTGAGCCGGTCATGGAGCAAAATCGCTACATATATTCACGTAAAGGAAAGCGCCCTTTTAGAAACCTATCAGAGCTTAAAGGTAAACGGCTTGGATTGGTTCGAGGGTATAAATATGGCAAGCATATTGATAAAAACCCAGACCTCAAAGTTTTCATGGTTAAAGATGTAGGGCGGTTGATGCAAATGCTGGAACGTGATCGCCTTGATGCCTTTATCGCCTTCCCTAATGCTATTTATCGCTTTTCAAAAATACTTGATGTTGAAAAGCCAACTTATGACCGTCTAAACCCGGTTGCAGCAAACAACATTTCTTTTGCTTTTAGAGATGACCCTCGAGGACGACGCTTGAGAAACCTTTTCTCCAATACAATCTTGGAGATGAAAAAAGACGGCACCTTAGAACGCCTTACTGCCCCTATGCGGCCCAAGTAAATTTTCCACTAACTTTTCCCGTATATGGCTACTCCTTTACTATTGAACTTCATTTAAAGGAGTAAATGGATAAATTTTTCTCTAGACTTAACGTTTACGTAAACGTAAGTTTATGGGAAGCGGCTAAAAGCTAAAAAAATATACAGGGAGCGTTTAATGAGTGAGCCATTATTCACCTATCGTGGCGTTGTTTATCCGTGGCATTGTGACCAAATGGGGCACATGAATGTCATGTGGTACACAGGTAAATGCGATGAAGCTACATGGGCTTTTTTTGCTGAATTAGGCCTGGATCAAACCTACTTTTCTGAACACAACCGCGGTATGGCGGCCCTCGAGATTAAGTTTACTTACAAAGCTGAAGTCTTAGCTGGTGAAGTCGTTCAAATTCATACCCGCCTGAATGAAATTTCGGGGAAGATTATCAAG
Source organism: Rhodospirillales bacterium (assembly GCA_026196105.1). GTDB lineage: Bacteria > Pseudomonadota > Alphaproteobacteria > Rhodospirillales > JAPHRK01 > JAPHRK01. The sequence goes on along the minus strand of JAPHRK010000007.1, from coordinate 104,634 downwards.
TTTACCCACGAAATGACAGTTGGCAAAGAGGGGAAAGTTGCTGCTCTGGCTGATGTTGTTGGAGTCCATATGGATACGGAACATCGAAAATCCTGTACTTTCCCTCAAGAGGCTATCGATAAAGCTCATGAGTTGTTGGAGGTGATTAATGTCTGATTTCACCCCTTCAAGTCCAAATTACGATAAATTAGTGAAGACCAGCTTCTATAAACAAGGATTTATGAATTTTGTTGGGGCTGAATTGGTCGACGTACAACCTGGGTTGTGTGAAATAAAATTGCCCTATCGCGAGGAATTAAGCCAGCAACACGGCTTCTTCCATGGTGGAGTTGTTTCCACTCTTGCTGATAATGCCAGCGGGTATGCAGCCTTTAGTTTGATGGCAGAAGGGGATGGGGTTCTCACAGTTGAGTTTAAGGTTAATCTTATGGCTCCTGCGGTTGGTGAGTTCTTGATTACCCGGGGTGAAGTAATCCGAGCCGGGAAAACATTGACTGTCTGCCAATCCAATGTATTTGCTGTTAAAGGCGGCATTGAAAAGCACTGTGCTGTGGCCCAAGTTACTCTGATGACCATCAAGGACAATCCAACGGTTTCGGGGTAAAAAATTAGTTGACGTTTACGTAAACGTTAATTAGGCTGTGGAGAGTATATATTTATAATTGAGCCGACCCTCAGTTGGGCCGGTTCTTTTGGCTGTGAAACGGGGACAAAATATGAGCGCCATTGAATATCCTTCCTTGAATTTCAATCTTGGTGAAACTGCGGATATGATTCGCGATACGGTGAAAAGCTTCTCGCAGAATGAGCTAGAGCCTATTGCGGCTGATATTGATAGCAAAAATGAATTCCCAATGGATATGTGGCGCAAGATGGGTGACCTTGGCTTGCTAGGAATTACGGTAGAGGAAGAATATGGTGGAGCCGGGATGGGTTATCTTGAGCATACCATTGCCGTTGAAGAAATTAGCCGGGCTTCGGCCTCTGTTGGTTTGAGCTATGGAGCGCACTCAAATCTTTGTGTTAACCAAATCCGTCGCAATGCCAACAAAGATCAAAAACAGAAATATTTGCCAAAGCTCATCAGTGGTGAGCATGTGGGTGCTTTGGCCATGAGTGAGCCAGGGGCTGGTTCTGACGTTGTTTCTATGAAGCTTCGGGCTGATCTTAAAGGTGACCATTATGTGCTTAACGGCAATAAAATGTGGATCACCAACGGCCCTGATGCCGATGTTTTGGTGGTTTATGCCAAAACTGATATGGATGCTGGACCCCGGGGTATGACGGCTTTCCTTATTGAAAAAGGCATGAAGGGTTTCTCTACAGCACAGAAACTCGACAAGCTAGGTATGCGCGGCTCCAATACCTGTGAGCTGGTATTTGAAGATTGTGAGGTACCAGTTGAGAACGTTATGGGTGAAGTCGGTCGTGGCGTAAATATCCTTATGAGCGGCCTTGATTATGAGCGAACTGTTTTGTCTGGCGGCCCTTTGGGAATTATGATGGCCTGCTTGGATATCGTCATTCCTTACATCCATGACCGGGAGCAATTCGGCAAGCCAATTGGTACCTTTCAGCTTATGCAGGGCAAGATTGCTGATATGTATTCCACCATGAATGCCTGCAAAGCTTATGTTTATGCTGTCGCTGCTTCTTGTGATCGAGGGGAAACTACTCGCAAAGATGCCGCTGGCGCGATTCTCTATTCAGCAGAAAAAGCAACCTGGATGGCGCTTGAAGCAATTCAAGCCTTGGGCGGCAATGGCTATATTAACGAATATCCTACAGGCCGTTTGCTCCGTGATGCTAAGCTTTACGAAATTGGTGCCGGAACCAGTGAAATTCGTCGTATGCTCATCGGTCGCGAATTTTTCCTGGAAACCGTATAACAAATTGATATCTGGAGATTAAGAACATGACCGCAAGTGATCCTATTGTAATTGTTGGTGCCGCCAGAACACCTATGGGTGGTTTTCAGGGCGATTTTACTGATGTTAAAGCGCCAGCACTTGGTTCGGCAGCTATTAAAGAAGCTCTTTCTCGTGCCGCCGTAGCGCCTGAAGATGTTGACGAAGTTATCATGGGTGTGGTTTTGCCTGCAGGCATGGGTCAGGCTCCTGCTCGCCAAGCTTCGTCTGGTGCTGGCATTCCTTGGGATAAAGGCTGCACCACAGTTAACAAAATGTGTGGCTCAGGTATGAAGGCCACTATGCTCGCTCACGATGCGATCATGGCGGGTTCAAACGATGTGATGGTTGCTGGTGGCATGGAGAGTATGACCAACGCGCCCTATCTGATGGATAATGCTCGCGGCGGCATGCGGATGGGCCATGGCAAAGTTTATGACCATATGTTCCTTGATGGCTTGGAAGATGCTTATGAACCCGGTCGTTTGATGGGAACTTATGCAGAAGATGCGGCCCAGGACTATCAGTTTACTCGGGAAGAGCAGGATGAATTCGCCATTACCTCGCTAAAACGGGCTCAAGCGGCGATTGCCAATGGTGATTCAGCTAAAGAGATCGTCCCGGTAACTGTTAAAACTCGCCGAGGTGAAACGGTGATCGAAATTGACGAACAACCCGGCAATGCGCGGATTGATAAAATTCCAAGCCTTAAACCAGCCTTCCGCAAAGACGGTACGGTAACGGCAGCAAATTCAAGCTCCATTTCTGATGGTGGCTCAGCGCTGGTTCTGATGAAGCAATCTGAAGCTGAAAAACGGGGCCTGAAACCTCTAGCGAAAATTCTTGCCCATTCTACTCATGCTGACGAACCTAAGCATTTTGTTAAAGCTCCAGTTGGCGCGATCCAAAAGGTTTTGGATAAAGTTGATTGGTCAGTTGAAGATGTGGATCTCTATGAAGTTAACGAAGCTTTTGCTGTAGTTACCATGATCGCCATGAGGGATTTGAACATTCCCCATGATAAGGTGAATATCTTTGGTGGGGCTTGTGCTCTGGGCCACCCTGTTGGTTCCTCCGGCTCTCGTATTATCGTTACCTTGATCAATGCTTTGAATAAAACAGGTGGCACAAAAGGCGTTGCCAGCCTCTGCATTGGTGGTGGTGAAGCGACAGCTGTGGCTCTTGAGGTTATGAACTAAGATGCCCACAGTTCTGATAACTGGCGCTAGCCGGGGTTTAGGAAAAGAATTCACCCGACAATATGCCGCTGACGGCTGGCGGGTGATCGCGACTTGTCGCACCATGGAAGGTGGAGCCAACCTTCGTGATGTTGAAGGGAACTTAGAAGTTCATCTCCTTGATATTCTTGACCACGGGGCGATTGAAAAGTTTTCCACGGAACTCAAAAATGAGTCCATTGATGTTTTGCTGAATAATGCCGGGGTTTATGGGGTTAAGGGCGCTGGTTTTGGTGAGTCTAATTATGAAGCCTGGACAAGGGAATTCCAAACCAACGTTCATGGTCCCATGAAAATGGCTGAGAGCTTTATCGAACAAGTAGCGCGGAGTGAACAGAAAATAATTGCCACCCTGACGTCCAAAATGGGCAGTATTAGCGATAATCAAATGGGTGGTTCTTATGTCTACCGTTCCTCTAAAGCTGCCATGAACGCAGTCAATAAAAGCCTGTCGATAGACCTTAAAGGTCGCGGGGTAAGCTGTGTTGCGCTTCATCCGGGGTGGGTTCGAACTGACATGGGTGGTCCTCAAGGCCTGATTGATGCACCGGAAAGTGTCAATGGTATGCGCCAAGTGATTGGTGAGGTAGACCTGTCTAAGACAGGGCATTTTTATAATTATGATGGAACAGAGATTCCTTGGTAGCTAGGGCGGAAATTCAATGATCTTGACTGAAGAGCAACAACTGATTCGCGATATGGCCCGCAGCTTTGCGGCTGATCGTGTGACGCCAAATGTGCGCCAGTGGGAAGAAGATGGTTTGTTCCCTCGTGAGATTATTGCTGAGCTTGGTGAGGTTGGGCTTATGGGTGCTCTCGTCCCTGAAGAGTTCGATGGCGCTAATGTGGGTCACGTGGCCTATGCCGGAGCTTTGGAAGAAATCGCCGTTGCTGATGGAGCCCTTTCAACCGTTCTTAGTGTTCATAACTCAGTTGGTTGTATGCCGATTGTTAAGTTTGGCAATGAAGCCCAGAAAGAAGAATTTTTAAAGCCAATGGCCCGTGGTGAATTGCTTGGTGGTTTTGCCCTTACAGAACCCCAAGCCGGGTCCGATGCCTCTGCTTTACGCTGCAAGGCCAAGAAAGACGGTGATCATTATATTCTCAGTGGCACCAAGCAATTCATAACTTCTGGCAAGCTCGGGGATATTATCATTACCTTTGCGGTCACGGACCCAGAAGCCGGTAAAAAAGGTATTTCAGCTTTTATTGTTCCAACAGCGACCGAGGGTTACCGGGTGGCTTCCATTGAAAAGAAAATGGGTCAACGTGCATCAGATACTGCGCAGATTGCTTTTGATGACATGCGTATTCCTGCTGCCAATGTGCTGGGGGAAGAAGGGCAGGGATACAAAATTGCTCTCTCAAACTTGGAAGGCGGACGGATCGGGATTGCTTCACAATGTGTTGGCATGGCGCAAGGCGCGATGGCTGCCGCAAGGGACTATGCCTTGGAGCGTGAAGCTTTCGGGACAAAGATTGCTAACCACCAAGCGGTTTCTTTTAAACTAGCTGAAATGGCTACCAGTATCACTGGGGCTCGTTTGATGGTTCACCATGCTGCAAATTTACGGGATGAAGGTCTTCCTTGCCTTAAGGAAGCTTCCATGGCCAAACTCTTTGCCTCACAAATGGCAGAACGGGTTTGCTCCGATGCTATTCAAATTCATGGAGGCTATGGCTATACTGAAGACTTTATCGTCGAGAAACATTACCGGGATGTTCGTGTCTCTCAAATATATGAAGGCACGAGTGAAGTACAAAAACTGGTCATTAGCCGGGCCGTACTAACAGAATAAATATAAGAATTAAAGCAATACAAACAGGGATAAATACGTGAACAAACATGTAGAATTCTACTTAGATTTCGCTTCGCCGTTTGCTTATTTTGCGTCATTTAAAATTGACGAAATGGCAGAGAAATATGGCTATACCTGCGAGTGGATACCGATGTTTTTAGGCGCTGCCTTCCAAAAATCAGGTGGCAAGCCCTTTACTGAAGTGCCAATGAAGCATGAATATAGCATCATGGATACCGAACGCACTGCTCGTTTTATGGAAGTCCCCTATCAAATCCCTGATGTTTTTCCCATCCTCTCTATCAACCCTTCACGGGCATTTTACTGGCTGCAGGAGCGGGATGGTAATCAGGTGAAAGCAAAGAAATTCGCTAAGGCGGTTTTCCATGCTTATTTTGCTGAAAATAAAAACATTATGGCCCCAGAAGTTTTGGCTGAAGTCGCTAAATCTATTGGGGAAGACCCAGAAGAAATGGGCGCCGGGATGCAAAGCGCTGAAATTAAAGAAAAATTCAAAGTGGTGAACGATTCTGCCATTGAAAAAGGTGTGTTCGGGTCGCCGTTCTTTATTGTCGATGGTGAAGCCTTCTGGGGTTCAGATCGGTTGTGGATGATCAAGCGCTGGATGCGCTCAGGAGGTTGGTAAAATGGCGATGAAACGTGGGATTAAAATTCTTGTTGCAGAGGCAATGGAAGAAATTGAGACTGTCCCAGTCGATGAAGCTGAAAAGATGATGAATGACGAAAACGTCACCATCTTTGACATCCGTGATGTGCGGGAGTTGGACAGAGAAGGCATGATCCCTGGCGCTGTTCATACACCGCGTGGCATGCTTGAATTCTGGGTTGATCCCGATAGCCCTTATCATAAAGAAGTTTTTGCGACGGGTAAAAAGATGGTGTTCTATTGTGCCGCTGCCTGGCGCTCAGCCCTTGCGACCAAAGCAGTTCAAGATATGGGCTTAGAAAATGTTGCTCATATTGAAGGTGGCTTTAAGGCTTGGAAAGAAAGCAATAAGCCTATCGTTGAGCGTCCGAAAAAAGAGAAGAAGTAAAGGTCCAAGGAAATGTCCGTTATCAAGACTACACTTAATCCTCGTTCAGCTGATTTCAAAGCCAATGCGGAAGCAATGGAGAAGTTGATTGCTGATCTGCGGGAAAAAATTTCTGAAATCAAACTCGGCGGTGGCGAACGCCACCGGGACCGTCACATAAAACGGGGGAAACTTCTCCCTCGTGACCGTATCCGTCGTTTGCTTGACCAAGGATCACCTTTCTTGGAGCTGTCTCAGCTCGCAGGATATGACCTCTATGAAGATGATGGGGTTGTTGCTGCAGGTGGTGTGATTACGGGCATTGGGCGGATTTCTGGCATTGAATGCATGATCGTTGCTAATGATCCAACGGTAAAAGGGGGCAGCTACTATCCTATCACCGTGAAAAAGCACCTTCGGGCTCAGGAAATTGCTGAAGAAAACAACCTACCTTGTGTTTATTTAGTAGAATCAGGCGGCGCTAACCTACCCCGCCAAGAAGACGTGTTCCCTGACAAAGGTCATTTCGGGCGTATTTTCTATAACCAAGCTAATATGTCTGCCAAAGGCATCCCGCAAATCTCTGTGGTTCATGGCTCATGTACGGCAGGTGGGGCTTATGTCCCAGCTATGTCTGACGAGAGTATTATTGTTCGTAACCAAGGAACGATCTTCCTTGGTGGTCCTCCGCTTGTGAAAGCAGCGACGGGTGAAATTGTGACCGCTGAGGACTTGGGGGGCGCAGATATCCATTGTCGCACCTCGGGTGTAACAGATTACTATGCTCAAAATGACGGTCATGCTTTAGCTCAAGCGCGGAAAATTGTGGGAACCCTTAACCGGGTTAAAAACCCCAATATTTCTATGCGTGAGCCTGTTGATCCCCTCTATGACCTCAGCAGTATCAACGGCGTAATTCCTACCGACAGCAAAAAGCCTTTTGATGTTCGTGAAATTATTGCTCGAGTTGTTGATGGGTCTGAATTTGATGAGTTTAAAGCTCTTTATGGAACGACTTTGGTTTGTGGCTTTGCCCACCTTTATGGTTACCCGGTGGGGATCGTTGCCAATAACGGTATTTTGTTCTCTGAAAGCGCGCAAAAAGGGGCGCATTTTGTTGAACTTTGTTCCCAACGGGGTATCCCGCTGATCTTCCTACAAAATATCACTGGCTTTATGGTTGGTTCAAAATATGAAGCTGGTGGTATTGCGAAAGACGGGGCGAAAATGGTGATGGCGGTGGCTTGTGCCAAAGTCCCCCGCCTGACCATGATTGTCGGCGGCAGCTACGGCGCTGGTAACTATTCCATGTGTGGTCGTGGTTACTCACCGCGCTTCTTGTGGATGTGGCCTAATGCTCGAATTTCCGTCATGGGCGGTGAGCAAGCTGCTGGCGTGATGTCGACCATTACTCGTGATGTGAAAGAGAGTAAAGGCGAAGAGTGGAGCGCTGAGGAAGAAGAAGCCTACAAACAGCCCATTCGTGATCGTTACGAGCGGGAAGGGCATCCATATTATGCCAGCTCCCGTCTTTGGGACGATGGCATCATTGATCCCGCAGACAGCCGTATGGTGCTTGGTCTTGGCCTGTCAGCTAGTCTTAACGCGCCTATTGAACCTACCCCCTTCGGCATTTTCAGGATGTAATGATGAGTGAATCACCTTTAAAAACCAACGTAGACGAAAACGGTATCGGTTGGGTCATTCTCAATCGTCCTGAAGTGCACAACTGCTTTGATGAAGTATTGATCAAAGAGTTAGTCGTCGCCTTTGATGATATGTCCGCTGATGACAATGTGAGAGCTATTGTCTTGGCGTCTGAAGGCAAAAGTTTTTCAGCAGGGGCCGACCTTAACTGGATGAAACGGGTCGCCAAATACTCCCCGGAAGAGAACAAAGCTGATGCCATGGTCTTTAGTGGCCTGCTTAAAACCATGAACTTTATGAAGAAACCCCTGATTGGCTTGGTCCAAGGGGCAACCTTTGGCGGTGGTGTTGGTTTGGTGTCGGTGTGTGATATTGTTATTGCTTCCGAAAAAGCCAGCTTCTGCCTCTCTGAAGTTAAGCTTGGGATTATCCCTGCCATGATCAGCCCCTACGTGGTTGCTGCTATGGGGCCTAGGGCGGCACGGCGTTACTTTGTCAGTGCAGAGCGTTTCGGTGCTGAAGAAGCTAAATGGCTTGGTCTGGTTCATGAAGTGGTTACGGCTGATGAGTTGCAAGCCAAGGGCGATGAAATTCTCAAAATTCTGGCAACCAATGGCCCAAAAGCCATGGGGGAAGCGAAGGATTTAGTCTTTGCTGTCGATGGTGAAATTACTGACGACATGATTGACGATGTTTCAGACCGGATCGCTCGTCAACGGGCTTCAGACGAAGGGCAAGAGGGCCTTGGGGCTTTCTTAGAAAAAAGAAAACCCAATTGGATAAAGGGTTAATCGATATGCATTTTGAAAAAATTCTCATAGCAAACCGAGGCGAGATTGCTTGCCGGGTGATGCAAACAGCGAAGCGTCTTGGTATTGGCACGGTGGCGGTTTATTCCGATGCTGATGCAGGCTCCCTTCATGTACAGATGGCAGATGAAGCCTATCATATTGGTGGCTCTGCGGCGAAAGATAGCTATCTTAATTTTGCAGCCGTGATTGAAGCTGTTAAGAAAAGTGGTGCCCAGGCGGTTCATCCCGGTTATGGCTTCCTTTCTGAAAATGCTGATTTTGTTGCGGCTTGTGAAAAGTCTGGGGTTGTCTTCATCGGCCCACCTGTTTCAGCCATGCAGTCCATGGGCTCGAAGAGTGCGGCAAAGGCAATTATGGAAAAGGCCAAAGTACCTTTGGTCCCTGGTTATCATGGTGATAATCAAGATGCCGCCTTCCTTGCTGAAGAAGCTGAGAAAATTGGTTATCCGGTTTTGCTTAAAGCTTCCGCTGGTGGTGGCGGTAAAGGCATGCGGATCGTTGAGAAGGTTGAAGATTTTAATGATTCTTTGGCGGCTGCTATGCGAGAATCTATGGCAGGGTTTGGTGACGATCATATGTTGGTTGAAAAATACCTCACGCGCCCGCGCCACGTCGAACTTCAAGTATTTGCCGATAGCCAAGGTAACGCTTTACACCTGTTCGAGCGAGATTGTTCAGTCCAACGTCGCCACCAAAAGGTTATTGAGGAAGCCCCGGCTCCAGGTATGACCCATGAGCTCCGACGTAAAATGGGTGATGCAGCAGTCGCTGCAGCTAAGGCCATTGGTTATGTCGGTGCGGGGACTGTTGAATTTTTGCTCGACGAAGATGGTTCTTTCTATTTCATGGAAATGAACACCCGCCTTCAGGTGGAACACCCTGTTACAGAGATGATCACTGGGCAGGATTTGGTTGAGTGGCAAATTAAGGTGGCTGCTGGTGAAGAACTCCCCTGTGGTCAAGAAGATTTAAGCATCAACGGTCATTCCTTTGAAGCGCGCCTTTATGCCGAAGACCCGCAAAATGACTTCCTTCCGGCAACAGGTTTGTTGCGTCACTTGCGTCCTCCCGCTGAAAGCCCTCATGTGAGGGTTGAAACAGGCGTTCTCCAAGGAGACGAAGTCTCAATCTATTACGATCCTATGATTGCCAAACTTGTCGTTTGGGATGTGGATCGGGATTCGGCCCTGCGCCGTTTACGTTCTGCATTGGCTGACTACCAAGTGGTCGGCATGACGACCAACATTGATTTCTTAGCGGCTGTTGCGGGTCACCCCGCTTTTGCAGCCGTTGATCTTGATACCCGGTTTATTGATCGCCATAAAAACGACCTGATCCCAGAAAGCCAACCGGCTTCTGATCGGACTTTAGCTCTTGCCTGTCTTGAGGTTCTTTTGCAGCGCAGGGAAGAAGCTCGGATAGTTGCCGGGCGCTCAAATGATCCGTTCTCCCCGTGGAATGTGACTAGTGGCTGGCGAATGAATGATGATAATCATCAAGAAATAACCTTTATCGATGGTGAGGATGAAATTGAAGTCACAGCTCATTATCGTGGTGAGGGATACCTCATTGAACTCTCAGGTGGAGACATGATGGTGAGAGGTGAGAAAGACGCAAATGGTGACCTTCTTGCTGATCTCGGTGGTACTCGGATTAAGGCCACAGTTGCCCGCCACGGAGACGATATGACCATTATGTGCCAAGGGGTTAGTCATAAGCTAACTGTCTATGATGCCGCTGCTCATGCGGGTGAAGATGAGGCTCCTTCAGGGTCGCTTACGGCCCCTATGCCAGGTAAAGTGGTTGATGTTCATGTAAAACCTGGAGATAAAGTTTCTAAAGGTGACCCTCTGCTTGTTCTGGAAGCTATGAAGATGGAACATACAATTTCTGCCCCTACAGATGGCGTGATTGCTGAAATCAACTACGGGGCTGGTGAACAGGTTGTCGATGGGGCTGAGTTGTTGTCCTTGGAGACTGAGTAATTATGCCATTGCCAACTAAAGTTAAGATCGTAGATGTCGGCCCTCGTGATGGCCTTCAAAATGAAGCTGTTCCTGTTTCAGCAGCGGTCAAAATTAAGTTGGTTAACATGCTCTCTGAGGCTGGCTTGCCAGTTGTTGAAGCAGGGAGTTTCGTGTCGCCGAAATGGGTACCCCAAATGGCGGCTTCTGATGAGGTAATGCAGGGAATTACCCGCAAGGCAGGGGTGGACTATCCTGTTTTGACTCCAAATATGAAGGGTTTTGAGGGTGCCATGGCGGTTGGGGCTGAAGAAGTCGCAATTTTTGGTGCGGCGTCGGAAAGTTTCTCTCAAAAGAATATCAACTGTTCGATTTCTGAAAGCTTAGAACGCTTTGCGCCCGTAGCTGAAGCGGCTAAGGGGAAAGGCATCAAAGTCCGGGGGTATGTCTCCTGTGTTGTCGGTTGTCCTTATGAAGGGGATATCGACGCAGCTAAGGTGGCGGAGGTTTCTAAAGCCCTTTTGGATATGGGCTGTTATGAAATATCCCTTGGGGATACGGTTGGCGTCGGGACTCCTGGCAAAGTTCAAGCCATGCTTGAAGCCGTTGCCAAAGTAATACCCATGGATCAACTGGCTGTTCATTTTCATGATACCTATGGTCAAGCTCTTGCTAACATCTATGCAGCCCTTCAGCTTGGCATTTCTGTGGTTGATAGTTCTGTCGCGGGTCTTGGCGGTTGTCCTTATGCCAAAGGTGCTTCGGGAAATGTTGCGACGGAAGATGTGGTTTATATGCTCAATGGTCTTGGCATTGAAACCGGGGTGGACTTAGAGAAACTTGTCCAAGCTGGTCTTTACATTTGCGGCGAAATCGGCAAAGTTCCGGCATCTAAGGTATCCAACGCTTTAAGCGCAAAGTAACAATATGACCGTCAATCTCCGCCGTCTTGCCGTCGGCACTGAATCTATCGAAACTCTATCCGCCTTTCAAACCAAGCGGTTAGAAAATTCCCCTGATGGCAAGCTCTATACCTTCACCCGAATGGTGCCCCGCCGTGCCAATGAGCTAAAAGGTGGGTCGCTATACTGGATCATCAAAGGCTACATGCGGGTGCGTCAGGAAATTTATGACGTAATTGAGGATGTCGATGAAGAAGGCCGCCGCTTTTGTAAACTTCACCTCAGCCCTGATCTCATCCCAACAGAGCTGGTCCCCCAGAAACCTTTTCAAGGCTGGCGCTATTTTAACATGGAAGATGTGCCAAACGACTTGAAAAGCGGGTCAAAAGAAAGCGGCGAAATACCAGATGAAATGGCTGCAGAACTCCGCGAGATGGGATTACTTTAGCCTTTATTCCTCAAGTCCAGAACCCGTTGCGCTTTCCCTGCTACTCGAGGAATATAGCCGGGGCTTTTGATTAGAACGCTACAGCTTACCCCGACCATTGATTTAATCTGATGTTGGGCGATTTTGGCGAGGTTTTCAAATTCGTTTTTGTTAATGCCTGGAGCGGCCTCTACTTCAACAGCAAGGCTGTCTAACGTTCCGTCACGGCTCACGACAAGACGGAAGAAGGGGTTGAGACCCTCAATGCCGACAAGGTTTGCTTCGACTTGTGAGGGGAAGACATTCACGCCCCGAATGATCAACATATCATCACAGCGCCCGGTCATTTTCTCTAACCGAACATGAGTACGACCACAGGTGCAGGGTTCGTCAATTAATCGCGTTATATCGCGGGTCCGGTACCTGACCATTGGGAGGGCTTGCTTGGTCAGGGTGGTGATCACCAACTCACCTTGTTCTCCTGATGGCAAAGGTTCCCCACTGTCAGGATCAATAATTTCGTAGAGGAAATGATCTTCCCATCCATGGAGACCATTTTGAGCATGACTACATTCAGTCGCAACGCCGGGACCCATGATTTCTGACAGGCCATAATTATCGGTCGCAGTTAAGCCAAGGCGGGTTTGTAATTCATCCCTGATTTTTGTTGTCCAAGGTTCAGCCCCAAAGAAACCTACTCGTAAAGGAATGGAGGACATATCAATGCCGGCTTTGTCAGCATATTCAGCAATATTGAGGGCATATGAAGGTGTGGCACAAAGAACGTTTGCGCCAAAGTCTTGCATAATCAATAACTGCTTTTCAGTATCCCCACCGGAAATTGGCACAACTGTGCAGCCCAAACGAGTCGCGCCGTAATGAGTACCTAGGCCCCCAGTAAATAATCCATAGCCAAAAGCATTGTGGAGAATGTCACCTGGACGTACACCAGAACAAGCCAACGTCCGCGCCATCAGGTTAGACCACGTATCAATATCGCCTGCTGTATAACCTACCACTGTTGATTTGCCTGTGGTACCTGAAGAGGCGTGAATACGAACGAGTTTTTCACGGGGAACGGCGAACAGGCCAAAAGGGTAGGCGTCGCGTAGATGTACTTTTTCAGTAAAAGGAAATTTAGCCAGATCTTCAAGATGATTTAAATCAGAAGAGCTAATTTTGGCGTCGTCAAACTGGTTTTTATAAAATGGGACGTTTTCATAAGCATAGCTCAATAGATTTGAGAGGCGCTCTAATTGTAACTTCTTAAGCTGAGCGCGAGGCATGGTTTCCAGCTCAGGCTGGTACATATGCCCAGATGAATTTCCCCTCATTTCCCCTCCATTTCTTATCTATTCTTTTTATGGATATTTTTTAGGTTCGTCCATTGATTTGATTATGCGCTCACCCGGAGAGGGGACTTTCTTTCATAATTTTGGATAAATTCCGCAATGGCCTCAGGGCTCCCGAGGTCAAAGGTAGGCAGGCTGCCATCACCTGAATTTAACTCGTCCGTTGCAAAGGCTACGATGTTTGGATCGAATGGAAAGAGCAAGGGATGGCGCAGGCTTGGTCGGTGAAGTTCAATCTTCGGAATTGGCGCTCGCTTGAAGCCCTCGACAATAACGATATCGAGGTTATCTAAGTCTAACTGGTCAAGGAGATGTGCTAGATAATTGTCGCCGGGTTCTTCATCAAACTCGTTGATCAATGCCCATCTGTTCGCTGAAGCAACAAGAGTTTGTGTGGCTCCTGATTTTCTGAATTTGTAGCTATCTTTTTCTGGTTTATCGATTTCAAAGTCGTGGTGGGCATGCTTAACAACCCCAATCCGCAGGCTCTTTTCTCGAAGCAAGGTGATCACCTGAGTAATGAGAGATGTTTTGCCAACGCCACTAAAAGCGGCGAAGCCAAAGATAGGGCAGGGGAGATTGTTAAGTGAGACCATTTATGCAGCTCCTCTTGTCCGTTTTACTTCGACAGCGGCAATCTGCTTTTTAATGTCATCAACTTCACCGAAGTAGATGCAATGAGAGAGGCAAACGTTATCTGCACAGGCTGGCATCAACCCTTTATCGACACGATGATAGCATAGATTACATTTCTCGGTAACCATGTCGTTGTCGTTTATACGGATAGCATCTGTGGGACATTCAGGTATACATGCTTCACAGCCCGTACAGGTTTTCTCATTCATGACTACAATGCCGTCGGGACGTACTGTTATTGTGTCGTCAGGGCAAGAGTCGACACAAGGTGTGCCTTCACATTCGGCGTGTAAGCAGGCATTGACGATATAGGTGAAATCGAGTTTGCCATTCATCATGCGAGGGCCATCTTCTCGCATTTCAATTAGCTTCACACCGTAATCTGAGCCGTTTTCCTGTTTGCATGCGACTTCACAAGCGAGACAGCCGAAGCAGGCATAATGATCAATGATCAGGGCAAGGTTTTTCATTTCCATTTTCCGGTTCCTCCCCTAAGCCGTTTTTTCTTTATAGATATTGCACAGGAGTGTACGGACGCTGGTGGAACCCATTGCCGGGTCACAAGATTCAAAAGAGTTATCGGTTAGAATGTTGATATTTGAATCGGCCCAACCGTGGTTGCCTTTTTTCTTTTCTGGATACCACCATGCATGTTGTGCTCCTACCACTTGAGGGTGGATACCTTCAAATATTTTGGCTTTTTGGCGAACCTTACCACGAGGTGATTCAATCGTTACCCAGTCGCCGTTGTGAATACCTAGTTTTGATGCCGTATCAGGGTGAATTTCGATAAAGGGCTCCGGGTGTTGTTCCCTCAGCCAAGGCAATTGACGGTTCTCGGTGTGGAAGAAACCAGGAGAACGCGCACCGGTCACCAAGATGAAGGGGTAGTCGTCATTCATCTCAGGTTTACTGATTGGGCTTTCATGGGGTTCAACATATTTGGGGAGAGGATCATAGCCCCATTCCTCTAGCTTTGTTGAATAAAGCTCCACTTTACCCGTCGGTGTTGAAAAACCTTTTTCTTTGTATTTTTCGTAGTTCACTTCGCCACGAATGAATTTCATTTTTTTGAAATCCTGGAAGGTGATTTCTAAAGGTTCAAGAATGTAATCCAAAGCGCCTTCAAAATCATCCCACCAGTGCTCCTCTTGCCCAACGCGTTTACCAAGGTCATTCAGCATTTCATGGTCAGAGCGGCATTCGCCAACCTGGATTGCTTTCCGGCGAGGTAGGATATAACCGTGACGCTTCCAGAAATCGGCAACGTGATCCATTTCAAGCCAGGTGGCAGCGGGGAGGACAATATCGGCGAGTTCAGCCGTCGGGGTAATGAAGAAGTCAGCAACAGCCATGAAATCAAGAGCTTCAAGGGCCTTATAAACTTCATTCGCGTTGGCCCTCGTCAACACTGGGTTTGAGCTAATGAAAAAAGCCATTTTAACAGGATAGGGTTCTTCAGTAAGGATTGCATCCCATACACACTTAGGGTTTTGGATCGCAAAGTGCCCAGCGAGACGGAAGCGGTCAGCCCCAAGGCGCTTATCCTTTTGTTCTTTAGTGAGCATCTTGTGAGCGCCAAACTGGGAGGCGTTGCGGTTCTTAGCCGTTTCAAAAAGGACTTGCCCGCCTTTACGGTCTAAGTTTCCTGTAATCGCCATCAGCGCCATTAGGGTACGGTTGTTATCAGCACAGTTAACCTGTTGCTCAATAGCTACGCCCCACTGGATGCCAGCAGTGTCTGCTTCAGCAAACATGCGTGCGGCTGCTTTGATCTGTTCCACTGGAAGCCAAGTTATATCAGCTACTTTCTCTAACGGATATTCTTTGCAGCGTGCGACAAACTCGTCCCAACCATGGACGTATTTTTCGACAAACTCTTTATCATGAAGTTCTTCTTCAATGATGTAATTGAGCATCCCAAGGGCGAGGGCCGTATCGGTACCGGGACGGAGTTGCAGCCACTCATCAGCACGGGCAGCAAGCCTCGTCATTCGAGGATCGACAACGATCAGTTTTGCACCTTTTTCAAGGCAAACTGCGAGGGACTCGCCTTTGTATTCATCTGAATTAGCGATCACCAAGTTGTTGCCCCAGACCATAATGCAGTCAGGGTCGTTTTCATAATCAACGACGGGGTTTGAGCCGCAAGTGATGATGCTTGTAGAGATGCGTGGTCCATAACAGAGATGGCCAGCGGTCAAAACGTTTGGCGTGCCAAGCAGATTGGCAAAACGGTAGATAACGGCTTCGTTATCCCGGCCTGTGCCATAACCCATAACAATTGATTCAGCTCCAAAGTCAGCTTTGTAACCATTAATCTTCTCAGCGATGGTATCAAGGGCTTCATCCCAGGAAATACGTTCCCACTGTCCGCTCCCTTTGGGGCCGACCCTTTTAACAGGGTGGGTTAAGCGATCAGGGTGGTACGCGATTTGGGTGGAAGCAATGCCTTTGGGGCAAAGGGTGCCGTGGGCAATGGGGCATTCAGGATCGCCCCCAATCTTGTCAACCTTACCTTCTTTTTTGTAGATCAATACGCCACAGCCGCCATGACACATACGGCAATGACTTTTGATTACTTCATCGTAACCATAGGCTTCAACTTCTTTCTCAGCGTTTGAATAAACGAACTCGACCACGGAGCCCCCTCCTTATAAAAAACGTTTCCTTTATTGATTTGTCACCATAACAACCTGTGTGGGGAAAGGTGAATGGAGGAAACTGTTAAAGGCAGGTAATTTTTTACGAGGTTTGAAAATCTTGGGGGGTATACCCAGTAACGCGTTTGAAAACCTTGCTGAAGTATGAGGGATCTTCATATCCAAGTTTATAGGCAATTTCTTTAACTGATCTATCGGTGAATTTAAGGCTACGCTTGGCCTCTAAGACAAGGCGCTCTTCAATTGCGTTCTTCGCAGTTTTTCCAATTATTCGTTTGGTTCGATCAGAGAGTTGCCTTGGGGTGATGGCTAAAGCATTGGCATAAAAGGCTACGTCATGGTGGGTTAAGTAGTATTCCTCAAGCAGGGACAGAAAATCTTTAAAAATGTCATCACGAACTGGGGTTGCTGGGTCATTCTTTGTTGAGTCGTCGTTAATATATTGGGCGATTTTGACCAGTAATACCTGGAGAAGGTGACGAAGGATGGCGTTTTTGCCGAAACCTTCTGGGGCTTTATATTCTTTCATGATCAAATTGAAGAGGAGTTCAAAGTCTGAAACCTGATGACCATCAACACTTAAGGCGGGGATAGCGCGTACATTGTTGAAATAGGCCTCTGAAAAATGTTGAGTGCTGCTTAAGCCAAATTGGGGCCTGAACTCTTCCGTAAAGCGCAAAACAAAGCCATTGATATCTTTAGCTTCCAGAAATTGGTGAACCTGCCCTTTGGCAATAAGGTAAAATGTTGAAGGCCTAATCTCCATAGTTTCCCCATCAATTGCCTGTTTGCCAGTGCCTGATTTAATCCAGATAAGCTCTTGAAAATTATGGCGATGAGGGTGCTCTGGGGCCTCCCCCTGTGCGGGTGAATAATTAAATGACAATAACTGGCGAATTTGAAAAGACGAAGCAGCGCCTTCCCCAAGATCAACAGATCTAACCCCAAGATCAACAGATCTAATTTTGCCTGATTTTGTCATATGATCCCTTCCTATCCTTAAAGGGAAGACGAAACGAGGCTGCTTGTCAACTAGGGTCTTCCCGATTTTTCATAGGGGAATATGACAGAATTTTACGATCTTTAACTTTTCCCGATGGGGGGGCTGTGCTATGTCCCCTGGAGTAAATCTATATACGAGCAGGGGGCACTCTATGCACGACATCATTCAGCAACTTGAAGAAAAACGCGATCAGGCCAATTTGGGCGGCGGACAACGGCGTATTGACGCGCAACACTCCAAAGGGAAATTAACCGCCCGTGAGCGTATTGAGTTGTTCCTCGATCCCGGTTCCTTCGAAGAATATGATATGTTCAAAGAGCATCGTTGTAACGATTTCGGGATGCAAGAACAGACTGTTGCGAGCGACGGTGTCGTTACAGGTCACGGAACAGTTAATGGTCGTTTGATTTTTGTTTTCAGCCAGGACTTCACGGTGTTTGGTGGTAGCCTTTCTGAAGCTCATGCTGAGAAGATTTGTAAAGTCATGGACCATGCCATGAAAGTTGGCGCTCCTGTGATTGGGCTTAACGATTCAGGCGGAGCGCGTATCCAAGAAGGTGTTGCTTCTCTTGCTGGTTATGCTGAAGTTTTCCAACGCAACGTTATGGCCTCAGGTGTTGTCCCGCAAATTTCGATGATTATGGGCCCCTGTGCAGGTGGTGCGGTTTATTCACCTGCCATGACCGATTTTATCTTTATGGTTAAAGACACTTCTTACATGTTTGTGACAGGTCCTGATGTTGTGAAGACCGTGACCCATGAAGAAGTAACCCAGGAAGAACTTGGTGGTGCCGTAACCCATACCTCTAAATCAGGTGTCGCAGATCTTGCCTTTGAAAATGATGTTGAAGCTTTGTTGCAACTTCGTCGTTTCATTGACTTCTTGCCATCATCTAACCGTGAAAAACCTCCTGTACGCCCAGTTCAAGATGATCCTAATCGTGAAGAGCTTTCACTGGATACCTTGATTCCAGACAATCCTAATAAGCCTTATGATATGCGTGAGCTTATTGAGAAGGTTGTCGATGAAGGAGACTTCTTCGAGCTTATGCCCGATTATGCAGGCAACATCTTGATTGGCTTTGGTCGCATGAACGGTCAGACCGTTGGTTTTGTTGCGAACCAACCTATGGTTCTCGCTGGTTGCCTGGATATCGACTCTTCTAAAAAAGCCGCTCGGTTCGTTCGTTTCTGTGATGCTTTTAATATTCCAATCGTCACCTTTGTTGACGTACCAGGCTTCTTGCCAGGCACCTCTCAAGAATACGGTGGAATCATTAAACATGGCGCTAAGCTGCTTTATGCTTATGCAGAAGCAACGGTGCCAAAAGTAACCGTTATTACCCGTAAAGCTTACGGTGGTGCTTATGACGTTATGAGCTCTAAGCATTTGCGAGGTGATGTGAACTACGCTTGGCCTTCAGCCGAAATTGCTGTTATGGGACCAAAAGGCGCGGTGGAAATTATCTTCCGCAATGAAATTGGTGATGCTGAGAAAATTGAAGCACGCACCGAAGAATACCGTCAAAAATTTGCTAATCCGTTCATCGCAGGCCATCGTGGTTTTATTGATGATGTGATCCGTCCACACGGAACCCGTCGTCGGATTTGCAAATCACTCTCAATGCTGGAGAACAAAGAGTTGGAAAACCCTTGGAAGAAGCATGGTAATATTCCTCTCTAAAGTTTCTAACTTTTACATTTAAAATCAAGAGGCTGTGGTGCAGACTACAGTCTCTTTTTTTATGAGATATAATGGACTATGACATTGAGTGGACTTACGCATTTGTGCTTGAGTTTTCGTAACGTTTTTGCAGCGCTCACCCTCTCTTGGGTTTTTGCATCTCAGAGCTTTGCAGAAGATATTACTATTGCCTATTCTCATTTCCCCCCTTTAACAGGTGTTGAAATTGGCCAAGAAAATGTGCGTTCTGGGTTGCTCCATGAAATGTATATCTATGCCTTAACTGATCTGGGCTATACACCTCAGCTACTCCAATATCCGCCGAATAGAATTAAAACCAAGATGGCGGCTGGCGAAGATATTGATCTTTATATTTGTGGTGAATTTAGCAAAGGAAAACGCCCTCAATACCTCTATGGCCCTCGGTTCTTGACCCTTACAGCTGTACTTATCCAAAATGTTGAAGAACCCCCATTGGAAAAAGTTAAAGACTTGAAGGGAACAATTGTTCTCAAACAAAGAGGTTTTGGGGGATTAAGCAACCTTATTGATCCTTCAAATACTATTTCTGAAGCAAATTTTAAAAGTATCGTTCCTATGTTTGCTCGTCGTCGGGTCAATTATCTCATTGATTATAAAGAACGTATCGAGCCTTTGTTGAGAGAAATTGAGGGGATACATTTTCGTATGTATGAGATGCATGAATACGGTGGATTCCTCTGTCTGAACCGTAGATTTGATAACGTGGATACCCGTTTGAAAGCTATTCATGAAGCTCTTGTTTCCTTCCAGGATACTGATGAAGGTATCGCCTTGTTTGAAAAGTATAAATACTCTGGTCGGTTTGGTGAATAAAGCTATCTAAAATTTTGTGCTCTAAGCCTTTATAAGGCGATGTTTACTACATTTGCTGTATGCGGTTATGAGACTAAAAGGTGTTGTGGTACTCGATTCTATCGTCTTTGCTCGTTATATTTAGTACGTCAACTTTCTCTTTTTACTAATTTAACCATACGACTCACTTGTGTCGCTAAATATACAAAAAAAGGATTATGAATTAATCGAAGATCACTTAAACTGCAGATTCAAGTAAAAATTTATACTGAAAAGTAAATTTATCGACTATGTGAAAGTATATCGGTGCTTAAATAGGATACTTGAAGCAGGGAGTTAATGATGAATGATTTGACGAAAGAAGAACTTAAAAACCTTTTACTGCGTTGTTGGATGACACATGACGCTATGTGGCTCAAAAATGCCTATGCAGAAGGTGGTTCAGAATTAGCCAATAAACTTAATAAGGCTGCTATTCGAGATATGGGGCCTATTGAGATTAAGCGCTTGCTCAAGGCCATCGGGCTTGAGTCCGTCCGTTCGGCTAAAGATTGTGAAACCCTTTTACAAGGGGCTTACCGTACTTTGATGGGAGATTTTATGGGGTTTAATTGGTCTTGGCCGGAACCTGATAGATTGAGAGTTACCTTCCCCACATGTTTTGCTTTTGATGGCATGACTAAGATGGGGGCCATTGATCATTACCAATGTGGTATTTTTGAGCGCGTTTACTCTTGGTTCGATGCTTTAGGACTTAGTTATGAGGCAACACCAAAGATTGATGGGTGCATGATGCATGAGCAAGGCAAATGCCATCGCGATATTGTCTTTCAGTTCTGATCATTATTAGATCATTTTAGAACTTAGTGCTGTAACACTCTGGTGGGGCTCCACCATTTTTCTTGCGCTCAACTGCTTGGGCAACTGTTTCAGCTTCCTCGGCAAACTTTAAACCTAATTTGCGGTCTGTCGGGAAAGGGCCTTCGTGGATTGGGGGTGGAACCACACTGGCGGGGAAGTAAGCAATTTTTTGCATTTTAGCACTTACCTGCCGATCTGGTTTGATCATTTTGCGGTTGGCCCCTTCAGGGATTTCACAATAGTTGTCAGGGTTGGGTTCATGACAAGCGCCTTCCTTAACTTCCATATCCAACCACCATTTTTTAGCATCGTTGGGATTACCTTGCCTGAGCTTGTCATCCAGCCAGATCGCTAGAGGGGCCAGATAGGGTTTAAGCCACATAACGTTCAAGCCAAGCCAGCTTCCTATGCGGTGCAGCCAGGGGCCATCCCAGGTAACGTCTTTGGTCAGGGGGCAAGTTTTAATGCAACGACCACAGGCCGATCCTTTATTGTTTAACATACGATAACGTGTGCAGCGCTCGCTGTCGGGCTTCCAGGTTTCATATCCATTAAAGAAAACTTTATCTCCAAAGGGGATTGAGAGACTAGGACACTCGCGGGCGCATTTGACGCATTTAGAGCAAAAAGTCTGCATGCCGAAATCAATGGGCTTATCGGGAACCATGGGGATATCTGTGGTCAGAACGACAGTCTTAAGGCGAGGCCCAAGGAAAGGGTTCACAGCGGTTTCACCAATGCGACTTTGTTCTCCAAGACCTGCTAAAATCATCAAGGGGACATGGAGCACATCGCTGTCAAAACTAGTTTGAGCTCTGGCGCTGTGACCGAGTTGACGAATATGATCCGCCATAGTGCCTGAAATTTCTGCGCCGCGCATATAGGCCCGCATAGATTGAGAACCTGAAATCCAATCATCTCCGCAAGCCCCATCAAAGGTTTCGGTTCCTTGGTCGATGAGCATGACAACAGCATATTTATGGTAGGGGTCAATTTGTGCCCCGTCTTTGCGGTGGGAATACCAGCAATAGTCGGGAATTTCACAAACCCCCGTGATCGAGGAGCCTAAATAATGGGCCAGGGCCTTGATCGCTTTAGTATTGGCCTCTGCCTCAGTCGTTTCGGGAGCCGCCTTTGGTGCAATGTCTCCGTTTTGTATGGGAACCATATCCCACATAACGGGGAGTAAACCTTGAGAAACAGGGTGTTTATAAGCCCAACGTGGTCTCTGTTCTAAAGGCTTCTTACCCATATCGCCTTCTCCTGCCCGGATGTAGAACAAAGCTCGGGTTGGGATTCTGGGGACCTCATCGTCGTGAATAACCGTTGTTGCCTTTTCGACCCGCTTGAGAATTTCAACAGGGTAGGGGCCATGGTGTGAAGGGCGACGACTTCGACGCCAGCGCTCTAAACCTGAAACTGCTCCACTTGCCCCTAGAAAATAACTAAGCCTTTTCGCCTTTGCTGCTTTTTTATCTAATGGAACATCTGTCGTAAGGGCGTAGGAAGTTAATGTGACAGCAACTTTAAAACGTTTTTCTAAGTAAGGGTTTGTTATGCCATTCTCGCCTCGCAAAGCTAATCCTGCAAGCACAGTAAGTTTCTCAACGTCAACGTCGGCACAACCAACCCAGCAACTACGAGCTTCAAAGCCCATGGAGGATATTTGTCCGGCAATGGTTGTCGCAATTTGGGCAGCTCTGGTAAGGGAGGTTTCTCCTTCAACCCCTTCAGTCCATTTGGCGGCAATATTGTCTTTATCAATTGCCAGTGAATGCTCAACGAGAATGACTACTGCGTGGGTGTATTTTTTTTTATCCTCGCTGTCTATGAGCCAAGCATTTTCGGGAATCTCACAGATACCCACTTGGGAGGCGTCTTGAAAATAAGCTGATCCTTTGATGTCACGTGTGCGACGTGAAAGATCGTTTGGGACAGGAGCTTTTTGTGAAAAAACTGCTGCGTGGCGTTTGCTTTCAAAAATTTCCCTATATTTGCGCGTTGCTAAGGCGAGAGGTTTATTCGCAACAGGGACTTTTTGGGGGTTCGCTGGGGTGTTGTTTTCAAGCGCAATAACCGAAGGGTCTCTTGGCAGTGTCTCAAGGGGGTAAGGCCCTAATTCAACCGGACGATTTTTCCTCTTCGTTGCAAACATGACCAAACCTCTTCAAGAACAAAACAATTGCCACAGTATTGCCGAGCTTGATATTTTTAGTCAACAATACGATATATTGGTCCGTATTGTGATATTTTTATGATAAACACTTTGATTTTAAAGATGAAAATTTCAAGAAAATTATTTGTAGGGTCCGGTATATGAACCAAGAACCAGAAAGAAGTGAACTAAATAAAT
The DNA here is from genome assembly GCA_026196105.1 of Rhodospirillales bacterium. Classification (GTDB taxonomy): domain Bacteria; phylum Pseudomonadota; class Alphaproteobacteria; order Rhodospirillales; family JAPHRK01; genus JAPHRK01. The sequence goes on along the minus strand of JAPHRK010000007.1, from coordinate 81,518 downwards.
CGTTAGGGAAAGGCTTGTCCGTGCTTATTGCCGTCAATGAGTTCGGCTCGGCGAAAGTGACGGAGCTTGTTTCAGAAACCAAACTTCCCAAACCGACGCTTATTCGTATCCTCAACACTTTAATCGCCGAAGGGTTCGTTGCCAAACGTTCTCACGAAGAAGGGGGAGGCTATATGGCCACCCCAAAAGTTCGCCGCCTTTCCAGTGCTTTTGCCCAAGGAAGCTTGCTTTCACAAATTTCTCAACGGCCCTTAAATGATCTTTGCGAAATCATTAAGTGGCCGACAGAACTCTTGGTTCCAGATGGGTTCTCAATGGTTATTGAGAGCAGCAACCGTCACATTTCACCGATAACCTTAAAATATTTTGATCAACGTAGATTTTCTATTCTTACTTCTGCTGCTGGCCGAGCCTTTCTAGCTAAACTTCCTGAAGATGAATGTCAGGAAATAATAACTGACGCTTTAGTTGCGTCAGGGGAAAGGGAGGCCCTTCATGTCGAAAAAGCGAGAGTAAATTCATGGGTCATTGAAGCACGATCTAAAGGATACAGTTATCGTGATTATGATTCACCAATTGCTGGGACCCGTGCGTTTGGAATTCCAGTAATGTTTAAAGGACGCCCTATAGCTGCCTTAGCACAACCATCGTTGCGCGCTGTCTTAAGCTTGGAGCATTTTGAAGAAGCCATTTTGCCTCATCTACGTGCAACAGCAAAGGAAGTCTCTCAAGAGTTGGCTATGCATACAAAATCTGACTTTTAGAATGATCGTAATGAAATTTTAAGGGAAGAAGCGTTAGCGTTTTAAAAGATACAAAAAAACTACCTCCGAGGGATATTAAGTTAAGGCGAGTTTAACGGGAAAAGGAATGTTACAATGTATGAATTTCCAACAAATGGGCGCACAGCATTTCAGGTTGGTGTTTACAACAGAGATGTTCGGGCTTTGGTTAAAGAGAATAAAAGCCATGAAGGCATCCGCGATGAATGGGCTGATGTTCACCTTCAAGATGTCCTCGCTCATGATGAACAAGAAGCAAAAGATATTATCTTGCGGCGCTATCCAGAGGCTCAAGGGTTTGTTGTTGAAAGCGTTGTTTTAGACAACCACTAGACAGGTTCTTGTGACATCCCTTTGGCTGTCTTAGTTATCTTTTTCCTGCTTTGTCTTTGGGAGAGTGACGGTTTTATCCGTTACTCTTCTTCACCTTCGAAGAAACGGTAAGCCTCAACACCATCTAAAACAACCCCATCAAAACCAAGGTCACGTATAAGACCATAAATATATGACGTTGGTGTGCCAAACATTAATCTTTGCCACTCAGGTCGCCAGAACTCTACGAAATATTTATCGGCATAACCCACTTTGGGTGCCTTTACCCATGTCGGACGCCCCTCACGCCATTGTGGTTTCCAGTAATATCGGAAGGCTTCTGCCATGCCGATATTTACGTAAGCTAAAACAAGGCGACGTGACCCAAGTTTCTTGCTCTTAATGATATTGACGTTATCAAAGGTGAGGGGTTTGTTTTTGCGATAAAAAGGCTCAAGAACGACCATGTCAAAATTGTTGTCATGGAGTTTCATAGCAAATTGCCCTTGGCTGCCATAGGCCGTGGTATCAAGTAAGTAAGTGTAGTTCTTAACCCCATCTAATGTGGTTACGCTCGAGGGGTTTTCCCCAATAGGTCGGCGAGGGTATTTTGCAATTTTATTGAGCTCGATGCCTTTGGCAGGTGCGACATAAGGGATGAACCCTTTTTTGCGGCTTTTACTATAGATAGAAGAGACCTTTTTTGTGGTTTTAGCGTAGTCGAGGGTAAGGACTTTGATTCCCCGTTTTTTTGCCGCCTCTAATTTGGGTAAAAGTTCTTTGCGTTCCTTCTCAAGAGTTTCCTGATCGACCTCCATGGCTCCATAATAAAGAGACTCTTGGATAACTCCGTCGATAGCCCGCAAATATTTTTCCGCAGGAACGCGTCGGTCTTCATCGCCATCTTCTCTTTTGGTCAACAGGTCAGCGCCATTCAATGTGAGCACAACAAAATTTGGATTAACTCGACGACCAAAATTGGCAATATTTTGGATAAAGGTACGCATGTCTTCACGGTAATCAACAAGGTCATCTTGATATTCAGGTTCTTCAACAGGTTTGTCATTGCCGATGACCTTCCCTTGAGCCCTTGTTTTCCCTGCTTCTTGGGCAAAGACTTCAACTGGTATCAACAAGGCGCTGGTAAAGAACCAGAGCAGAATAAGGGTATATTTGGGCAACAATGACATTGTTAATCCTGTTTTTTCGCGCATTTCTAACTCTTTTTAACCCAGTTTTTGCTAACTAAAGGTTTATTTTATGAGGCTTGTTATAGATTTTGCGATGGCGAGGCATGAGGTTAGGCCAGGAGATTCAATGCCATAAAGATTAATTAGTCCCGGCAAACCATTCTGCTCAGGTCCTTGAATGATAAAATCAGCGGTTGGTTCTCCTGGGCCAGATAACTTAGGACGTATGCCAGCATAATCGGGTACTAGAGTGTTATCTTTCAGTTCAGGCCAATAGCTCCTTATAGCTTTAAAAAAGCTCTCTCCTCGTTGAGCTTCAACAGTATAATCTTCTTCGTCAATCCATTCGACGTCCGGGCCAAATCTAGCTTGTCCTCCCATATCTAGGGTTAGGTGAACGCCTAGGCCTCCTGGTTCAGGAAGAGGGTAAATTAAGCGTTTGAAAGGGTGCCCACCGGTTAGAGAAAAGTAATTTCCTTTGGCGATATAGCGTTTTGGGATGGCTTTCGCCCCTAATTTCTTTGCGACTGATTGAGCAGATAAACCAGCGCTATTGATGACGAGACCGCACTCAATCTCCATGGGTTCAACACCCCCAACACTGAGTTTGATGGCATTCTCTTCCTTTTTTCCTTTTAAGACGGGGCTACTGAGAGCAATCATTCCACCGGCTTCCTCTAAATCACCTTGGAGGGCGAGCATGAGGGCATGGGAGTCAACGATGCCCGAGGAGGGGGATAACAGAGATGCAATGCACTTCAATCTCGGCTCTAGAGCTAAGGTTTGCTCTTGATTGAGCTTAACCAAATCAACAACTCCATTGTCTTGAGCTTTTTTGGCAAGAGTATGAAGGGCAGGGAGTTGTTCTTCTGTGGTCGCGACAATTAGCTTTCCCAGTTTTTTGTGTGGGATGCCGTGGGATTGGCAAAAATCATAGAGCATTTTATTACCCTCAACACAAAACTGCGCCTTGAGGCTTCCTTTTGGGTAATAAATGCCAGTGTGAATGACTTCACTGTTGCGCGCGCTTGTACCTGTTCCAATAGCATTTTCAGCTTCCAGGACGACAACTTCTTTTCCCGTTTGTGCTATAGCTCTGGCAATAGCCAAGCCAACAACTCCGGCTCCGATGACTGCGCAATCAATTCTTTCCATTAAGGCCTACTAAGCTCAATCTCACTAAAAGGTGAACAGACTTGAGTTCCGTGTCTTTTAACATCTGTGGCAAACTGTTTAACAAATATAAGGATATTGCCAATGAAAAAGACACTCGGTGCCCTTTTAACTACTTTTGTTTTCTCAACTCTCTGGACTTCTATGTCCTATGCTCTTCCCAATGACTGGAAAAGAGAGTGGCCTAAGACTGATTTTACAAAAACCAATATTGATCTTTCTGAAATTCAATCTGGTGGCCCCCCTAAAGACGGCATCCCTTCAATTGATAAGCCTGAATTTATATCAGTCGACAAAGCAAAACTAACAGCGACGGAACCTGTTATTGGGTTAGTTATTAATGGTGATGCCAGAGCTTACCCACTTCAAGTGCTCACTTGGCACGAAATTGTTAATGATACAGTAGGCGGGACACCCGCCACCATCACCTATTGCCCTCTTTGTAATGCGGCCATCGTTTTTGATCGGCGCTTGGCAGACGGTACCGTTGTGGATTTTGGAACGACCGGGAAGTTGAGAAAATCTGATTTGGTGATGTATGACCGCCAAAGCGAAAGTTGGTGGCAGCAATTCTCTGGTGAAGCCATCGTTGGATCTCGCCAAGGTGAAAACTTGAAAATGATATCAGCTCGACTTGAATCCTTTGAGCTTTTTAAAAAGAGGTTCCCTAACGGTAAAGTCTTGGTGCCGAATAATAGATTTATGAGAGACTACGGTCGTAATCCTTATGTAGGCTATGATAGTGCCAGCGTACCGTTTCTTTATAGCGGTGAAATGCCAGAAGGGATTTCACCTATGGCTCGCGTCGTGGTGGTTGGTAATGAAGCCTGGAGTTTGGCTCTTCTCCGGGAAAAACGAACCATCACGGCGGGAGATGTTGTGCTTAAGTGGAGTGCAGGTCAAACATCAGCCCTAGATAGCGAGCGAATTGCCAATGGTCGTGATGTGGGAAATGTTGTCGTCATGAAAGGTGGAGAAGAAGCTGTTTACCATGTCACTTTTGCTTTTGTTTTTCATGCCTTTGACCCAGAAGGGAAAATGCATATTCAGTGATTATTCTTTAAAAGCCTTAGCAACAATCCTAGGATATTCGCCAGCAGCAATTGGATCGAGCCAGTTAAGGTATGATCCATAGTAGCTCTTTTTGGATCGGTGTTTGATAAGTATTTTATTGACCTGTTGAATCACCTTATGTCCCCAATCAGTTTTGGAACACCCGACAAAAACTTCATTGAAGGTGTTTTGCTCGCTGATGGGTAAGGTCATGAAATCATATGATTTTTCACTTTTTCTCATGAAATACAATGCCTCATGAGCATAACCAAGAGTGAAATCAAAGCGCTTGCGATCCAGCATCCTCAATAGTCCTTCGAGGATTGTGCGCCTTGCGGTCATGACACTATTTAACTTGGTCGCATGGAGTGAAATGAGGTTATCAAGCGTTTTTGAATAAGAACGACCATGTGAATATCCCAAGGTAACCTTGTTATCCTTCAAAATTGTTTCGAGGGAATATGTACCATCTTGTTTTTTATAGGGAGTATAATGCGCTAAATCACTTTTCCGAATAATGATACGGACGGGATGAACAAGAAAATGGGGAATTGAATATTCGGTCATTTTCGCTCGTTCAGGTGTTTTCAATATTGCGACGGCACAGGCATTTTGGCCCGACTCCAAAGTGCGAATAATACGTTTGAAGTTTGATACTTCAATTTTATGATCGTATTCAGGGAGTTTACTTAAGATAAATCGTTCAATTGGTTCAATGATTCCGTTGCCTTTATCAGGGCCTTGAAGAATGTATGAAGGGGCGAAGTCTGGGTGATGCCAAGTAATTAGGTCTTTAGCTTGAGCCTGTGAAATGGAAGCAAAAAGAAGCAATCCTAAAAACAGTTTTATGATTGAGCTTGAAGCTGTCATTTTCTTTTGCCGCCCACCCGTTATGGCTGAGATTGTATCTGATGCCAAGCCATTGAAAAGTTTATTGTTGGATTGATACTAGCTAAATTTCTACAGCTCAGGAAGAATTTTTTATCCAGATTTGATTAGAGTCATACGCCAATAAATTGACATAACGTAAGAGAAGACTGGCTTTTCTCGTTTTGAGGTTATAAAAGAGCCGCAGTTTTTAGTTAAGTTTGATTTATGCCAAAAAAATTTGTGAGTGGGGTATTAAAGTGATCAAAGGAATTTGGAACTGGTTTTGGTCTCCGACGGCTAAATACAGTTGGGGGGCGATCTTAATCGCTGGTGGTATGGCAGGTATTATTTTCTGGGGTGGTTTCAACACTTTCATGGAATATACGAATACACTTAAATTTTGTATTTCTTGCCACGAAATGGAAGACAACGTTTATAAGGAATATCAGACAACTATCCACTACACCAACAGAACTGGTATACGTGCGAGTTGTTCTGATTGCCATGTACCTAAGCCATGGGTTCCAAAACTTATTCGTAAAGTTCAAGCCTCTAAAGAGGTCTGGCATAAAGTGCTAGGTACCATTGATACCCCAGAAAAATTTGATGCACATCGTTTGCAAATGGCGACTAACGTGTGGGACGCCATGATGTCTAACAATTCCCGTGAATGCCGCAACTGTCACTCCTTTGAAGCGATGGACAGCAGTAAGCAGGAGCGTCGCGCCAAGAAAAGACATCCAAAGGCTGTGAAAAAAGGGCAAACCTGTATTGAATGTCATCAAGGTATTGCCCACGAACTGCCTGAAGGGGCAGACGATTACGAATTCTCAAAGTAAGTTCGAACTTACTTAAATGAGATTAAGGGGCGCTTATTGATAAATGGGTGCCCCTTTATTGTATCGATACGAAACAGGCGTTGCGTCTCTTAAACCCCGTGCCTAGTATCTCCTTAAACTTTGTATCCACTAAGTCTTGGGAGCCCTTATGCCCTCAGAATATATCCATTCCGTATGTCCCCACGACTGCCCCAGTGTTTGTGCGCTTGAGGTTGAGCGCCTTGATGAAAAAACCATAGGCAAAGTCAAAGGGGCGGCTGATAACGATTATACGGATGGGATCATCTGCGCTAAAGTTTCTCGCTATAAAGAACGAGTTCACCACCCAGATCGCCTTCTCTACCCCTTGAAGAGAGTTGGCCCCAAAGGATCGGGTGAATTTGAGCGTATTTCCTGGGAAGAAGCCCTAGATACCGTTGCAAATGCTTTTAAAACAGCGACTGAGGCCTATGGGCCTGAAGCCGTCTGGCCCTATAAGTACGCTGGTACCATGGGACTGGTCCAACGCGATGGAATTAAGCGCCTGACCAACACAATGGGCTATTCCCGGCAAAAGGAAACTATTTGTACTGGTTTGGTGACGCCGGGCTGGAATGCAGGCGTTGGCAATGCATGGGGGACCGACCCCAGAGATATGGCAGAATCTGACCTGATTGTCATTTGGGGCACTAATGTGGTTTCTACCCACATTCATGCTATGACGCACGCCCTCAAAGGCAGAAAAGGGCGGGGGGCAAAGATTGTTGTTATTGACCCTTACTTAAACGACACAGCTAAGAAAGCTGATATGCATTTAGCTGTGCGACCCGGAACCGATGGGGCGCTGGCTTGTGCAGTAATGCATGTCCTTTTCAAGGAAGGCTATGCGGACCGGGAATATTTAGAAAAATATACCGATGATCCAGTTGGTTTTGAACAGCACCTGGAAGATAAAACACCCGCCTGGGCCGCTAAAATCACGGGTCTGACAGAAGATGAAATCAACGCTTTTGCTCATCTTTATGGCAAAACTCAACGGAGTTATATCAAAGTAGGCTATGGGCTCTCTCGCTCTCGCAACGGTGCTGTAAATGTCCACGCAGTAGTCTGTTTGCCTGCGGTGACAGGAGCCTGGAAGCATAAGGGCGGTGGGGCCATGCGGGGGAATGGGGGCCTTTATAAAATCAATACCCGATTGATTGAAGCCAGTGACAAGGTGAACAAGGACGTTCGCCTTTTGGATATGTCGCGGATTGGTCCAGTCTTGGTAGGGGATAAAAAAGATATTGGTGATGGCCCCCCGGTAACAGCGATGCTCATTCAAAATATGAACCCGGCTGCTGTTGCCCCTGAACATGACAAAGTTCGACAAGGTTTATTGCGGGAGGATTTGTTTGTCTGTGTTCATGAGCAATTTATGACAGAGTCGGCTAAACTGGCTGATATCGTCCTCCCGGCGACAACCTTCCTTGAGCATGACGATATTTACATGGGGGGTGGTCATGTTTATTTGCAAGCGGCTCGGGCTATGATTGAGGCTCCAGGAGAATGTCGTCCGAATGATTATGTCATTACCGAATTAGCGAAACGGCTTGGTGCCCAGCATCCTAGTTTAGAGCTTTCTGCATGGGAAATTATTGACGGAGCTCTTAAGGAGAGTGGATATATCGGGGCCGATGAGCTCTATGAGCAACACTGGTTAGACTGTTCCAAATCTCATGAAGATCAAAATCATCTCAATGGTTTTGGCTTCCCCGATGGTAAATTCCGTTTTGCGCCTGATTGGAAGTCCCTTGGAGATGCTCAAGGTAAAATGCCTGCTATGCCTGACCATTGGGAGGTAATCGATGAAGTAACCTCTGAGCGTCCTTTCCGTTTGGTTACGGCTCCAGCCCGGAACTTCCTCAACTCATCATTTACGGAAACTCCGAGTTCAGTGAAAATCGAAGGAAAGCCCAAAGCTAAAATTCATCCTAAGGTTTGTGCTGAGCTTGGGTTAGATGAAAATGACAGAGTCCGCCTTGGCAATAATAAAGGGGATGTGGTGGTGCATGTTGAGTCTTTTGAGGGGTTACACCGCGACACAGTGATTGTAGAAGGGATTTGGCCTAATCACGCCTTCGAGGAAGGTAAAGGAATAAACTTGTTAACATCAGCAGAAGCTGGTCTCCCCAATGGGGGAGCCGTTTTCCACGACACTTCAATTTGGATACGAAAAGTTTAAAAAGAACATGAATATCAATAAATCAGCTCACATTATTGTTCTTGGTAACGAAAAAGGTGGGAGCGGAAAATCAACCACCGCGATCCACCTCACCGTTGGCCTTATGCAATTGGGGGTTACCGTTGCCACCATTGATCTGGACTCACGGCAGGGAACCCTAACCCGTTATTTAGAAAACCGAAAGCGTTTTGCTGAGCTTGAAGGGGTTGATCTAGCCTGCCCAACTCATAAGATTGTTCTGCCAAGTGATGAGCGCGATAAATCCAAGGCCGAAACCGAAGATGAAGAGAGATTAACTGCTTGTATTGCTGAACTATCGCAAGACCATCAAGTGGTGGTTATTGATAGCCCAGGTAGCGCCAGTAACCTTTCCACTCTAGGGCATTCTTATGCCAATACTTTGATTACGCCCTTAAATGATAGCTTTATTGACTTAGACGTCATTGCCCGTATTGAGCATGACAGCTTAAAAATTGAGAAACCTAGCCATTACGCCGCGATGGTTTTCCAAGAAAAAATGAAAAGGGCTCAGCGGGATAAAGTTACCATGGACTGGATCGTCCTTCGTAATCGCCTTAGCTCCCTCAACGCTCGTAACAAAGAAGATATGGGTAAGGCCTTAGCCTCGTTATCCAAACGCATTGGCTTTCGTTTGGTCCCAGGGTTTGGTGAACGAGTTATTTTTCGAGAACTATTTCTTAAAGGCCTCACTATGATGGATTTGCGCCAAATCACCAAAGGAACCAGTCTGAGCCTCTCCCATGTTGCTGCTCGTCAGGAAGTGCGGAGCTTAATTGAGGCTTTAAAATTACCTGTTTTGACTTCAAAGAGTTGATAGCCTTGAAAAAGTAGATACATAGGAGTTAACGTCCTTCTTAAAGGAGACTCAATGCCAGATAAAAACAAACTCCCTGCCGGGCGATCTAGCCGTTCTGAAGTCGATGCCTTTTTGCAGAAGGTGGCCGCGACGCCTGTACGAAAGGCATCGGGGGAAAGGGGACGCCTAATTTTTGCTATGGATGCGACAGCGAGTCGTCAGGCAACCTGGGATCGTGCATGCCATATCCAGTCTGAAATGTTTATGGAAACAGCTTCTTTAGGAGGGCTGGATGTCCAGCTGACTTATTATCGGGGTTTTGGGGAATTTGAGGCGACGACCTGGACATCTGATTCCTCCGTGCTTCTCAAGGAGATGACTTCCGTTTATTGCTTGGCAGGGGAAAGCCAACTTTCTAAAGTTTTGTCACACGCTATAACAGAAACTAAGAAGACTCGAGTCGATGCTTTGGTTTTTGTAGGTGATTGTTTGGAAGAGGATGTTGATCGCTTAGGTAGACAAGCTGGTGAGCTTGGTTTGCTGGGGGTTCCGGCTTTTATGTTTCATGAAGGGGATGACCCTGTCGCGGCCTATGGGTTTCAACAAATTGCAAAATTGACCAATGGTGCATGTTGCAGCTTCGATGCTCATTCGGCTCAAGCTCTAAAGGAACTACTCAAAGCAGTGGCTGTTTATGCTGCTGGAGGACGAAAAGCCTTGGAAAGTTATGCGTCTAAACGAGGTGGGGTCATCAAGCGCATTAGCAATCAGATGAGGCGTTGAGCATATGTCGTGGTTGATTCTTGGATTAGCTCTCGTTATTGGTGTTGGACTGTCTTTAAAGTGGCTGACAACAGCAGAGCCTCGGGCGATAATCAAAGCAATTAAGTGGCTTGCTATTATTGTCATTGTCGCTGTTGTAGCTGTACTAGCCTTAACAGGAAAATTTGCTTTCGCATTCGCTGCGCTTCCGGCTCTTTTCGTTTGGTTTATGCGCTTGCGGACTTTTTCTCAGCTCTTAAAAAATTTCCGCCGTGCCACTGGTGGAGGAGCTCCAAAGGGGCAAACTTCACAAGTTGAAACAAATTTTTTCAAAATGGTCCTCGACCACGATACGGGGAAAATGTCGGGTCATGTGGTTCGAGGCAGTTATGCGGGGTTTGAGCTTGAGGTTCTCTCTCTTGAAGAATTACTAACGTTAAGAGAAGAATGCAAAGATGATCCCCAATCCCTTCAAGTGCTAGATGCCTTTCTAGAGAGGGAATATGATGACCAATGGCGGGAACAATCTGACACAAAAGATACCTCTTACACCCAAGGGACGGGTATGTCGGAGAATGAAGCCTTGGATATTTTAGGACTTGAGTATGGGGCTTCAGACGAGACTATAAAAGAGGCCTATCACCGTTTGATTTCAAAGATTCATCCTGACCTTGGAGGATCGACATACCTTGCAGCAAAAATCAATCAGGCAAAAGATGTGCTTTTGAGTAAATAGACCTTAACCTTTACTTGCGATAAAGGCCTCTCTGTGGCACAAATCCGCCGCGTTCCAGTAATTTAAAAGTTGGTATTATGACGAAGCCGATTAAGAAGGCTATTTTCCCTGTTGCAGGCTTAGGAACCCGGTTTCTTCCTGCGACTAAAGCAATTCCTAAGGAAATGCTTCCGGTGGTTGATCGCCCCCTCATTCAATATGCTGTTGATGAAGCTCGAGACGCAGGAATTGAGGAGTTTATTTTCGTAACAGGACGTGGCAAGGGGGCCATGGAAGATCATTTTGATCATTCTGTGGAATTAGAGCAGGTTCTTGAAGAACGGAATAAAATAGAAGCTTTAGAGATTTTACATGAAGCCATGCCAACGGCAGGCCACATCGCTTATGTCCGTCAACAAAAACCCCTTGGTTTAGGTCATGCTGTTTGGTGTGCCAGAAACTTCATTCATGACGAACCTTTCGTCGTCGTCCTCCCTGATGATCTCATCCTCGCGGCTCCCGGTTGCTTAAGGCAAATGGTTGAAGCCTATCAAGAGGTTGGGGGTAATGTTGTGGCGGTGGAAGATGTCCCTCGGGAACATACTAACCGTTACGGTATCTTGGATATCGTTAGTGATAATGGGCGTCTTGCTGAAGCTAAGGGTTTGGTTGAGAAACCTGATCCTGCTGTTGCCCCGTCTACGCTCTCTATCATTGGGCGCTATATTCTTCAACCTGAAGTCTTTGCGGAATTAGATCGGCATGAAAAAGGCGCGGGTGGAGAAATCCAACTCACGGATGCCATGGCAAAGACCATCGGTAAGGTACCTTTCCACGGGCTTAGGTTTGAAGGGGAGCGCTATGATTGCGGTTCCAAACTAGGGTTTATTGAAGCTAATTTGGCTTTTGCACTTGCCAGTGATGAATTACACGATGGCGTAACAGATTTAATCAAGAAGTTGGTTTGACCATACCAGTTTCCATTTGGGTTTAAGAATAGGACGGCTCTATGCATATTGCGATGATCGGTACTGGCTATGTTGGCCTTGTTTCCGGCACTTGTTTCTCTGAATTCGGTGTTGATGTTACTTGCGTTGATCTGGATGAGGGAAAAATTGAAAACCTTAAAAAAGGTATCATGCCGATCTTTGAGCCCGGTCTGGATACTCTGGTTGAGAACAACGTCAAAGCGGGACGGTTGAATTTTACCACAGACCTTAAGTCGGCTGTCAAAAAGGCCGATGTGGTTTTTATTGCTGTGGGGACACCGACTAAAAAGGGAGGTGGTCACGCAGACCTAAGCTACGTTTATGGCGCTGCTAAAGAAATCGCAGAAGCTATGGATGGTTATACCGTTGTTGTAACCAAATCCACAGTTCCTGTTGGTACAGGTGACGAAGTCGAAAAAATTATCAAAGAAGCTCGACCCGATGGAGAGTTTGATGTGGTATCGAACCCTGAGTTCTTACGGGAAGGGGCCGCGATTAATGATTTTATGCGCCCTGATCGGGTTGTTATTGGTACTGAAAGCAAACCAGCCCAAGAATTGATGAGCCGCCTTTATCGTCCTCTCTACCTCATTGAAACCCCCGTTCTTTTTACCAGTCGTAGGACATCAGAGCTGATCAAATATGCCGGTAACACTTTCCTGGCGACGAAGATCACTTTCATCAATGAAATGGCTGATCTTTGCGAAAAAGTTGGAGCTGATGTCCACCACGTTGCCAAAGGAATTGGCCTTGATGGACGGATTGGCAGCAAATTTCTCCACCCTGGCCCTGGCTATGGGGGATCGTGCTTCCCTAAAGATACTTTGGCTTTGGTTCATACAGCTCAAGATTTCGACAGCCCTTTGCGCATTGTTGAAACGGTTGTTGATATTAACGACAAACGTAAAAAGGCAATGGCGGCTCGGGTTGTTGAAGCTTGTGGTGGCTCTGTTAAGGGTAAGACCATTGCTGTGCTTGGGGTTGCTTTTAAACCCAATACCGATGATATGCGCGATGCGCCGAGCTTAGATATCCTACCTGCATTGACCAAAGCAGGTGCTACTGTTCGTGCATATGACCCAGAAGCTATGGGTGAAGCGAAGACGATGCTCAAGGATATTGAATGGTGTGGCAATGCTTACGACACAATGCCCGATGCAGATTGCCTAGTTATTATTACAGAATGGAACGAATTCAGGAACCTTGGCCTCAAGCGCATGAAAGAGACTCTTAAGTCTCCGGTGATGGTTGATTTGAGAAATATCTACAATCCGGATGAAATGGCGGCGGCAGGGTTTAATTATTCCTGCATTGGTCGCCCCTTTGAATCCGATAAATAAGGACTGACCCATGACTGACGGGCATAAACTGGAACCGACAATCCTACGCGAATATGATGTTCGGGGGATTGTTGGTGAAACTCTTAATCCTGAGGATGTTTATGCTGTTGCTCGTGCTTTTGGGACAACCATTGTCCGTGGAGGCGGAACGAGTGTTTCTATAGGTTATGATGGTCGTTTGAGCTCTCCAGAGCTTGAAAAGGCCGCTATTGATGGTTTAGGGGCCTGTGGCCTCAAAGTCTACCGTGTAGGCCTTGGACCAACCCCTATGCTTTATCTGGCGACCTTCTTGCTGGAGACAGATGGTGGGCTTATGATTACAGGGTCGCACAACCCCCCCACCCACAATGGCATTAAGATGATGCTTGGTGGCAAGTCGTTCTTTGGTCAAGATATCCAAAAACTTGGTCAAATTGCAGAAGCTGGAGATTATGAAGCTGGTGGTGGGCAAATTATCGATCGACCTATGTTGGATGATTACATCAATCGTGTTGCCAAAGATTTCCGCCAAGGCCGTGATTTGAAAGTTGCCTGGGATGCTGGCAATGGTTCTGCTGGTGCCGCCATGCTTGGGGTTACCGCAAAGCTTCCCGGTACTCACTTTCTGCTTAATGAAGAAATTGATGGAACTTTCCCAAGTCATCACCCTGATCCAACTGTCGAGAAAAACCTCGAACAACTAAAAGAGGTTGTAGCTCGTGAAGGTTGTGATTTTGGGGTTGGTTTTGATGGTGATGGTGACCGTATTGGCGTGATCGACTCACAAGGACGCGTCATTTGGGGTGACCAGCTAATGACGATTTGGGGTAAAGAAATTCTCGATCAAACCCCTGGAGCCACCATTATTGCTGACGTCAAAGCAAGCCAAGTTCTCTTTGATGAAATAGCTCGTATGGGCGGCAATCCAGTGATGTATAAGACAGGCCATTCTTTGATCAAATCTAAGATGGCAGAGATGGATTCTCCTTTTGCTGGAGAAATGAGCGGACATATTTTCTTCGCTGATAGATACTATGGCTTTGATGATGCGCTCTATGCCGCTGTACGTCTTATGTCTATTGCAGCTAATTCAGATATTACCCTGGACCAGATGCGGGATAATCTCCCTCATACTTTCAGCACCCCTGAAATTCGTTTTGACTGTCCTGATATACGGAAGTTTGAAGTCGCGAAAGAAGTTGAAGCTCGGTTGGCTAGTGCCACAGGTGTTTCTGTCTCTACCGTTGACGGTGTACGGGTGCAGAATGATGATGGCTGGTGGTTGCTTCGGGCATCAAATACCCAGGCGGTTCTTGTTGCGCGTTGTGAAGCTTCTTCTCCTGAAGGCCTTGAGCGGCTTAAATCTGCTTTAAGTGAGCAGCTTCAAGCCAGTGATATTACCCCGCCAGATTTTACTCAATAAGCTTAGTTGTGGACTGGTTTTTTTACGCAGAGTAAAAGGCTAGGTTCTTTTAATTGGAAATTGCTCTAATCGTTTAAAGCAACTTCGATTGGGCCTTGGGCTCGGGTCTCCATGCAATCCATGCGGTTGCGTTTAAGGACGCGGCAGGAGCGAAAAGCTTCTTTCTTGGTGACATTTACAATCCGAGCTCGATAAACGGTTTTTCCTCGGCGTTGACGTAGAGGGACAACACGGACTTTGCCGTTTTTAGCAATCTTAGAAACTTTTTCTAAAGCATCTTCAGCGAGGTTAGCAGCCAGATGAGGTTTGTGATAAGCCCCAACTTGGACAGCCCAAGAGTGACGAGGTGATGTTCTGGCAATGGCCTGACCTGGAATAACTCTGGTTGCAGTTTGCTGGCTCTTCCTTTTGCTCTTAGCTTTATTATCCATTTTGGCGTATTGGGTTTTTCCGGTCAGTTTGGTAAAACCTTTGTTCAAAAGCTGCGCCATGTGTTTGTCGCGTCGTTTAGAAGTTTTTCCGCCGAAAACGACACCGACTACTCGGCGCCCATCACGTTCTACAGATGCAACTAAGTTGAAGCCTGAGGCACGGATGTAGCCTGTTTTGATGCCATCAGCGCCATCATAATTACTCAGGAGCTTGTTGTGGTTTTTATAAGTGCGACCGCCATATTCAAATTTTTGAGTAGAGAAATAATGATAATATTGAGGAAAATCTTTCATTAGGCGGCGAGCCAAAACGGACATATCCCGTGCAGTGCTCATTTGACCACGATGGGGCAGACCTGAGGCATTTCTGAAGATGGTACGCTTCATGCCCAATTTGCGGGCCATGGATGTCATTTTAAGAGCAAAGGCTCTTTCAGTCTTACCAATGTTTTCAGCGACAGTTACTGCAACATCGTTGGCTGATTTTGTCACCAGAGCATAGATTGCTTTTTCAACAGTTATGGTTTGACCAAACCCAAGCCCAAGACGAGAAGGGGGTTGCCAAGTTGCTCGACGAGAAACCACCAATTCTTCATGCAGCCAGAGATCACCCTTCTTAAGGGCGTCAAAGATCATATAAAGAGTCATCATTTTAGTCAGAGAAGCAGGGTAGTTTCGGGTGTCCGCATTTACGGAGTGAAGAACTTTTCCGGTACTAACTTCGACAACATAAGAAGCGTATTTAGCAGAGGCAGTCGACGGCTGAAAAATAAGAAGAGAAAGGGCAAGCAGGAAGGCAGTTTTAACTGATGTGCTAACTAATTTATTCAAAGACACGCTATTTACCACCCTTATAATCTAGGAGTATTCTCTACGTTATGGCAGCGAATACAACTGTAAACTTTCTTGCGGAATTTCTTTTCCTAATCATAAGATGAAGGGATGACCGCTAATAATCCGTTAAGGGGCCATATCTTGCTTAGAAATAATGTGATTTTTTCTATATTTAGACGAATAGTAGTTTTTATCAGCGTCTTTTTTCTCTTTGTGGTGACGGGTTGTACCTATCAAGGCGGAGAAGTAAATCCGATTGAGCGTAAATTCAGTTGGTTCAGTTTCCTCAATGGAGATGACATGCGTGCTACTTGCCAGAGTGGTGGCCCAAACCATTATCGTTTCGTCTATAACGGGGTTTATACGGAGCAAGTGCGTATATACGAGTTGCGGGGGAACGATTTAAAGGTTGAGGTTATTGGTGAGGCTGATCTTTCAGAGCTATACGTAAATGAAGTTCTTGATTTGCTTAAGCCCTGGCAGGGGAAAAAGGCAACTATTCGCTTGCGTGAGGCTGATAAAGAGCTTCTAGAGCAGGCCATGACTTCAGATGGTATTTTTACTCATGACGAAAGAGAAATAGAGCTTTCTTCAGACCAATTCTATTGGCTTGTTGTTGCTTGCAAGGAGGGCGTGCTTCGTTTTGGAACTTTTCGCTGGCCTGATGCTAATTATAAAAATTTAGCCTTCTCTCCGCTTTTACTGGGGTGGGACATGACAGAGATTCCGCTTAACCCTCCACGAGAAACTCTTTTTGATGATGAATATAAGGTCAATAAAGCTGATCATGGTCGCTTTAATATAAGGGTTGGACCCAATGGTTTGATGTATCTTTTGGATTGATTATGCTGCATTGCAATGAAAAATGCTGCAATGCACAAAAAATACTTGACGAGCAAATCTGACCGTTCTATTTTTTCTCCTAAGAAGCAGACAGGTGGATTGTTTATTTTTACCTTGGCTGCAAACTGTTTTAACCGTTGCTATCTAAGGGAGAGCGACCATGGCTGCGCCATCTGATACTACGCCTAAAACCACTGAACCTGAAGTTAAACCTGAAGCTTCTGCAAAACCCGCCGCAACTGCGAAGGTTGAAGCAGAAAAAGCTCCAGAACAACCTGTTGTAAAACCAGCTACTAAACCTGTTGCAAGCAAAGCTGCGCCGGCAGCTAAGAAGCCTGCAGTGAAAAAAGTAGTGGCTAAAAAGCCTGTGGCTAAAAAACCTGTAGCTAAGAAGCCGGCTGCTAAACGCGCCGCTCCTAAGAAAGCTGCTGCACCAAAGGTAGCGGCTAAAGTGGCTGCTCCTAAAGTTGTGGCTAAACCAGCAGCACCAAAAGCTGACGTTGCTGATCAAGCTAAAGAAGCCGTTAACAAAGTTCAGGAAGATTTGTTCCAAGGGTACCAGGATGCTCTTGCTTTCAATCAAGGCAACATTGATGCTGTATCTGAATCAATCTCCATCATGACCAATGGCCTTAAAGACATTACCGAAGCCATGTTTGGCCTTGCTCGTTCTAATTTTGAAGACAGTATTGAAGCTTCAAAAGCCATGATGAAGTGCAAAGATATTAAAGAAGTTACTGACCTTCAGGCTGAATTGGTTAAAACCAGCTACGAAAAAATTGTCGAAGAAGCCGGTTTAGTCAGCCAAAAAACTAACAAACTCGCTGGAGAGGTTGCTAAACCTCTTGGTGATCGCCTGAACGTGGCCTTTGAGTCCCTCAGCAAGCTCAAAAAAGCTGCTTAATTGTAGCTGTCCGTTTAAGGTTGAGAAAAAGGCGGTGGTCGCAAGGCCCCGCCTTTTTTGCATTTGGGTTGTTTATAGAGGGAGAAATTGTCGCTGCAGTTAAGAGAATCCCCAGCAGACAACACTAAAGGTTGCAATGATGATTTTTTTTTGCGACTGTATAGTGATTGAAGCGACGTAAAGTTTGCGGACGCTAGATTTTTAAAAATATAGACGTCATCCTTGAGCTGGAGGTAAAAAGTGAATAGCCCGTTTAACCCGAATGTGCCAATCTATCACCCATGCACGGCTATTCTAATAGATGATGATGAGAGCTTTTTAAAATCCCTTCGAAAAGCGTTAGGACGAGAAAATGCCGTCCTTGCGTTTTCCTCAACGGGGAAAGCTTTAAAACATATTCATCAGGCCCAAGATATTGGCCACGGTGCTTTTAATTTATTCAGGTCATATAACTCAGAGCCAGATAACGTTAATCCTGGCGATGACCTTTTTCTTCTGAAATCTTCAGAAATTCGCCGCTTTGCAGGGTCTGTTGACAGGTATAAAATGGTATCGGTGGTTATTATAGACCAAGTGATGCCTAGTATTACTGGTTTGGAGTTTTGTTCTCTGATCAAAGATACAGGAATAAAAACAATTCTTCTTACAGGTAAAATGACCGACCAAGCGACGATCGAAGCCTTTAACGATGGGCTTATTGATAGATACGTGAATAAAAATGACCGAGATGCACGTAAAAAAATCAAACGTATGATGACTGAGTTACATCATGAATACCTCCTAGAAAAAGTTGATCCACTTATTCATGCTTATAGGGCATCAAGAAATCATTTGATTGATCGCTATGTGACTAAAGAGCTGATGGATAAAATTTTCGAAGCTTTTAAATTTACCGAATACTACTATCTTCCTTTTCCGAGAGGTTTCCTTCTCTGTGATGACGACGGGAACAAAAAGTTTTGCCTGATCGGACCTGAACAAGAACAATTGGAACGAGCTGACTTGGTCGAAGATGAACTTGGGCCTTGCGAAGGCACCAAACGGTTGAGAGCTGGTACCTATATGGCTTGGGAATTTTATGATGATTTAGGGAAGGAATTACCCTGGCATGACAGGCTGGATGACTTCTTATATCCGTGTCAGCAGTCAGGTGATGTCCGCTGGAGCCTTATACCTGTTGAAAAAATGCCGAGTAATGACAGGTTTGATACCCTGCCCTGGAAGACGTACAAGCAAGAATTGTTGTCTATACCCTTAAACTATGCCGGGTGATCCAGGACAGGATATTCCAAAAGCTATAGCTTTAGTTGAGCAAGCAAGGCCATCCGGTCATATCAATCTCGTTTAATGCATCAGCGCAAACATCAAGAGTATGATCCATCTGTGCTTGTGTTAAGGTTGTATTGACTGTGAACCTCATAAGGGCTTTGTCTTTTGGTGTAGCTGGATCCCAAAATACAGAGCCAATCACATCTCGTTTTTCCAAAAAATTTCTAAAATCAACAGTGTCTTTAACTACCCCAGTTACAATGGATAATATCTGACTATCACTTTCTGTGACATCATACCCTAACTTAAGAAAGCCATCTTTTAGATACTGATGATTGGCATGTAGTTTTTCTCGCCGCCAAGGTTCCGATGCGAAAATATCGAGAGTCGTATCAAACCCAGCAACTTCATAGCCCAGAACGGAAGTGCTAAAAATCATTGGCCTTGCTTCATATTGGAAAAATTCCATATTTCTACGTGAACCAAGAACAACACCTCCTCTGGCAGCTACTGCTTTTGAGAGGCCTATAGTCCGAAAATGAACTCGCTCAGCCAATCCTAATTCAACGACTAATCCAGCTCCGTTTGGCCCATGGCAGCCGAATGAATGAGTTTCATCTACGATAATTGCACAATTGCCATCTTCGGCTGCTTTAACGATATCAGCTAGAGGAGCCATTTTGCCATTGGTGCTATAGAGAGAATCAACGACAACAAGCCCTGGGCCATAGCGTTTGATTTTCTTAGCGAGGTCTTCGACATTATTATGTCGAAAAGGACGAGCTTTTGCGCGAGCACTTAGTATACCTTCCCATAATGATGCATGGGCTCTAATATCGATATAAACAGGTGTCCCAGATTGTGCGAAGCACTGAACAATACCGGTATTTGCACAGTAGCCTGACATAACTAATGCGGCATCTTCTGCTTTTGTTAAATGAGCGATACGTTTTTCAAATTTTCTATGTATGTCATTTCGGTCATGGGCAAATACTCTGGAGACTGAATCTCCATGCCCATAAGATAATAAGTATGAGGCTTTGGAGCGACATATTCTTTTATCATTCGCAATCGATAGATAGTCATTTGACTGCATGTGAACAATAGAAGGCTTATCCCAACTTTTCCCAATTGCAGCATGTAGTGGATGTTTGCCACCATAAAGGTTTGTTTTTTGGGTGATTGCGTGATCAATGAAATTAGGGTCGGTTAAGTTAGTATTATGCATAGTTTTTATCCTGTTGCTTAATGAAGTGAAATGCCCCTTTTGAAAATTCATAAGAACGATTGAACGGAGGCATTCGCCAATTTTTTTTGGCAGGTATGTAGCTGCTGTAGTAACAACAAAATGTTGTGACTACTTGATCTAGGTACCGTAAAATATGTAGGAAGTTAACTTGAAAAATCCGTGCTATTTTTTATTTGAGGTTTTTCAACGTCTGTGAATGATTAATTTTTTATTTCATGTAAAAGTAGATTAAAAATATAATTTTCTAACTACTTATTCTTTGGAGTGCTTGTCGTTGCGAAATACTATTTTAAGTGAGAAGTATTACACTTCAAATTTAGATGATGTCAGGATGAAAACTAAACTTTTTGCTTTTTTTTCTGTCCTTGGACACCCGTTGTATTTCTACATTTGGTCTGATGTCTTTCCTCAGTCATATGAGGAAATATTTGTTCGTTTAATAGCTATGTGTGGATTTGTCATTTGGTTGTTTCTTGATAGGAAAGAACGTAGCAACAATGCATTCTTCGTAACCTATACGTATTTTGCACTTACGTTTGGTTTACCATTTTTCTTTTTTTATATGTTTCTGCAAAATGATGTTTCAGGAATTTGGCTTGGATCATTGATTTGCGGTATTTTTTATTTAGCTTTGATTGTTGATCCATTGAGATTATTTTTTATGATTTTTTTTGGATTCATATTTGCGTTTGCCTTTTTTCTTTTTCAAGGAAATCAACTGACAAATATGTATGATTTCTATGAAACTATCCCTGTTATTTTATTTGCAGTAACCGGGGGAATTATTTTTAAATATGTTGAAATTAAAACAATCATAACAAACCAAAATAAGGCGGTTGCCTTAGCTGGTTCGATTGCTCATGAATTACGGACACCGATGATGGGGATGCAGCTTGAGCTTGAGGCCTTTGACGATCTTTCTGATGAAGAGGGGCAAGGGATTAGCCTTGCAGAATTTGATGAGACCTTTGATCTGTTGAAGCATCACCATTCAAAAGCATCCCATGTAGTTGATTGTCTTTTGCAGAATGTTCGAGATGAAGAGATTGATACTAGTAAATTCACATCCCACTCCATGAAAGCTATTGCCGAAGAGGTTATTCGGCACTATCCCCTTACGATTAATCAACAACAACTTATTACGATTGAAGCCTCAAAGGATTTTGATTTTTGGGGGGAAGATTTCTTGATGGCCCATGTCGTGATGAACTTAATAAAAAATGCTCTTACGGCAGTTTCAGCCGCAGAAAAAGGCTCGATAATCATCCAGCTATCACCCGGCACTAAGTATAACTTAATTTGTGTGAAAGACACTGGAAAGGGTATCAGCCCCAAGTATTTGAACAAAGTATTTAACAGGTTTTATACAAATACTAATGGTGGGGCAGGGCTTGGTCTTGCTTTTTGTGAGAGGGTTGTCAAAAGTTTCAATGGACAAATTGACTGCCACTCTGTACTTGGGAATTTTACTGAGTTTACAATACGATTGCCTGTTGTAGAAAGTTCTTAACCCCAAAGGTTTTTTTTAAAGCGCAGGAATAACTTGCTTCCATGGCGTGATTGTCACGCTCTCAAAAAGCCCGGCTTTGGCGTAAGGGTCGCCAGCCGCAAAGGTTTCTGCTTCTGCCTTGCTCTCGTAATTCATAATCAACAAACTGCCCACCATCGATTGCTCATCATCTCCCATTAAAGGCCCAGCGGCGTGGATATTGTCGTTGTTTGCTTTCAGGTATTCCAAATGTAAGGGCCTGTTTTCGGCTCTAATGTGTGATGAAGCTGCTTTGTCGTGGCAAAGAATGGCGTAAAGCATGGCTGTGAGTCCTAAAGTCGTTAATCTGTATCAGAACTTTTATAACCATCTCCGTGACCTTTCCCAATAGATTTGATATTTTCTTTTCTGTGAGGTCTTTAACTATTTGGCTAGCGTCCAATATTATAGTTGTGAGTAATGATAAAAATTGAGAAAGGCAGAATGACTAAGGGGAACAAAAATACGGACGACAATCAGGGGACTGGCCTAGCGGTTAAGTCGAAACCTAAAACAAAAAAGCCGTCCATGTATAAAGTGCTGATGTTAAATGATGACTACACACCTATGGAGTTCGTCATTTATGTTTTGGAGCGGATATTTGGCAAAGGTGCCGAAGAAGCAACCGAGATTATGCTTCATGTCCACACAAAAGGCGTCGGTATTTGTGGTGTTTTCACTTACGAAGTTGCGGAAACTAAATCTAATCAAGTGATGGATCTAGCCCGCAAGAATCAGCACCCTCTGCAGTGCACTGTTGAAAAGGAATAAACCTGGATGCTTTCAAAAAACCTTGAGGAAAGCTTACATCGCGCCTTGTCACTGGCTTCTGAGCGCCAGCATGAGTACGCTACTTTAGAGCACCTGCTGTTGGCCTTGATTGAAGACCCTGACGCCCTTGCCGTTCTTAAGGCTTGTGGTGTTGATGATGAGCGCTTGTCTGGTGAGTTAACGATCTTTCTTGATGACGAGCTCGACTCTCTGGTTTCTGAAAGTGAAGAAGACCCCAAGCCGACGGCAGGTTTCCAAAGGGTTATTCAACGCGCGGCTATTCATGTTCAATCCTCAGGCCGAGAGTCTGTTACCGGGGCCAATGTGTTGGTTGCTGTTTTTGCTGAACGTGAATCTCACGCCGTTTACTTCCTGCAAGCCCAAGATATGACGCGCCTTGATGCGGTGAATTATATTTCTCACGGTATTGCTAAAGTTCCCGAAATGTCTGAATCCCGCACACCGCATGGGATTGAAGATGAGGAAGATGACGCTCATTCTGGAGACAAAGGCGAAAGTGCGGTAGATACCTATTGCGTTAACCTCAATGAAAAAGCCCGATTGGGGAAAATTGATCCGCTGATTGGTCGTGAAAAAGAAATTAAACGCACCATCCAAGTGCTCTGTCGCCGCAATAAGAACAACCCGTTATTTGTTGGTGATCCAGGAGTTGGTAAAACCGCTATTGCCGAAGGTTTAGCCCGGTTGATCAATGAGAAAAGCGTACCGGAAGTCTTAGCCGAAGCCGTTATTTACTCGCTCGATATGGGGGTTCTTCTCGCAGGAACCCGTTACCGGGGTGATTTCGAAGAACGGTTGAAAGCCGTGATTTCGGAAGTAGAAGCGGATGAAAATGCCATCCTCTTTATTGATGAAGTTCATACAATTATTGGCGCTGGCGCTACCAGTGGTGGGGCAATGGATGCCTCAAACTTGCTAAAACCCGCTTTGGCAGCAGGAACCCTGCGTTGCATCGGTTCGACAACTTACAAAGAATATCGCAATCACTTTGAGAAAGACCGAGCCTTGGTCCGCCGGTTCCAGAAGATCGATGTCTATGAGCCGTCTATTGATGACGCTATCAAAATTCTCAAAGGGTTGAAGCCTTATTACGAAGAATATCATAAAATCCGCTATACCCACGACGCCATCAAGTCGGCTGTTGAGCTCTCTGATCGCTATATCAATGATCGTTTCCTACCAGATAAAGCGATTGACGTGATTGATGAGGTTGGGGCTTCCAGGATGCTGGTTCCTGAAGGGAAGCGTCGCAAGACGGCGACGGTCAAAGATGTGGAAGAGATTATCGCCATGATCGCCCGTATCCCGCCTAAGAGCGTCTCAACGGATGATCGTGAATCTCTGCGCACCTTAGAGCGTGACCTTAAGACCATGGTCTTTGGTCAGGATGAAGCCATTGATGCGCTTTCAAGTTCTATCAAGCTGTCACGTGCTGGATTGCGCGAGCCTGAGAAGCCCATTGGCAGTTACTTGTTCTCCGGCCCTACGGGTGTCGGTAAAACCGAGGTTGCCAAGCAATTAGCGCTGACTTTGGGTGTCGAGTTGGTTCGCTTCGATATGTCCGAATATATGGAACGTCACAGCATTTCACGTTTGATTGGTGCTCCTCCAGGCTACGTTGGCTTTGATCAAGGCGGTTTGATGACCGATGCCATTGATAAGCAGCCTTATGCAGTCCTGTTGCTTGATGAGATCGAAAAGGCCCACCCGGACCTATTCAACGTGCTGCTTCAAGTGATGGACCACGGCAAGCTGACTGATCATAACGGCAAGAGCGTTGATTTCCGCAATGTGGTTTTGATCATGACCACCAATGCTGGGGCGACGGACTTAGCGAAAGCGGCAATTGGTTTTGAGCGTGATAGTCGAGAAGGGGACGACATGGAGGCCATTGAAAAGATGTTCTCTCCAGAGTTCCGCAATCGCCTGGATTCAATCATTCCCTTTAATAGCTTGGCTCCAGAAGTGGTCTCTCGGGTTGTTGATAAATTCATCATCGAACTTGAAACTCAATTGGCTGACCGGGATGTCACGATTGAGCTTACTGATGCGGCTCGCGAATGGCTGGCGAAGAAAGGCTATAGCAAAAACTATGGCGCAAGACCTTTGGCAAGGGTGATCCAGGAGCATATTAAAAAGCCTCTGGCGGAAGAGCTTCTGTTTGGTGAATTGGCGACGGGTGGCATCGTACAAGTCGCCATAAAAGATAAAAAGATCACCTTCAAATACCCCGAGCCCAAAATGCCGCAATTACCTCCGGGGAAAGAGAAAAAACGTCTTTCTGTAAGCTAGGAACTCCGTTCCTTTACCGTCTAATACCCTTCCCGAATAGGGGAGGGGGCGTGTAACCTAGAATAACCCAAGAGGAAACCATGAGATTTATTGCTGTTACCCTATGCCTATTGTTGTTTCCTATCATGGGGCAAGCTGATGAGATTGGACGGGTGAGTTCAAATTTCAAAATGATTGGCCCCAACGACTCAATCATTGTTGAAGCTTTTGACGACCCCAAAATAGAAGGTGTCGCTTGTCACTTAAGCCGTGCTGTTAAAGGCGGGATTTCTGGTGGCCTGGGTTTAGCGGAAGATACGTCTGATGCCTCAATCGCCTGCCGACAAGTCGGCCCCATTAAAATTAATGACAAGCTCAAACCCGGCGAACGTGTCTTCAAAGAAAGCACCTCGCTCCTCTTCAAAACCATCCAAGTCGTCCGCTTCCTAGATCAAAAACGCAACGTCCTGATTTACTTGGTCTATTCCGACAAACTCATCGATGGTTCACCAAAAAACTCGATTTCAACAGTGCCTGTGGCTAAGTGGGCGGAGTAGAGGGAAAAATGCCTAATCTCGTTGAAGAAAATATGGAAAAAGTACAGGGGATCATTGAAATATTTCTCAAAAAATTTCCTCCGAACGAAAAGAAAAATATCATCATTTTTGGATCATCAGCCCTTGCTTTGAGAAATATCGACATTGGGCGATCTATTGATGATCTCGATGTGTTTGTATCAGATGAAACCTTTGGCCGATTGAAAGGCGAAAATAATCTAAAATTCAGTGAGAAATGTGGTGGTGATGGAGAGAAAGTGCCTGTGTTAAAGATAGAAAATTGTAATGCGGAGGTGCTTAAAACCTTTCCCGGAATCAATTTTGAAGATGTTAAAGGCTCCAAACCAACAAAAGAATCATCTGATATACCTGTAGCAGGCTTAAAAGAGGTTGCTCAGTGGAAGCTTTGCCAAGGAAGAAAAAAAGATTATGAAGACATTATTGCGATCGCAAATGAACTCATAAAAGATTTTCCGTAAGATTAGATTGTAAAGTTAGGAGGTGAAGTCCTCCTTAACTCTTAATCTTGATATAACTCCCCGGCGCATCTTCAATAGCCTTTAAGCCACCTTCGCCAGGGATCCGCGCTTTTGTCGTCTTCGCGCCAGCGTATTTTTTGATCCAGCTTTGCCATTCAGGCCACCAGGAACCTTCGTGGTGTTCTGCTTTGGATTCCCATTCTTCGGGGGTTGGGGCGATTTCGTCGTTGGTCCAGTAGCCGTATTTATTGATGCTTGGGGGGTTGACGATGCCAGCGATGTGACCGGAGCCTGATTGGACAAAGTGGACGGGGCCGCTGTAGAGTTGGGTGGCGGCGTAGGTAGCTTTCCAAGGCGCGATGTGATCTTCCTTAGGAGACACCATATAGATCGGGGTTTTGATCTTGCGAAGGTCGATAGGAACACCATTGAGCTCAATGCCACCGGGCTCGACCAATTTGTTTTCCATATACATTTTGTGGAGATAGAAGCTGTGCATGGTTTTGGGCATGCGGGTGGAGTCTGAATTCCAGTAAAGCAAATCGAAGGGGAAAGGTTCTTTGCCGAGCAAGTAGTTGTTGACCACGAAAGACCAGATCAAGTCATTGGAGCGCAGCATGTTAAAGGTTGTCGCCATGTCGCTGCCGTTGAGCAGTCCGGTTTTTTCCATCCTCGCGTCAAGGCTATCAATTTGTTTGTCATCAATGAAGATCGACAAGTCACCGGCGTCAGTGAAATCAGTCAAGGTGGTGAAGAAGGTGGCGCTTTTGACCCGGTTATCTTTCTTGGCGGCCATATAAGCTAAGGTCGAGTTTAACAAAGTGCCACCGATACAATAGCCGATAGCGTTGATTTTGTTTTCGCCCGTCGCTTTCTCAATAGCATCAAAGGCCGCTAGCGGCCCTTCGAGCATATAATCTTCAAAGCCTTTGTTCATCAGTTTCTCATCAGGGTTCACCCAAGAGATGATGAAAACCGTATGACCCTGGTCGCAAGACCATTTGATGAAGGAGTTAGAGGGGCGAAGGTCAAGAATATAAAACTTATTGATCCAAGGTGGGATGATCAGCAAAGGGGTTTTTGAGACCTTTTCTGTGGTGGGGGAATACTGAATTAATTCCATCAGGTCATTACGGAAAACTACTTTGCCGGGGCTAGAGGCGATGTTTTCACCAACCGTAAAGGCATCGAAGTCTGTCATGCGAATGCCTTTGCCTTTTTCCATATCCTCCAACAAGTGCTGAAGACCATGAATAAGATTCTCACCACGGGACTCGATGGTGGTGCGCAAGACTTCCGGGTTGGTCATAACGAAATTGCTAGGTGAGATCGCATCAATATATTGTTTGGTATAAAACTCAACTTTCCGAGCAGTTTTTTCGTCTAGGCCCTCAACATCATGAACCAGATTTTGCATCCATTGAGAAGTGATCAGGTAAGATTGTTTGATAAAATCGAAAACCTGAACATTTTGCCAAGATTCGTCTTGAAAACGTCGATCACCTTTTTCAGGCTCAATTATTGGATCAACCTTGCTTTGCCCAAGCCAACGTTGGGTCGACGTTTGCCATAGGTTGGAGTAATCTTCCCAGAGAGAAAGTTGGGCATTGAACATTTTAACCGGGTTGTTGAACATTTTTAGGGAGAGCTGAAAAAAGGCCTCACCGAGATTAAGAGGATCAAGGGAGGGGAGTTCACTGCTGGCAGTTTGCTTGGCGATGAAGTCCGTAATTAGCTTCTGACTACGCTGTGAAATATCCGAAAGGGCTTCGGCCAGTTCTTCAGGATGTTGGGTCAGATTGTCTTTTCCCGGTTGGTTACCCATAACTTATTGCCTTCTATATTAAGATAAACACGAAAAAATCGGTTTTTTAATGTGATTGGAGCCTTCTATTTGTATAGTGTTAACCAATTCTGGGCAATTTTAAACAAGCAGTGCGACAGTTTATTGGGTAAAGAAAGCAGATTTTCACTTTCACTTAAGCTAAGGTTCGCGTAAATGATGGGGTGAAAACCTATTCTCAAGGGGATTAAAGGAATGGCACGAATCGTTTTAGATATGGATGACAAAAAGCTAATTGGCACGAAAAGGTCTTTACGCCTTGCCCTAGCTCTTGCTGCTCCGCTGATAATTGTCGGCTGTTCCTCTGTGCCGGATGCTCTTAATCCTGCTGAATGGTATCGCGATACAATGGATGCCATCTCCAGTGATGATGACGAAGCTCCAGTGCAGGCTCAACAAGCTGAGGCAAAATCTGGCGCTGAGAGTGGCTCAGGTTCATCGGAGCAAACGACAGTAAAAGAGCAAGAACGAATTCAAGAAGGTTTGGTTGCTGATCGGGATCAAGGTCGTTATTCTGACGAAGACTTAACCCGTCAAGGTGAGGCTATGTCTCCGTTAAAGCCTGAAACGCCTCAAGTGGCAGCAAAAGTTCAACCTGTTCAGAATGCTGCTCCTACAAGTGCAGCCGCTCCAATGGCCCCTCAACAAGCTCAAGCCGCCCCTGTTAGTCAGCCGCAAAGCTTACAAGAAGTTTACCGCAATGCCTTGGCGCAAAAACTCCCTTACGCAACGAGCAACAGGGCACCTATGCCTTCGGCTCCTGTAGGTCAGATGCCACAACAAGTGGCTACCGCTTCCATGCCTTATAAAGGCGGGAGCATGGAGACCGTAATTATTTCTAGCTCTGGGGTCCACTCTGGTGGTGCTTTTAACGCTCGATTCTTAGATCAAGCTCCGACAGGAACGCTTTCTGCTAATATTATTCCAACCGCCATCACTCAAGATGGCGCTAATCCCCTTTCTGCATTTAATGTGAATGGGGCCTCTCAATCATATAAAATTGCGACCATTCAGTTTGGTGTCGGGTCAGCTAATTTGTCAGGGAATGATCAATCGATCCTTCGGAAAGTTGCTTCATTGCAGAAAAAACGCGGTGGAACAATTCGCGTTGTTGGCCATGCGAGTAGCCGTACCCGTAACATGGACAAAGTTCGTCATGATACGGTTAATCTGACAACGTCTACACAACGAGCGGATAAGGTCGCAAAAATGTTGATGCGCCTTGGCGTAGCGCCCACAACCTTGTATGTAGGCGCAGTATCAGATACAGACCCCGTATATTACGAAGTCATGCCATCTGGTGAAGCGGGCAATCGCCGCGCAGAGGTTTATATCGACTTTTAATTTTTCTGGCTTTTTTGATAATACTCTTGTCTAGCCGGAAAATGGTTCCGGTGAAGACAAGAGTTTTTTTTTGGGTTAAGTGCTATGGATAAGGAATTCTACCGAACTCGACGTTTACCACCTTACGTTTTTGCTGAAGTAAATGCGATGAAAGCGAAAGCGCGAGCGGCGGGCGAGGACATTATCGACTTCGGTATGGGAAACCCTGATTCAGGAACGCCTAAACATATTGTCGATAAGCTGACAGAAACCATTCAGAATCCAAAAACCCACCGTTATTCAGCCTCTAAAGGGATTCCTGGCTTGCGCAAAGCTGTTTCCGCCTATTATGGACGCCGCTTCAATGTGGATATCGACCCTGAGACGGAGACTATTGTTACTCTGGGTTCTAAGGAAGGTTTGGCAAACTTGGCGATGGCGATCACTAGCCCTGGTGACGTTATTTTGGTGCCAAACCCAAGCTATCCGATCCATCAGTTTGGCTTCATTATTGCGGGGGCTGCAGTTCGTAACATTCCCATCAAGCCTGATGAGACTTTCTTTGAATCTCTTCGTCATGCGGTGATGCATTCTGTACCAAAACCTACAGCGGTTGTACTCAACTATCCAAACAATCCAACTGCTGAATGTGTGGATTTGGATTTCTATGAGCAGGTTGTGGATTTTTGTAAGTTCCACAATATCTACATTTTGTCCGATGTGGCCTATGCAGAAATTTATTTCACTGAAACACCTCCGCCTTCAATTTTGCAGGTTAAGGGTGCCAAAGATATTTCTGTAGAGTTCTACTCATTGAGCAAAACCTACTCTATGCCAGGGTGGCGTATTGGTTTTGCCTCTGGGAATAAAGAGCTTGTTGCTGCATTAACCCGGATTAAATCATACCTTGATTACGGTGCTTTCACTCCTATTCAAGTTGCTGCTACGACGGCACTGAATGGACCCCAAGATTGTATCCAGGAATTTAGAGACCTCTATAGAGAGCGCCGTGATATTTTGGTTAATGGCTTGTCAGCGGCTGGTTGGGACATTCCCAGTCCTCCTGCGACAATGTTTGCATGGGCACCTCTGCCTAAAGGCTTTGAAAGCATGGGGTCTATGGAATTTTCTAAGCTCTTACTTGAGGAGGCTCAAGTTGCTGTTTCTCCTGGAGTTGGCTTTGGGGAACATGGCGATGGACATGTTCGCTTTGGTATGGTCGAAAACAACCATCGTACTCGGCAAGCTCTGAGAAATATTAAGGCGTTCATGAGTCGCCATCATAACGGCAGTTAGGAATTAGGGTCATGTCAGAACCTTTAAAGGTCGCTATTGCCGGATTAGGCACTGTAGGCGCAGGTGTTATTAAGATACTTAATGATAATGCTGATGTATTGAGTAAACGTTGTGGTCGATCCATCCAGGTAGTGGCTGTTTCTGCACGTAATCGCAACCAGGACCGGGGCGTTAGCCTTGATGACTTTGCATGGTATGACGACGCTACCGAAATGGTGGTGGCTAAAGATGTGGATGTGGTTTTAGAACTCATCGGCGGATCAGACGGTATTGCGAAAGCGCTTTGTGAAAAAGCCATAGCCAATGGCAAGCATGTTGTTACAGCAAACAAAGCCCTCATTGCCCACCATGGCTCTGCTCTTGGGGCAGCAGCCGAAACAAAGAATGTCGCTCTAAGTTATGAAGCGGCGGTCGCTGGCGGTATTCCTATCATTAAGGCCATGCGTGAAGGCTTGGCAGCAAATGGTATAAAGCGGGTCTACGGTATTCTTAACGGCACCTGTAACTACATTCTTACCGCTATGCGTGAAACCGGGCGGGAATTTGAAGATGTGCTTAAAGAAGCCCAGGAACTGGGTTATGCGGAAGCTGACCCAAGCTTCGATGTGGATGGGGTTGATGCTGCCCATAAGTTAGCCATCCTTGCCAGTGTTGCCTTTGGGCGGAAAGTTGATTTTGACTCGGTAAATGTTGAAGGCATTCGTCACGTTAGTTTCCAGGACATTCAGTTTGCGACGGAGCTTGGATATCGGATCAAGCTCCTAGGTATTGCAACAGAAACTGCAAACGGCATTGAGCAACGGGTACACCCTTGCATGGTCCCCCTAAGTGCCTCCATTGCTGCCGTTGAAGATGTCTTTAATGCCGTTGTTGTTGATGGCGATTTTGTCGATACGACTATGTATGAAGGCCGTGGTGCTGGTGAAGGCCCAACAGCGAGTGCTGTCGTGGCGGATCTTGTCGATATTGCGCGTGGTAATCTGGTTCCTGCCTTTGGTATTCCGACCTCAGATCTAATGGACTCTGTTCCAGCTTCTATGGCAGGTCACCGAGGAGCCTATTATGTGCGTTTGATGGTGGTAGATAAGCCAGGCGTGTTTGCTGAAATTGCTACGATTTTGCAAGATAATAGCGTTTCTATGGAATCTGTTATCCAACGAGGCCGCTCCCCCGGAGAGGCTGTGCCTGTGGTCTTAACACTTCATGACACGACTGAAGCCGCGATGCTGAAAACATTGGAAACTATTGGCCAGTTGCAAACTGTCCTTGAACCACCGCGCATGATCCGCATAGAGTCTCTTTAAAGGCGAAGTTATATTTAATAGGAGTTCCCATGTCAGCTGCGGCTAACGCTCATCCAGTTATTGATAGAAACCTTGCTATGGAAGCGGTTAGAGTGACTGAGGCGGCTGCCTTGGCCGCGTCTCGCTGGATGGGTAAGGGAGATGAAATTTCTGCTGATCGTGCGGCGATTGCTGATATGCATGAGGCCTTGGGAAGCCTGGATATCCACGGGACAATCGTTATTGGCGAAGGTGCAGAAGGGGAAGCGCAAACCCTTTTTGTTGGGGAGAAAGTAGGTTCTGGCAAAGGAGGTAACGTTGAAGTTGCCCTATGTCCTCTAGAAGGCGCTACCATGACAGCCCGCGGAGCTCATGAAGCTATGTCGGTTGTTGCCATGGTCGAAGAAGGTGGTTTTTTCAAAGCACCGCCGCTTTACATGGATAAGATTGCTGTTGGTAGCCACATGCCTGACGGTTTAATCGATCTTGATGCTGAACCAGGTGATAATTTATCTGCTTTAGCAGATGCCAAAGGCGTTGAAGTCAATGATTTGGTTGTGTGTGTCCTTGATCGTCCTCGCCATAGAGACATTATTTCAAAAGTCCGTGACGCTGGTGCTCGCATTAAATTGATTGATGGTGGTGATGTCAGTGGCGCGATTGCTACCTGCCGCGATGAAAGCGGTGTCGATATCTATATGGGGATTGGTGGGGCTCGTGAAGGGGTTCTTGCTGCGGCTGCATTAGGCTGCGTCAAGGGGCAGATGCAAGGGCGCCTTGTCTTTCGTAATGATGGCGAGAGAAGGCTAGCTCAAAATTTCGGTATTGAAGACCTGGACAAAAAATACAACCTCCTTGATATGGCCCACGGGGATGTAACCTTTGCCGCAACTGGTGTTACAGACGGCTCTTTGTTAGCTGGGGCGCGGTTCCATAGTGGAGGTGCTTATAGCCATTCTTTGGTGATGCGCTCCAAGACGGGCACCATCCGTTATATCGAAGCTCACCATGATTTTCTGATTGCGCCACTCCAACCTGTCGCCGGATAAATCATGACAGAAGCGTTTCTCGGTGTCGAAAGTTCGCTAAGCGGGAAACGGTGGACACTTCGTGATGGGGATGACCGTACAGCCTTGGCCCTTTCTCAACGGTTGTCACTTCCTGAGATCGTTGGGCGAATTCTAGCTTCCAGGGATGTTACCTTAGAGGATGCAGAGAATTTCTTAGAGCCAACTTTGCGTGATCTTCTGCCTGACCCCTCTCATTTGCTAGACATGGATGTTGCTGTTGAGCGCATTGTTGACGCTGTGATTACAGGTGAGAAAATTGCTATTTTTGGTGATTATGACGTTGATGGGGCAACCTCATCAGCTTTGCTTCGTAAACTTCTCACGGCTATTGGCGTTGAGGTGATTGCTTATATTCCTGATCGCATGAAAGAAGGCTATGGTCCTAATGGTGACGCTCTTAGAAACTTAAAAATTCAAGGAGCTTCGCTGGTAGTTACAGTTGATTGCGGAACCTCGAGTTATGACGCTTTTGAGGTGGCTGCAGAAATTAATTTGGATGTCATTGTCGTTGATCACCATGTGGCTGAACCTGCTCTTCCCAAAGCCTTGGCAATCATCAACCCCAATCGATTAGATGAAACCAGCCCCCACGGAAAACTTGCGGCGGTTGGTGTTGCCTTTCTTTTGGCTGTTGCCATCAACCGAGCCTTAAGAGCCAGAGGATGGTTTAATCAATCTCGAAAAGAACCCGATTTGCGTCGCTGGTTGGATATCGTAGCATTGGGAACCGTATGTGATGTGGTTCCTTTAGTCGGGGTTAACAGAGCCTTGGTTGTTCAAGGTTTGAAGGTAATGGCTCACCGTGAAAACCCAGGCCTTGCGGCTCTTGCTGAAGTTTCTGGTGTCACGGATAAGCCAACTGCTTATCATCTTGGCTATGTCATGGGCCCCCGGGTTAATGCCGGCGGGCGGGTTGGTGAATCAGCTTTGGGGTCCTTGCTTTTATCAACAGACTCATATGAAGAGGCTTATGTCGCAGCAGAAAAGCTTAATGGCTATAACCTTGAACGACGAGAAATTGAAGTCAGGGTTCAAGAAGAAGCTGTTCAACAGGTTGAAGCAGATGGTGGAAAAACAGAGTCCTTGATTTTTGTTGTTGGAGAAGGGTGGCATCCAGGGGTGGTCGGGATTGTTGCAAGCAGGTTGAAAGACCGTTATGGAGTCCCAGCTTGTGTCCTTGCCCTATCTGATGGGATGGCAACTGGTTCAGGGCGATCAATCAAAGGAATTGATTTAGGGACAGCTGTTCTCGCCGCAAATCAAGCGGGAATATTAAAAAAAGGTGGGGGGCATGCCATGGCTGCTGGCTTTAGCTTGGAAAAAAGACAGTTGGAAACCTTCAAAGCCTTTCTATCGGAGCGATTCACCAAGCAAATTAAAGCCGATAATATTGTACCAACTTTAAGTTTTGATGGAGCTGTTTCAACAAAAGGGGCGACGGTTGATCTTATCAACCAAATCGATCAAGTCGGCCCCTTTGGTGCAGGTAACCCTGAGCCACGATTTGCAATTTCTAACGCTGAAGTTGTTTATGCTAAAGCAGTGGGCAAAGACCAAAACCATCTTAGTTGCACCCTTTCAAGCCCTGAAGGAGGGCGTCTCAAAGCAATTGCCTTTGGTGGGGTAGATACAGCCTATGGCTTGGAAATGCTCAATAATCGTGAAGCGCGATTCCATGTGTCAGGCAAACTCAGAACCAATGAATGGCAAGGCACAACCTCCGCTCAACTCTCTATTGATGACGCTGCTAAAGTATGAGGGCTTTACACCCTGGAAAGCCTCTAAGTTTATTGACAAGTTAATTGTTTTCCTGCCATCGTATTTAATGAGTTCTCAATAATCTAAGAATAAAGTATTATCATTAATGGCTTGAAAAAATTAAAATTATGAAAATATAAAGTTCCTGCTGCGTATAAGGGTATACTAAGCAAGTTGTGTGTGTTTTGGGTATTGGAAGGGCAAAAGAGGAATAACCTCTTTAGAATATAATGGCAGCCCAGTTCGTTGATGAAATTGATCGGAATGATCCGCTATATTTAGCGCAAAAGGAAAACCGTCATCTTAAAGATACGATTGTAGCCCTGCGTGATGAGTTGGAGGTGGAACGAAATACATCTGCACGTAAAACTCAAGATGCATTAGCGCTGGCTAATAATGAAATTACCCAGCTCAAAGAGACTGCTGGAGCCTTGCGTGATGAATTAGAAGCTGCGCACTTTCAGACACAGAAACAGGTCCAAGATGCGATTGTTGCTTCTAGTAATGAAATAACGGAGCTTAAAGAAACTATCGCCTCTTTGAGAACTGAAATGGAGCATCAAAAGATTTTGGCCGAAGACGCGAAAGATAAGGCTACCCGTGCTAATCGTGATGAGTTAAGGCAGCTTCAGGAAACCATAGGTGAGTTGAGAGATTCACTGGAGGAAAAAAATGGCTAACGGTGCCCAGCCTGCTTCCGTGATGGAAGAAGAGCAAAAAGTAGAGACACCCAAGGTAAAGCCCGGCAAAACGGCGCGCCGTACACAAACGGCTGCACAAAAGCTTCGTCGTGCCGAAATGCTTTTACAAGTTTCAAAGACAGTCGCCGGTATTGAGACCCTTGATGAGGTTTTAGCTACCTTAGTTACCATTGGGATGCGAGAAACAGGTGCAGAGCGGGGCACGTTGTTTTTAAACGATGATACAACCAATGAGCTTTATTCTCGTGTCACTCAAGGTGAATACACCCGCGAAATTAGATTGCTCAATAACACCGGTGTAGCGGGGCATGTTTTTACCTCAGGACAGGGTGAAATTATCCACGATGCCTATGCCGATGATCGTTTTAACCATACCATTGATAAGCAAACTGGTTATACGACGAAAAATATTCTCTGTGTGCCGATCCGCACGGTTAAAGGAGAGGTTATTGGTGTTGCCCAGCTTCTCAACAAAATTGATGGTGAGTTTGAACCTGAACACCAATCTCTTCTGGAAGCGATAACAACTCAGGCTGCAGTTGCCTTGCAGAGTGCGCAATTTGCTGAATCCATGAAGAAATCGCGTCTTCAAGAACTTGCCTTCCTTGATATGGTTGCTGATATTACGTCGGAAATCGACCTTGGACAATTGCTGAAGAAGGTTATGGGCGAAGCAACAACTATGTTGAATGCCGAACGTTCAACCTTGTTTCTCAATGATGAAAAAACCAATGAGCTTTGGTCACAAGTGGGTGAAGGGTTGGAGACAACCCAAATTCGTTTCCCTAATCACTTAGGTATTGCGGGGGCTGTGTTTACCTCAGGTGAGTCCGTTAACATCCGCCATGCTTATGCTGACCTCCGATTTAACCCGGCTTTCGATAAGCAGACAGGTTATTTCACACGTTCTATCCTTTGTGTTCCAGTAATTAACAAAGATGGTAAAAGCATTGGTGTTACTCAAATTCTGAATAAAAAAGGCGGCCCCTTTAATGATGAGGATGAATCTCGCCTGAAAGCATTTACAGCTCAAGTCTCAATTGGTCTTGAGAACGCTAAGCTGTTTGATGACGTTCAGAATATGAAAAACTACAATGAGTCTATGCTGCAAAGTATGTCTAATGGTGTGATTACCATGGACGACAACCGGAAGATTATGACCTGTAATGCAGCGGGCTTGAAAACCTTTCAGGTTGAAGAAGACGATATTATTGGCAAGCAAGCGGAAGAGTTTTTCCAAGGGGAAAACGAGTGGCTGATCGATCAGATTGATAAAGTCGAAGAAACTCAAGAACAAGAAAACCTGATGGACGCTGAGCTTGCTATCGGTGAAGAGCCCGTATCAATAAACCTTACCGCACTTCCCCTGATTAGTTCTGAGAATAAAAAACTTGGTACTATGTTCATGATTGAAGATATCAGTTCTGAAAAACGGGTGAAATCGACCATGGCCCGTTATATGGACCCTGGGTTGGCTGATCAGCTCTTAGGGAGTGGAGAAGAAATCCTTGGAGGCAAAAATACTAATGCGACTATTTTATTCTCTGATATCCGAGGCTTTACACCCCTGACCGAAGAGCTTGGTGCCCAAGGAACAGTGAGTTTACTCAACGAATATTTCACCATTATGGTTGATTGCATCCAACAAGAAGAAGGGATGCTCGATAAGTTTATTGGTGACGCTATTATGGCAGCCTTTGGTATTCCAATAGCTCATGATGATGATGCTGACCGTGCCATGCGGACATCTATCAAAATGATTACAAGCCTAACTGAATTTAACCGAGACCGTATTGAGAGGAAGCTTTTGCCTGTGAATATTGGTATAGGACTTAATACGGATAGCGTGGTTTCAGGTAATATTGGGTCACCAAAGCGTATGGACTATACTGTCATCGGAGATGGTGTAAACTTGGCTGCCCGGTTGGAAAGTGCTTGCAAGCAATATAATGCCCAAATTCTGATTAGCGAAAATACACTCAATCAATTGAAGGGGACTTATAGGACCCGGGATATTGATGACGTCGTGGTTAAGGGAAAAACTAAACCGGTTCGGATTTATGAAGTTCTCGACTATCACACAGATGAATCCTTCCCAAACCTGATGGATACCGTGAACTACTTTAATGAAGGGCGAAAGCTATATCATGAAGCTAGTTTTAAGAAAGCGATTGAAGCTTTTAAAGAGGCTTTAAACGCCAATCCTGGAGATGGTCTTTCTGGAATTTATATTGATAGGTGTGATCATCTGATCGCCGAACCACCCAAGCAATGGGACGGTGTTTGGGTTATGACCAGTAAGTAGAATTGATAACTTCTTAGGGAAAAGGCTGTTTAAGAGATGATTTTTATCAGAATCATAGAAATTTAACTTGAGAATTAGTTTTATTGTTGTTTCATCGTTCTCCATGGCTATTCTGAAGGCTTGGGGAATGAAACAACATTAATCGATTATAAAAATAAGCTGATTGGGGTTTAGATGTCGGCAAATAAAGGAGCTCAAGCTCCAGGTAATACAGAGCGGGTTTTAACAGCTCTGCCACTTGAAGATGACCGCGATTCGCTATCTGTCCTTCCATTGCATATTATTCCTTTGGAAACCAAACAACTGCGCACGGCGCGGATGATTAAGAACGTTCGTTTGGAATCAGCAATTGAGCTTTTCAGAAATGACGAAGGGACGGGGAGTGGGCAGTATTATATCCATGAACTAGGGCCTGTATTAGGTTGGCCTCAAGAAGGTGATGTGCCTGATCGTGGTATCTTGATGAAGTTGGCTCTTCTTCATAGTTATGATGTTTTCAGCCTGCGTATTTCGTTACGGGAGTATGGCATTGCAGTTAATGAGTTGGATGGTCTGAAATTATCAGCTGAAAAAAATGAAACTCTCACAGGTTATATGGGCAAATTTACGCGCCCTTTACTCACCCAAATTTTTGGTAATGATGTTGAGTTCCAAGATTTTTCAGACATTTTAGCCCTTTTCAAAAACCCTGATAAAAGTCGCGCTTTAGCATCTTTGCAACAGATGGCGGATAAGCTTGAAATTGAAATTATGCAGGTGCCAGCTTTCCTTGAAGATTACGGTGATATTTTCTTATCCCTTTCATATTACAGACAATGTTTGGATAGTATGGGACCGATCATGGAATCTTTCTTGGATTCCCTGGAAGACATTCGAAAAAATTGGCAACTCAAGAATGACCGTAATACAATGAAGACCTGTGATATGGTTGAAGACACGATGAATAACTTGACTGCTGAGATTACAGGTCGTTTTGAGAACTTTGATCGCAGTACCAATGAAATGTGGGACAATCTATCAGCCGAAAAATTCCGCAGAGTTGAAGCTCTGATTAAAAATTATCACACTACGATTGGTGGGGTTCTTTGTGCTCTTTGGGTGAAAATGGATGCTTTCCAAAAGCTGTTCCCTAAAGCAGATTCCGGTGGTCCTGTTAAGCGGTCGGAATTTATTATGTCTGAGATGAAGCAAGGGTTAGAAAATATCCAAAAAATCGAAGGTTCTGCTCCAATGCTGGCAGGTATTGACGACTAATTTCTAACCTTTCAGTTTGTTTAAATTGAAGCTGGAGGCGTATAGATTATGGATATCAAAACAGGTAATGCTCATCCAGAGATGGTTGAGGCTTTTAAAAAAATGCACGAGGCCTCTCGTCATGAAAAGGCCCCTGATTATCGCACCAGGATGGAGCGGCTTGATAAGCTGCTGGCAATGGTTCGTGGTAATCAAGAAGAGATTATTGCGGCGATTAGTGAAGATTTTGGCAATCGCTCCAGCCATGAAAGCACTTTAGCTGAAATTTTTACCACTGTCTCAGGTATCAAACACAGCAAATCAAAACTCAAAAAATGGATGGCCCCTAAGAGCCGTCCCGTCTCATGGGTTTTTAAACCCGGCAAAGCTCGTATCCAATATCAACCCGTTGGAGTAGTTGGTATTATTGTGCCTTGGAACTATCCGATAAATCTAACCATGCTCCCCTTAGAAGCAGCATTGGCTGCCGGGAACAGGGTGATGATTAAGCCATCAGAATTCACTCCCAAAACCAGTGCATTAATTGGAAAATTATTGGGGGAGACTTTTGAGCCGGACGTCGTGACAGTTGTTGAGGGGGGCCCCGAGGTTGCTGAAAGCTTTTCGCATTTGCCCTTTGATCATTTGCTTTTCACTGGGTCAACATCCGTGGGTCATCATGTGATGCGTGCTGCGAGTGACAACCTTACGCCCGTGACTTTAGAATTAGGGGGTAAATCTCCCGCGATCGTTAATGATGCTTATCCGTTAGATAAAGCTCTCCGAAGCATTTTGGTTGGAAAATTGATGAATGCTGGACAGACTTGCATTGCCCCTGACTATCTTATGGTACCGAGGATAAGGCTTGAAGAAGTAAAGGTAATTGCTGGTAAGATCGTTACTAAATTGTATCCAACCCTTGCCAATAACCCTGACTATACTTCCATTGTTAATGAACGCCATTATGAGCGTATTACCAACCTGATTAATGAGGCGAGGGAAAAGGGAGCTTCGATTTTTGAAATCAATCCTGCAGAAGAACAGCTCTCTTCAGAAAGCCGCAAAATTTCTCCAACATTGATCTTTGACGGAACTGACGAGATGACCGTAATGGGGGATGAAATTTTTGGCCCTGTGCTACCTGTTGTTCCTTATGACACCCTTGATGAAGCTATTCGTTATGTAAATGATCGCCCTCGACCTTTAGCGCTCTATTATTTTGATAAAGATAAGGGCCGGATTGAGAAAGTTCTTGATGAAACTGTTTCAGGTGGTGTGAGCATAAATGAGACCCTTCTGCATATTGCTCAAGAAGATTTGCCCTTTGGCGGGATCGGCCCAAGTGGAATGGGGCACTATCATGGACAAGAAGGTTTTGAGACGTTCTCCAAGAAAAAGGGTGTTTTTTTCCAATCAAGTATTAATGGCTCTGCCCTTTTGCATCCGCCATATGGGAAGCGTGTGGAAATGATGATGAAGACTATGATTGGCAAGTAAGCCTCTATTTGTTTCCGGTTTAGGCTAATAAGCGAACGGGAAATTAAACTAACCATAGGTAATTTAATATACTTTCGGCCCGTGGACGCCTTCGAGATAATGGTATAGTCTCGGAAGGTGAACTCGATAGAGAAATGTGAGAAAATTGGCCGACCAAAGTCAACAAACAATTGATAGCGAATACCTATTTCGCCTAGCTCGGAAAAAATCAGCGGATAGTAGGACTGCCCTCGCAGCAACAATTTCTGATTTATTTGAGGAAAGACAAAATACCCTGAGTGAACGGGAGCGAACACTAATGTTCGATATCCTGCGCAATGTCGTACGCGAAGTCGAAGTCAAAGTCCGCCAACATTTAAGTCAACGCTTAGGGGGGTTCACAGATGCGCCAATAGAACTCATTGAAATTTTAGCAAACGATTCGATTGAGGTCGCTTATCCTGTCCTTACAAAGAGCATGGTTTTACGAGATGCTCATCTCATTGAAATCATTCGGAACAGGACCTTAGAGCATCAATTAGCCGTCGCTATCCGTGAGAATATTACTGAAGATGTTGCCCAAGAACTTGTTGATACGGGTGAAACTGGTGTGATTGCCACTTTGCTTAAAAACCCGAGTGCGAATATTTCTCAGGCAACAATGCAATATGTTGTCGCAAAGTCTAAAAATGAAAATAGTTTTCAAGAACCTCTCTTACATCGGCGAAATTTGACACCTGAAATGGCAGAGCAAATGTTCCTTTGGGTTTCTGCCGCTCTGCGCCAATATATCTTGAAAAACTTTAGCCTAGATCAGATGAAAATCGATAACCTTCTCGAGCAAGTAGCTCTTGAAGAAATTGGCCAAGATAGTGTTACAGGTGGAGAAGAAGCTTCAGCAAAAACTCTTTCTCAGGAGCTCGAAAAAGAAGGTCTGCTAGAACCAAATATGTTACTGACAGCCTTAAGAGATGGAGAAGTACCTCTGTTTGTTTCCATGTTTTGCCGCATGACAAAACTCAGAGAGACTCTTGCCATGCGTGTGCTTTTTGAGCCTGGAGGGGAGGGGTTAGCAATTGCCTGTAAAGCAATTGGAATTGACCGCTTTACTTTCACTGAAATTTTTTCTCAAACCCGCAAAGCACGGGCAGGAGGGCAGATTGCCAAAAAATCAGATATCGAAAACATCCTTTCGCTTTATAAGCGGATGAAAAAAGAGTCAGCTGAAAAAGTCCTTCGTCAATGGCAGCGCAATACAGACTATCTCGCCGCCATTAGACAAATTGAGTTAGATAACTAGATTACCCAAGAAAAGCCGCTTTTACTTTAAAGAACTCAGCAGCTTTCTCAGCCGCTTGTTGAAAATTTGGGTGAATGATACCTGTTGTTGCCAAGGCAGGAACGACAATCATTAAATTATCTGCCAACCCAAAGTTTTCAACTTCATCAGCCGTTGGGTCACGCCAAACACCTTTGTCATCTTGGCGCAGATTTCCACCATATGCACCTGAGGTGCGCGACAGGTAATCGCTTCGGTCCATACTCCAAGCAATTATTGGTTTCCCCAGAGCCGCAGCGTATCCGATTTCAAAAGCACAGCCAGGATCAAGGGATATGCCTCTAAAAGGGGAGATGTTGACGATCATGAGAGCTGATTGTTCAATAAGCAAAGTGTTTTGTTTGTAAATTGCTTCAGAAGTTTCCTGTAGGTGATCCAGAGGAGTTAAGGGAGTAAGGCCTAATTCTTTGCAAGTTTCCCGCATTTTATCAATGCGTTGTTGTGCTTCAAAATGAAATACCTCAGGTCCAGCAAGGTAGACCTGGTTTTCGCTTGTCATCATAAATTCCTTAAATTTTTTTACCGCTCGCGTCTTTCGGGTCCGGTATATTTAGGTCGGCTTTTAAGTTCTTCAATAGCTTCGTCATCATCGGGGTCTACTAAATCTTCTGCCCGATAAGGCCAAGTATATTTTTGAACAACAGTTTCGTCAGAATCAATTTCACCATTTTCATAGCGCTGCATGGTACGCTCAACGATTAAATCGACGAACCCATCTGTCACTGCCCGAATTGTCGTGGGGTCATTGATATACTTCTTGTCGAAAAGGTGCTCTTGGAGAGGACCTTTGTTTGTATCGACAAAAGTGTATAGCAAATTGATAAATTCGGCATTGTCTAAGTAAGTGGGGAGTAGTGACATGGTTTCTTTGAGGACCGTGTAAACCAAATTTGGAAATAACTCGGTTCTGGGGTCGTCAGAGACTTGAGAAACGATATTGGCAAAATACCCGGCTTTCTCTCCGTCTAATTTACCTAATGCGGCGTCAGCTATACGTTTATGCATTTTATTATATATCCCTTCTCTTCGTATTTTTAGTTTTAGGGTGTCTTTTATTAGATATAGAGTGCCTTGCAACTAGAATCAATTCTTGCCGTAGCGAGAGGGTAAAGCTACAAATCCGCTAACGAAATTGAATTGGAGCCTCTACATGCGTGCAGAAATTGAGTCCTTGGTCAATGAAATGAAGCAGTCGTTGGAACTGCTGAGGAGGCATCTTTGACTATGACCAAGCCGTTCTACGCCTTGAAGAGTTAAACCATCTAGCAGAAGAACCAACCCTTTGGGATGATGCTAAGAAGGCCCAGGCAGTTATGCGTGAGCGTACCCAGCTAGAAGCCAGTATTAAATCTGTTGATCAAGTCGCCCAGGGTATTGATGATAACGTCGAACTTATTGAGCTCGGTGAAATGGAAGATGACGGAGACATCGTCACTGAGGCTGAAACCGCCTTGCAAGAGTTGCAAACTCATGTCGCCAAAGCTGAATTAGAAACACTCCTTTCTGGTGAAGCCGACTCAAACGACACCTATTTAGAAATTCATGCTGGCGCAGGCGGTACAGAGGCTCAAGATTGGGCTCTGATGCTCTTGAGGATGTACTCCCGCTGGGCTGAACAGCATGATTACAAACTTGAGGTTCTCGAAGAAAGTCCCGGTGAAGAGGCCGGAATTAAATCAACTACTTTGAGAATTTCGGGACATAATGCTTATGGCTGGCTAAAAACTGAATCTGGTGTTCATCGATTGGTGCGCATTTCTCCCTTTGATTCGAATGCCCGTCGTCACACTAGTTTTACGTCTGTTGGTGTTTATCCTTCCATTGATGAAGACATTGACGTGGATGTTGAAGACAAAGACATTCGGGTTGATACCTACCGGGCTTCTGGCGCAGGGGGACAACATATTAACAAAACAGACAGTGCGGTGCGAATGACTCACATACCTACAGGAATTGTGGTGCAGTGCCAGAATGATCGTTCCCAACATAAAAACCGTGCAAACGCGATGTCTATGTTAAAAGCCCGTCTTTATGAGATGGAGCTACAACGACGCGAAGATGCGACCAAAGCTGAGCACGATGCCAAAACAGATATCGGCTGGGGC
Source organism: Rhodospirillales bacterium (assembly GCA_026196105.1). Lineage (GTDB taxonomy): Bacteria > Pseudomonadota > Alphaproteobacteria > Rhodospirillales > JAPHRK01 > JAPHRK01. The sequence goes on along the minus strand of JAPHRK010000007.1, from coordinate 38,182 downwards.
CACCAAATCCGCTCTTATGTCTTACAACCCTACCAAATGATCAAAGACCTACGCACCAACAAAGAAACCAGCAACACCTCAGCTTTCCTTGATGGTGATCTGGATGACTTCTTGGCAGCGTCACTGGCAGCACGTGTTGCGGGGAATAAAGACGAGAGCTCATAGGCGGTTTATTCAAGATACCGTGCTGAAGGTGTCGAACTTGGATGTTTGCTCTTTGAGTTATTGGGACAGATAAGATAGAGGGGGAGCGTATTTGAACGCTCCCCCTTTTTTGCTTTCGGGTTTCTAATTTTAGTATCAGTCCCTTTGATTATGTTTTCTATGAAGTCTGTTCAAACCATTTATCTATTTTTTTAACAGCACGGTTGATGGTTGTGGGGTCGTCGTAGAAGTTGAACTGGATTTGATCTTCAAACCATTCAAGGCTTTTTTGAACCGCAGGGACGTTTTTAAATAATTCCTTTGGCACAACCGGTCCACTTGCCGCGCGATTGGAATGGATCATCAATGTGGGTTGTTTGATTTTATTGATATGTTGGGCGGTATCTCTGCCCCAGATTTCCATCTCGCTCATGCGGGTAATACGATTTTCCCACTGACCACCACGGCCATCTTCATTTGTTTCCCACGGCATATACCAATCATGGATAGGCTTAGGCAAAAGTAGGGCTTCAGGGTCAGATGTGCTGACGACAGGGATATATTCGATTTCACCCGATGATTCATACTTCTTTTTGGCGAGGGCTGCTTTTTCTAGGCGTGTTGCGAGTTTTTGTTTACCGCCAGTATAGAGTTCTGCCACTGCAGGGACGAGATAATGACCTGCAACCAAGGAGATTGATTTTAAGCGATCATCTTGATTGGCTGCATCGATCATCCAGTTTACGCCTTGGCAAATCCCCACACCAAATATTTTGTCTGGGTTCACATCATCAAGGGTTTCTAAATAGGAGATGGAGGCTTGGATATCTTTGGTTTTTTGCACACCGCTTTCAAATCGTCTTGGCATCCCTCCACTTTCCCCATGGTATGTGGGGTCAAAGATGATCGCTTTATAGCCATTTTCAGCAAGGTATTTTGCATATTGCAAGGGCGCCTGTTCTTTTACAAAGCCCACAGGACCGATAAGAGTAACAGCGGGATACTTTTCTTTTTTTTCAGTTGGCGTGAAGACCAATCCAGTAAGTGTATTGGACCCGCTTTGAAAAGTGATTTTCTTACTTTTGTAGCTTTCTGTTTCTTCACCTAGAACAACAGGGGAAGAGAAAAGCCCAATGCTAAGGGCTAAAACTGTTGCGATGGGTTTGATGTGGGAGAACATTTCGGTCGGCTCCTGTTTTCGTTAATATATGAGGGGTTATAAATGAGAGAGTAACCTTGTATTATGCATGCTGAATATGAATGTTTGCGGATGTTTGACATGCAAAATACGGATACTAATTTTCGACGAAATTCTCTCGACCTGAATTTATTGCGCATGTTGCAAATGTTGCTGCGAACGCAAAGTGTGACAAAGGCGGGCGAAAATCTAGGATTAAGTCAACCTGCAGCCAGCCGTGTCGTTGCTAAGTTAAGGTATGAGTTGAATGATCCGCTTCTTGTTCGCACACGAAAAGGCTATGTGCTTACTCCATTGGCGACCAGCCTACGAGAAAAAGTCGATGAGGCACTGGATACGGCTTATAATGTTTTTCAACCTCGCAATTTTGCCCCCTTACTCTCCAAGAGGGAGTTTAAAATTTGCACTACGGATTACGGAGAATTGGCCGTTATTAATCCGTTCGCCCTTCAATTAGAGCAAATTGCCCCAAACATTAGCTTGGAATTATCCCCATGGAATGAGGATACCTTTTCATCTCTTGAGCGTGGAGAAGTGGATTTCGCACTTTATTCAGACGAAAGTATTCCGTTGGATTTTCATTATCGGGATTTGTTTGAGGAACATTATGTTTTGATTTTAAAGAAAAATCATCCTCTCAAGGAAGCCAAATGGGAAACGACAAAAAAATTGTTAGCAGAAGTTGAGCGATATCAAATGATTGCGCCGCGCTATCCTTATAAAAACAGTTATATAACAGATGATATATATGAAAGATTAGGAGGAAAAGGCGGGCATAGATTTGTATCTTCCCCCTATTTTTCTTTAGCACCGACGCTTGTTGCGCAGTCTAATGCCGTGGCGTTAGTACCATACCGCATTGCCTCTTTTTATTCAGCGATTTTGCCGTTGGATACTATTCAAATTCCTACAGATGAAGAAAATTTCAAATACCGCCTAATCTGGCACGAACGAACGCATCGCGATATTGAGATCAAATGGTTGCGCGACCAGATCGTTAATTTCTTTTCGTCGAATGACCCTTTAAGGCAGAAATAAAATCAAAAGAGTATGTTGTGTAATTCAGACAAATGAATTTGGTAATCGGTGCCAAATTTCTGAGAGGAAACTAGAACTCGCGTATATGTAAAATATATAGTGTTTATACCGCTAAAAGCTGACTAATCATTTCCATAACCACTATCATCTCGTTTGGGTCATAAATTGTCGTGACAAAGTACTGACTCCAAAAATAAGTTAACAGAATTTTTTATAATTTCTCTAAACTTGACTCTCTTGCATTTCACAAGTTACCTTGGCGTCAGAAAATATACTTCTAAGTAAAATTGATGTAAGAGGGTCTTATGACCGAGACACGTTACCGGATTTGTTCCATTTGTGAGGCGACTTGCGGGCTAGAGTTCACCCTTGAAGGTGATGAGATTATTTCGATCAAGGGTAATAAAGGTGATGTGTTTAGTCATGGTTTTATTTGCCCTAAGGGTGTGGCACTACGGGACCTCCATAATGACCCTGACAGATTAAAAACTCCCCTGATTAAGCGTAATGGCAAGTTTGTTGAAGCGTCGTGGGACGAAGCCTTTGATGAAATTCGCCGCCGTTTGCCTACGATCATGCAGGAATATGGCAAAGAGTCCGTTGGTACCTATAGCGGTAATCCGGGGGCGCATAAGATTTCTCTTGGTTTGTACGGCTCTGTGCTGCTTAAAGCTCTCGGCACCCCTAACGTTTTTACCGCCAGTACCTTGGACCAAATGCCCAAACAGCTTTCCTCAGGCTTAATGTTTGGGAGTTGGTTGACGATCGCTGTTCCCGACATAGACCACACAAACTTTCTCTTGGTTCTTGGTGGCAACCCCTTGGTTTCAAATGGTAGCATCTGGACCGTAGCGGACTTCCGCGGCCGTCTTAAAGCCCTTCAAGCGAGGGGTGGCAAGATGGTGGTTATCGACCCTAAAAGAAGCGAAACAGCCAAGGCTGCTGATGGTTACCACCCCATAAAGCCAGGGACCGATGGACTGCTTCTCGCTGCTATGGCCTACACTCTTTTCAATGAAGGCTTAGTTGATCTCGGGCACCTCGCAGAACACCTCAATGGCTTTGATGAAATTGAACCCGCTCTAGTGAAATTTAGCCCCGAAACGGTTACTGAGCTTTGTGGCATCGAGTCCGAAACTATCCGCCAATTAGCTCGTGATCTTGCTGGGGCAGATCGCGCTGCCGTTTATGGCCGCATGGGAACCTGTACCCAGGAATTCGGAACTTTGAATAGTTGGCTTGTAGACGTTTTGAACGTTCTTTCAGGTAACTTAGACCGTTCCGGGGGAGTCATGTTGCCCAAAGCGGCTGCCTTCGCTCGCAATACTGAAGGTCAGTCCGGAAAAGGGCGAGGCATTGTTGTTGGCAGAAAGCATAGCCGAGTTGGAAATCATCCTGAAGTCGCGGGTGAGTTTCCTGCAGTCTGTTTAGCTGAAGAAATAGAGACTCCTGGCGAGGGACAAATTCGAGCTTTGGTTTCAATTGCGGGAAACCCAGTTCTCAGTGCCCCTGGTGGTGACCGACTTGCCAAGGCTTTAGGGACTTTAGATTTCATGGTGAGCTTGGATATTTACGTCAACGAAACCACTCGTTTCGCCGACGTTATTCTCCCCGGTGTTTCCCCTTTGGAAGAAGAACATTGGGATACAGCCCTTAATCAGCTCGCTACCCGCAACACCGCACGATATTCCCAACCCCTGTTTGATAAAGACTCAGAGCAACCCCATGAGTGGGAAATATTGCTCAAACTAGCGGCGATTGTTACGGGTGGAAATGAAGATGTCAGTACTATGGACGATGCCATTGCTGCCAGCCTTGCTCCTGAAGGAGCCTTGGAAAAATTAATCTCTAAAAGTGGGCCAACAAGATTAGTTGAGTTAGGGATACGGACAGGACCCTATGGTGATGGCTTTGGAGAAAATCCAGACGGCTTAACATTGGAAAAACTTATTGATGATCCTAATGGTGTTGACCTTGGCCCCCTCACACAACGCATCCCAGAAGTGTTGCGCACACCTTCGGGAAAAATCGAACTGGCCCCGGAACCATTGATGGCGGATTTGGAACGGCTTAAAAACCTTCTTGAGACTCCTCCGAAACAAGGCTTACTGATGATAGGGCGCAGGCATCTACGGACCAATAACTCCTGGATGCATAACCTCCCCATACTCGCGAAAGGTCCGAACCTTTGCACCTTACAAATCCATCCAACAGATGCAGCTCCCCTTGGCTTAAAAGAAGGAACAACCGCCCGCATAAAAGGCCCTAAAGGGTCTTTTGAAATGGTGGCGGAGATTACAGAAGATGTCATGCAAGGTATCGTTTGTGCACCTCACGGCTGGGGCCATGACGCAGAGGATACGGAGCTCTCTGTTGCTGCAAAGAACCCAGGCGGTAACAGTAACGCCATTGCTTCAGAAGGGGTGAGGTTTGACCCCCTGTCAGGTAATGCTGTGCTTAATGGAATTCCGGTGATTGTAGAGGCTGTGCGTTAGCTTTTAGCCTGTGACTTTCTGCCATAAAATAGAAAAATCGTAATCTGTCATTGATGGTAGGAAGAGATCGCCTGCATCAGTCATATTAGAGGCGAAACATCCCCCTTTATAGGTTTGGGCAATACCTGCTTTTGTGCAAGCATTCTCTAACTTGCTACACGACAACAAATTTCGGCGTGTTGCTAATCTATATAAACCATAGTTTACCGAGCCTAAAAGAGCCAAAGGTGTATTACTATCAATACCGAGTATTTTTGAGCAGGGAGAGACCTGACCATCGACAGAAATCGCGATAGTGCTACGGGCAGCAGAACAACCGAAATACCCCATAGCGGTATCAGTTTCTTCAAAATCAGAAATCCTGAACTCGCTTGGGTTTTCACGCTCATACCATTCTTTAAGGGCAGTCATTTGCTCTAGGAAGTATTGGCGGTTTTCATCGGACCAAGTTACACCCGTTGCATGCCCAATAATAAATTGATTGATACCAATCTCTCTTAAGCCCATTACGTTTTCAAAAATTTTGTTGGCATCGTCCGGCATGACTGTAATTTTTACACCGACCCATGGTTGGTGAGGTTTTAAGGCCTTAATTCCCTGAGCAATATCGTCAAAACTCCCTCTGCCAGACCGATAAACACGATGGTGATCATTGGTTTCTTTCAGGCCATCGATACTGATGAGGACACGGACGCCAAGTTCGGCAAGGCGAGGGGCTGTTACCTCGTCTATCAAAGTCCCATTAGAGGTCATTTGCAGATTAAGGGGGCGGTTTTGGTATTTGGGGTGTGTCTTTAGATAATCAACTGACCACTCAATCAAAGGCAGATTGAGCATTGGTTCGCCGCCAAAGAAGGTAATTGTTAATTCTGTTTCAGGGGCAGCATAGTCAAACAGTAGATCTATAGCCTTTCTAGCTGTTTCACGGCTCATTAGTTTTGGGCTCTTCATGCCTTCTTCGAAGCAGTACGTGCAAGCGAGGTTACACTGCTCTGTGACAGTGAGTTCCATTTTGGAGAGAGGGGGATAAAACTGTGCATTTAGTTCCCTGACCACATCCGCGAATACTTTTTCTGCATTAACGATATTAATATCTAACTCATTGGATAGCCTGCAAATTGCAGTAACAGCATCTGGTTTCGAAACAGAAAGCGCATCGACCAGCCAGTCAGGATTTGCAGGCATTAGAGCTTCCTCAGTTTCTATAATATCTAATTTTCAGCTGCAAACTCGGTCAGTTTATTCTTCGTATTTACCATGGCAATTGAAAGTTTGACCACATTTGAAGTGACGGTTGCATTGATCATCAGTGAAGCTGTTTTTGCAGTCAAAATCACCTGAACAAGAATGGGTATTTGTTTTACAAGTATACTCACCACAGCTGAATTTTGGTTTGTTGCATTCGTGCATATTTGAACCAGCATTTAGGATGTTCGTGCCAAAAAGTTTCTCAGCTAGCTGTGCTTGAATAGCCTTAGTAATGTCGGCTGCTTGGGTTTCGTTAGTAGAAATTTTAGTTTCAGACATGTTTCCCCCCTTTAGGCATATCTACAAGATATTTTACACTATATACGTGCTTGGGTTTTTTGCAAGTTTTCATTAATTCAAGGTATCTTTTGAATAACCGCTACTCTTCGTAATAACAACGGTTCATCCCTGCACGATCCCGCGCTTCCGTATTATATGGTGGCTTGAGGGCAGTTTTGGTGTTTTGCGTCACCAGGGTTTTAAATGTTTCTATGGGCTCAAGCCCCCTTTGTTCAGCTAAATGCTCAAACCACTTTACCCCGGCAGCGACATGACTGATTTCGTCTTCACAAATTCTTGCCATGATTGTTGCGGTCTCATCATCGCCTTGTCTGGTCAAACGTTCAACACTAGCAGGGGTTGTATCAAGGCCTCGCGCTTCAAAGAGCATAGGCATCAACCCCATACGCCGCATCACATCATCTGATGTTTTAGTCGCCGTATCCCAGAGGCCGTTATGGGCCGGATGATCACCGTAGGCGGCATCGAAAGAGCTTAAGCGGTCCACCAGGAGCTGGAAGTGTGTCGCTTCATCATCGGCAACCATCACCCAATCATCACTGAACTCTTTAGGCATTTCTGGCCCAAATCGCGCCACTGCATCCCACGCGATATCAATGGCGTTGAGTTCAATATGAGCAATGGCGTGAAGTAGGGCAATTTTGCCCGCTTTACTGCCGGTTTTTCTTTTGGGCATCTCACGAGGGGCAAGGAGTTCAGGCTTATTTGGGCGGGCAGGGTGATCTGGGGGAGAGGCTGAACCGACCTCCGTAATCTCCCTTTGTCGCCAAGCCTGCGCATAGAGTCGCGTCTTAGCGACCTTCTCAGAAGGGGTAGGCTCGTTGAGGACAATGCAGGCCGCTTCGCACAAAGAAGTCATTTAGAGAGCCTTGGCCGCCTCTAAAACAGCTAATGCATGCTCTTTAACTCGCACCTTGGTCCAAATTTTGGCAATCTTACCTTCTTTGTCGATCAAGAAGGTGGAGCGAACGATCCCCATATAGGTTTTGCCGTAATTTTTCTTCTCCTGCCAAACCCCATAATCGTTGCACAAAGTGCCTTCTTCGTCAGAAACCAACGGAAAGTTGATCTCCTGCTTGGCAACAAAATTATCATGACGCTTAACGCTATCTTTTGATGCGCCAATGATGACTGTATTAGCAGCTTCAAATTCTTTCAAATTATCCCGAAAATCCTGGGCTTCCGTGGTGCAGCCCGGTGTACTGTCCTTGGGATAAAAATAAAGAACCACATTCTTGCCCTTAAAGCTCTCCAGCGAAAGGCTATCGCCGCCGTTGATGGGGAGGGTGAATGCTGGGGCGATATCGCCTTCTTTAGGTATATTTGTCATTGATCGTCTTTCGTAAGTAGGGCTGCTGGTTCAGCAATATGGGTTTGATAAATTTGGGAGACGGTTTGGGCAGTTGTCTCCATGCGGGCAAATAGGGTTTTAAAATCTTTGTCGCCAGTAGTTTTTACCAAGGCGGCTTGCAGACCCTGAGAAATCTCTTTCTCGCGCGCTTTGTTAAAGTAACCCTCAATCGTCAGGCGGAGCATGCATTGGAGTGACTGCCAAAGTTCAAGAGCCGCAATTAGTTGTTGGGCCGTATCATTCTCTAAGACTCCGATTGAGGCGAGTTTGCTCACAGCCGTTTTGGTGTCTTGGACGAGAATTTCAGGGTTCTCGGGTGCATGTTTGAGCAGGAGGTATTGGACTAAAAATTCTATGTCTACCAATCCTCCTCTGTAATGTTTCACATCCCAAATGAAATCTGCGTGATGTTCTTTGTCCATGCGCTCCCGCATTTCTGCAACGTCTTTAAGTAAGGTGTTATGATTGCGTTCCCGAACAAGAACGTCACGGGTAACTTGTTCGGCTTTTTTACGAATTTCCTTGGGGCCTGTGATCATACGGGCGCGTGTCAGGGCCATATGTTCCCAGGTCCAGGCAGATTCAGCATGATATTTAACAAAAGATTCCATCTTAGAGGCGATGGGCCCCGCATTGCCTGAGGGACGCAAGCGCATATCTACCTCATAGAGGGTGCCATCTCCCATAGGGGCGGTAATAGCGTTGATAAACCTTTGGCTCAGGCGGGCAAAATATTGGGTGACCATCAAGGGCTTTTCCCCATCTGATTCCAGAGAATCTTCAGGGCAATTGTAAACATAAACTAAGTCCAGGTCTGAACTGGGTGTCATTTCTTGGCTGCCCAGTTTCCCCATTGCCATTACTGCCATACCGCCGCCGGGAATAACGCCATGTTTTTTGGCAAATTCTGCTTCGATATGGGGCTGTAGGGCGGCTAATGCTGCTTCGGCGACATTGCTATAAGCATGGCTGGCTTCTTTGGCATTTACTACACCTTTTAAAAATTGCACCCCGATTTGGAATTTTCGGTCATTAGTCCAACGCCGGCTGACTTCGAGGATTTCCTGTTGGTCCCGAGCGTGATCTAACTCCACACCCAGTTCTTTAGTGAGGAAAGACGCCTCTGGAAGAGGGGCAAAGAAATCAGAGGTCAGAACGCTTTCCATCAAAGCGGGGTGACGGCTAAGGTGATTTGCGAGCCGTGGCGCTCCCCCCATAAGTTCAGCAACCAGATTCAATAAAATTGGGTTGGAGTGGAACATGGAGAACAGCTGAAGGCCCGAAGGAAGTTTGGAAAGGAATTCATCAAACTTATTAAAAGCCGTATCAGGGTCGACCATTTTGCTCAAGGCAAGAAGTAGGGTCGGTTTAAGTTCAGTGAGCATCTGCCGGGTTCGGTCAGAGCGGGTGCTGCGGTAATGTCCATGGTGCCAAGCACGAATGGTTTCATCGACAGATTTGGCATTTTTAAAACCAAGGTTTTCCAAGGTTTTTAAGGTTTCAGGATCAGGTTCCCCACCTGTGAAAACGAGGTTTCCATTGACTTCACCACCAGCGCTAAGAGACGGGGCATCTTCAAACAATACTTCGTAATGACCCTCTACTCGCTTGAGATGAAATAACAAATCTTTTGTAAATTTTTCGGTTCCTGCATACCCTAAGAAGATGGATATCTCTTCCATGCCTGTTGCATCTTCAGGTAAACTATGAGTTTGGGCATCGTTGGTCATTTGTAAACGGTGCTCACCCCGGCGTAGGAAATAATAAGACTCGGTCATCTCTTTAGCTGCTTCAGGGGTAATGCGCCCCTCTTCCGCAAGGGCGGCAAGACTATCGCAAGTCATGATCCCTCGAAGTTGGCGATTACGTCCTCCCCAGATCAATTGCTGAGTTTGAGCATAGAATTCAATTTCGCGGATGCCCCCACGACCAAGCTTGAGGTTATGCCCTGCGACAGCTATTTCAGTTCCACCACGGTTGGCATTGATTTGCCGTTTGATAGAATGGATATCTTGGATCGCAGCAAAATCTAGGTTTTTTCGCCAGATGAATGGCTTCAAACGATCAAGGAAACCTTGCCCGGCTTCAATATCCCCAGCAATTGGGCGGGCTTTGATCATTGCGGCTCGTTCCCAGTTCTGCCCAATGCTTTCATAATAAACTTCCGCAGCGTTAACGGAGAGCGCGAGGGGAGTAGAGCGTGGGTCTGGGCGTAACCTGAGATCGGTCCTGAACACATATCCATCGGCTGTGCGTTCATCGATAAGTTTAACCAAGTTTCGGGTGAGGCGTACAAAGGCTGTTTGAAGCTCATAGGGCACATCAGTCTCTATGATTTCATCATCAAAAAGAACAATAATGTCGATATCGCTGGAGTAATTAAGCTCACGAGCACCTAGCTTACCCATGCCCAAAACCACCAAGCCAGAGCCGATTTCAGGTTTTTCAGGATTAGGTAATTTTATTGCACCACGTTTTTCCATTTGACGTAGGAGAAGGCGAATGGCGATGTCTAAAGCCTCGCTAGCAAAATCGCTCAATGTTCCGGTGATTTTGAGGAGGGGCCAGTGGTTGGAGATATCGGCAATGGCTGTCAGAAGAGCAATCTGGCGCTTGGCGATACGCAATCGTTTACTTACTTGATCTAAGTCCTCAGAATTCTTGAGTTTTTCCGTGAGTTCCTTATAAACAAAGTTAAGAGCCTCGTCGGGACCTTTTTGGGCGATGAGACACATAAAAGCTGGGTCGCTTGTGGCGCAGTGAGTGAGAAAAGGACTGTTCCCGAATATAGCGTCTAAGAGTTGGGTGCCTTGTTCATCTGAAATGAGTTTTGTGCCAAAGTTAGTCACATCTAAATCAGCTGATTCTAAGGCATCAAGCCAGTGGGATCGCCCAAGGCTGGCAAGCTCGGCGTTTGCCGCTTTTGGGAGTTGGTTTGTTGACAGGTTCTGGTAAAATTCGGACATACTTCTTTTCCCATATTTTCGGCAAGAGTGCTTTATTGGGAGGCCTTGGTCAAGTTGGCGTTGCGTGAGGATATTAATAAGTGATCCGTCAAACCCTTCGGGGCATATTACAGGTATTTGGGGGATTAGGGGCAGGCTTCGCTATTGTCTTTGCCTATGCAGCTTGGCAACTCTCTTCTGGGCCAATTTCCTTAGGTTTCTTGAATGAATATGTTGAGAATTCATTATCGCCGAGTGATGGCTCTTTTAAGATCAATCTAACAGATACAGTGTTGACTTGGGCCGGCTGGCAACGGAATTTGGATATTCGAGTCACCGGTGTATCTATTGTCGGCAAAAATGGGAAAACTATAGCCACTGTCCCAGAGCTTTCCCTTTCGGTTAGTGCTGATGCATTGTTGGAAAAGAAACTCGCGCCGCGGACCATTGAGCTTTTTGGTCCCAAACTCCATCTAATTCGCCAAGTTGATGGGCGGGTTGAAGTTGGTTTTGGGGAAGCAGAAAATAGCCAATTAGCCAGCAGTGGAGACCCTGATAAATTTATTTCTAATTTCCTCAGGCGTTTACAGCAGGCCCCTGATACAAGTCGGCCTTGGAGTTATTTGCGCCGTGTGAGCATTTCCCATGCCAGTGTTGAAGTTCGTGATTTGAAATCTAAGGTGACTTGGTTAGCACCTGGATCAGAAGTTTATATAGAGCGTAACCTGGATGGTTTATCTGGTGAAGCTTCTTTAAATGTTCAGGTGGCGGGGGAAAGCTTCTCAATTACGTTGCTCGGCTCCTATTTAAGTGACAAAGAACGGTTTGATTTTGGTATCGATTTTGATGGGGCGAACCCTACGTTTTTTTCAAAGCTTTTTGAAAACGTTGATCCCTTAGAAACGCTTGACATGTCTCTCCAAGGAACAATCGCCGGGAGTGTTGGGCTCGACTGGAACTTTCAGGCTATTACATTTGATATTTCAGGGAAAAAAGGCGTTATTAAACTTCCCCAACCTGTTGAACAAAATATCCCAACTAAAGAACTTGTTATCGTTGGGACGATTGATAAGGAGCACCAAGAGGTCTCGATTAGCAAACTCTCTGCTGTCTTTGAAGAGGGTGCAACCTTTACTGTCCCTGAGCCCATCCAGCATACTTGGTCAATCTCCTCTATTGAAGGGAAAGGGCGGTTTAAACAAAATATTACGGGGCATTTAGAACTAGACAAAATTAATATAGATTTAGGAGGGCCTGTTGCCTCTATCTCGACCCGTCTTGATGGGATTGGTGGAGATATGATCATTGAGGGGAGAGGTAAACTCACAGATGTATCTATTGATGAGGTTAAAAAATATTGGCCAAAATCAATGGGGACAGATGCATGGAATTGGGTCACCAAAAATCTCTCAAAAGGTAAGGTCCCAGAAGCAGATGTTCAGCTAACGGCCCGTGTATCTGCAGAGGGGAAAAGCAAAGTCGTTTCTCTTAAAGGTGGGATGGCATTAGAAAATGTTACTGTCGATTATCTTTCTCCCATGCCAAAAGCCACAGGTGTTTATGGTTATGCCAAGTTTGATACGGATAAGTTTGACATAACCGTTGATAAAGGCATGGCAGCAGGACTTACCCTTGAGAAAGGTTTTGTTGGCTTAAGCGGTATGGAAAAAATTGATCAATATGCAGATATCAAGCTGTCAATTACAGGACCCTTGGAAAATGCTTTAGGGTTAGTGGATAGCAAACCCCTTGGATACGCCACTGCTTTGGGTATTAACCCGAAAAAAACCAAAGGGAAGTCAAGCACAGAGCTTAAACTTGATTTCATTATGGAGAAAACCCTCACTTTTGATGGTGTTGCAGTTAGGGCAAAATCTATTTTACAAGATGTCCATATCAATGATGCCTTCTTAGGTTTGAATATCTCCAATGGTCGTCTTGACCTTGATGTTGATAAAAAATCTATGAAAATTGGGGGGGTAAGCCAATTTGGTACGATCCCTATTACCCTAGTTTGGGAAGAGTTTTTTTCCAAAGACGCTCCCTACCGTTCACGAAATTCTATTCATGGCACTGTAACCGATGATCAATTGGTCAAAGAGCTTGGGCTGGATTTTCCTCCTTTTACTGGAGGGTATTTATCAGGAGTGACTGCAGCGAGTTTGGTGGCAATAAAAGATCATAAAGGCAAAACGGATCTAGATATTCATCTTGATTTAACCGAAGCTAAACTCGCCTTACCTTTATTTGATTGGCAAAAAACTCAAGGAGAACCTGGACAGGCTAGAGTCAGTCTGGAGGCGAAAGATCGGAAAATTCTAGGAATTAAAGATTTTAATGTTGAAGCTGCAGGATTGAAGGCTTCTGGAGCTATTACCCTGAATAAAGAAAAACAGGGACTAAAAGCAATCCGAGTAGATCGCCTTACCCATGGACGTACAGATATCCGAGGCTCCGTTATTCCAGTAGGTGAAAAAGGATGGGATATTGATTTGCATGGGGCAGGGTTCGACTTATCTCCTATCAGGGAATCTTTATTCACATCTGACAGCCACCCAGGAAAAACCCCTGAGGAAGGAATCCCTCCCGTCACTCTCTCTTTTAGCATCGGAAAAGTATGGCTTGGCAAAGATAGAATAATCAATCAAGCCACAGGTGCTTTCTCCTATGATGGTACTATTTGGAGATCGGCAATTCTTGATGGACTTGTTGCTGATAATAAATCTGTTCGATTGCATATCGAGCCTGAAGGTAAAGGGAGAAGCCTTTTCGTAACCTCAGATGATGCTGGAGAAAGCCTGAGGGTATTGGACTTGATGGAAAATATGAAAGGGGGGAGACTTGAACTCAGTGGCTACTTTGATGATAGCGTCATGGGTTCTCCCTTGAAGGGAAACCTTTCGGTTTCTGACTTCAGGGTAGTTGAGGCCCCAATTTTAGCTCACATTGTATCCATTATGGCGCTAACAGGGATTCTTGAAGCTTTGGGTGGGGAAGGAATTGCCTTTAATACTTTAACGGCACCATTTTCCTATTACCAAGGTATCCTTGATCTGAAGGATGCAAAAGCAAATGGTCTTTCCTTAGGGATGACGGCTTCGGGTAAGGTTTATACTGATGCTGAGTTTATAGACCTTAAAGGTACTATCGTTCCTGCTTATGTATTTAATAGCATTCTTGGTAAAATTCCTCTGCTGGGAGGCTTGTTTACGGGAGGAGAAAAAGGCGGTGGTATTTTTGCAGCTAATTATAATGTGACTGGTCCTTTAAATGAACCGACGACAAAGGTTGATACTCTGACCGCTTTAGCCCCAAGCTTTTTAAGGAACCTTTTTAAAGGCTCAGAGGTATTACCGCCGGACCAAGGTAATGAGTTTACTCTACCAGACTTTATGAGTTTGCCAGATAGTGATAGTGGGAAAGATAATAATGTCCGAGCGAACTGATCTTGATATGGTGAAGTTGAAAGCTAAGCTGGTTGAAACCCGTGAAGAATTGCTCTCGGTTGCTGAAACCAGTACTGAATCAAAGAAACCAGTAGAATTAGATCAGACCACCCAAGGGCGCTTATCGCGTATGGATGCGCTTCAGGTCCAAGCAATGGCAGTTGAAACGGATCGTCGCCGGCTCGTTGAAATTCAAAGAATTGAAGCCGCATTGAAGCGAATAGATGAAGATGACTATGGTTATTGTGCATCTTGTGATGAAGAAATTCCGGCAAAGCGGCTGGAGTTTGACCCCGCCGCTGCCGTTTGTATTGACTGTGCTAAGTAGCTAAACAGGCTTAATAATCGCGTGACGTTTTTTGCCTGCAGAGAGCTTAATCACTCCATCAGCATTCAAATTCTGAAGTGTAATCTCTTGGGTTTCAGATTTAATAGCGACATCATTAAGTTTAGCACCTCCGCCTTTGATTAGGCGTTTTGCCTCTCCACCTGAGCTTGCTAGCTCTGCTTTGCGGAAGAGTTGGAAGGCTGTAATACCTGCCTCTAAGCCTTCTCTTAAAACTTCAAAGGTTGGGAGGTCAGCACCAAGCTTTCCTTCTTCAAAAGTTTTGCGTGCAGTTTCTTCTGCCGCCAGAGCCGCTTGATTACCATGGCACAGTGTGGTTGCAGCGGTAGCGAGAATTTTTTTGACCTCGTTGATTTCAGTGCCTTCAGCTTTCTCAAGCTTAGCAATTTCTTCAAGTGGCATGTCGGTGAACAAACGAAGGAATTTACCCACGTCAGCATCCTCGGTATTCCGCCAATATTGCCAGTAGTCATAAGGAGAAAGCATATCTTCATTGAGCCAGATCGCGCCATCTGCAGTTTTCCCCATCTTAGCACCTGATGTCGTGGTCATGAGTGGAACTGTCAGACCAAAGGCTGGTTTGCTGTCTACACGACGGATCAACTCAACACCGTTAATGATATTTCCCCATTGATCAGAGCCACCCATCTGCATGGTGCAGTCATTGCGGCGGTTAAGTTCGAGAAAATCATATGCCTGGAGAATCATGTAATTGAATTCCAAGAAGGTGAGGGGCTGTTCTCGCTCTAACCGTAATTTGACACTATCAAAAGCCATC
Source organism: Rhodospirillales bacterium (assembly GCA_026196105.1). Taxonomy (GTDB): domain Bacteria; phylum Pseudomonadota; class Alphaproteobacteria; order Rhodospirillales; family JAPHRK01; genus JAPHRK01. The sequence goes on along the minus strand of JAPHRK010000007.1, from coordinate 22,893 downwards.
ATACGATTGATGGTAAAATGAGGGCCGTATTCTCTTAAAAAATCAACATATTGAATATTTTTCAGCCAATCATCATTGTTGACCATTATGGCATCGGTTGGTCCGTCGCCGAAAGTCAGGAATTTAGAGAAAACTTGTTTGATGCCGGCCATGTTCTCAGAAATTTTCTCTTCTGTCAGCATTCGACGAGACTCATCCTTCCCGGAAGGGTCTCCAACTTTTGTGGTACCACCACCCATTAAGACGACGGGTTTGTGGCCTGTTTGTTGAAAGAGGCGCAAGAGCATGATCGGAACCATGGAACCTACGTGGAGACTTGGTGCCGTACAATCAAAGCCGATATACGCGGTAATTGGGCCTTGAGCGGCTCGCTCATCCAAGGCTTCAAGATCAGTACATTGATGCAGGAAACCACGTTCCACAATGGCGCGAACAAACTCAGAGCGATAGTTAGTCATGTGGTTATGGTATCCTTGATAAAGAAAAATTGGTAAAAATGTATTCCAACCCTTGCCGGAGGCGGCGCTAATTAGCACAATCACCCCTTGGGCACAACTAGTGGAAAAAGGAAAGTGACAAAAATGCTCACCTGTATTGGCTTAATGAGCGGAACCTCGTTAGATGGGGTAGATGTTGCCTTGCTTAAAACTGATGGAGTTGTGATCGAATCTTTCGGCCCAACAGCCACTTACTCATACGGAGTAGATACAAAACAAGCCATAATGCAGGCGTTGGGAGATCAAGGCCCCGTTGACATGGCAGAGACATCTCTTACCTGGGCTCACGTGAGTGCAGTTTTTGATTTTCTATCTAAAAACAATATCAATGCTGATGAAATTGATCTGCTAGGTTTTCATGGACAGACAATTCTTCATCGCCCTGAAGAGGGAATAACTCGCCAAATTGGTAATGGGCAACTACTAGCAAATGAAACTTCTATTGACGTTATCAGTGATTTTCGCACTAAGGATGTGGAAAACGGGGGGGAAGGGGCTCCTTTTGCGCCTGTCCTCCATCAAGCTCTTTCACAGAGTCTAGAACAGCCTCTAGCGGTCTTAAATGTTGGGGGGGTCTCTAATGTTACCTGGATTGGCAACGGTGACATTCTTGCCTGTGATACGGGGCCTGGAAATGCTTTGCTTGATGATTGGTGTCGAAAGCATTTTGATCAAGAATTTGACGAAGATGGTCGTCTTGCGCGATCTGGTGTATGCCATGAGGGAATTGTTGAACAATTGGTGGCGCATCCTTTCTTTAATCGTCCAGCCCCTAAATCTCTTGACCGGGATGATTTTGCTGCTTGGTCGTCTGAACGGGTTAAAGACCTTAGCCCAGAAGATGGAGCAGCGACTTTACTGGCTTTTACGGTAGAATCTATAGCCCGAGCACAGGCCATACTGCCTGAACCCGTTCAGAGGTGGTTGGTCTGTGGGGGCGGTAGAAAAAATAGTTATCTGATGGAAACTTTGCAGAACCGGCTTGGTACAGAGGTTTCACCTGTTGAAGCTGTTGGCTGGGATGGGGATGGTTTAGAGGCTCAAGCATTTGCCTATATGGCTGCGCGGTCACTAAAGGAACTTCCTCTGAGTTTTCCTTCTACTACAGGGGTGAACAAGCCGATGACTGGTGGCCGTCTATACAAGCCGTTGTGAATCTTTATCCTTCAAGAGAGGGAACTCTACCCAAAAGGTTGTTCCTTCATCCTTGTTGCTTTCAAAACCTATTTTCCCATTCAATAGCTTTGTTAATTTTTTGGCGATAGCCAAACCAACACCCGTCCCAGGAATAGAAGAATTCTCCATGCCTAGACGACGGAACGGAGCGAAAACTAGGCTTTGTTTTTCAGCGGGAATTCCTAAACCGTTATCTTTAACAAAGATACGGACCGTATCCCCCTTTAATATCTTCGAGAAAACTTCAATCTTTATTGGGGCTTTATTGTAAAGAGTTGCATTGGAGAGTAATGCCTGAAAAATGGTGTTGAAGCCTACTTCGTCGATATTAATCGAACAATTTTCAGTTTCACTAATATCGTTTGTGATCTCAACAGTTTTCTCAATGCCATCTGACCTAAGCTGTTCAACACTTTTGTTGATTAGGTCGTTTATATTTTTTGCCTGTAATCGAAACGAAATCGTTCCGTCTTCAACTTCAGAAAAAATAAGGATTTTATCGATCAAGGCCATCAAGTGGCCACCGCTCTCCATTATATGGTGGATGCAATTTTTCTGGCTTGTTGTTAATGGCGTATCGGGATCAATTTCCATCATTTGTGCGAAGCCTAGAACAGCATTCATAGGGGTACGGAGTTCATGGCTCATGCTTGAAAGGAAGTTGGTTTTAGCTTTGTTAGCCGCTTCAGCATGTTCCTTTGCTTCGACAAGATATTCTTCAACTTTTCTGCGTTCTGCGAGGTGCGTTGAAGCTGCCTCTAGATACTTGTTCCCAGCTTGAGCAAGTGTGTCTAACTCATCACGCCATTCTTCGCTCCTTACAGGGAGTTTCTGATCGTTCTCTAAAGCCGGGTCGATACTGTCAAATGACTTTACTAACTTATCAATAGGCGTCGTGACCCGATTTCTGACAAACCAGGAAAATCCGATAAGCGTTATGATAAGGACAGAGCTAATGGCAATAGCAGAGACAATAATGGAATAGCTTAGTCCTTCAATTTTTTGGGTAATTTTAAGAACATTACTTTGTCTTGTGTTCACCAGGTTAGTGTTTAATAGATTAAGTGCCTTAAAAGCGGGTTGGTCGTTCACAATGATTTGTTTCAAGCTATCAGGGCCACTCAAAGATCCTCCATATTCAATGTTAGCAATAACCTTCCGGTATTGACCTAAGATTACTTCAAGCTGAAAGAGCGCATTTTCCTCGTCTTCAGTGACACCTAAGCTCCTGTACCCACTGATAATAACTTTTAATTCTAACAAAGCTTTGTGAGCTTCGATTAAGTCTATTGGATTGTTGCTCAGGAAATAAGAATGCAGGCTGTGAATCATGCCGTTGTATCCCATTGTACCTCTGATGAGGCCCAATAGAATTGTTTTCTTTGCGGCCCCGCGTTCATGGGTTTGCCACAAGTTTTGCAATGTCTTGGTTTGAGTTCCTTGAAGTATGGCTGCTGAAATTGAAATAGCGGTTACCAATATCAAGACCGTTACAAAGAACTTTGAAGCGGCAGAAATCCCCCAGAATTTTCCAAACCCAATCATTCTTGTAGCCTAGTTATTTCAAGCTTTTGGGCTTTAATGGATTCTAATATCAATTCTAACCGGCGATGGGCTAAATCAACTTGCCCATAAACATTCGACGGTGTTTTTTCTCTAAATTTTTCAAAGATAAAAAATGAACCGATAGGGCTTTTCCCATGGGAATTGTGACTGAGGACAGTGACGGTTTCGACCAAGACTTGACCTGAGTGGAGGAAAACCAAACTAGGCGTCACCAATGCTTGGGAATCACGGAGTAAAAATGAAAGTTCTTTTGTAAGGAGGCCTTCCGTTCGTCCTTTTGTAGAAAAGGGTAGCTCAATGAGTTTTGTTCTAAATTTAGCAACCCGAGCGAGAACGTCTTTAGGTTTCTTATTGTTGAATGTCTTTAGAGGAAGGGCTGTGATTCTTTGTTGTTTGTCTATGTTTTGCTGCTTAGAGAAGGAAATAAGAGCAGAGTTAACATTTGTCCATAAGCCATAAACATCACTCGGTGTTAAACCAAGTTCAATCGCTTGACTAGGGCTGCTCGGCAGGAAAGCCAATAGGAAAAAGGCGATAGCAAATAAGTTATTCTTTCTACCTATTTGACAAAAAAATCCATTTAATTTTGAAGTGGCTCTCAACTCTTTGACCTATTATTTTAAATAGCTTTTAAAGCATTGATATCCAACAATAATATCATCTATGAAGAATGAAAAAAGTTCCTCTACATAAATGGCTGCTTGCCCTGGGTTTTTCAAGTCCTGGCATTTACGGCTTTTCTTTTTGCCCGTATCAATAACTCTTTCTGATATTCGATGTGCGCTTGAAGGTTTGAATAATTGAGGCTTCTTAGGATGTCTTCTTCTTTAAGAAAATGATCTTCGGCAAGTTTGATAAATGTTTTAAAAAGAATGTCATAAAGTTCAATGTCACCAGATGAAGCAGTTTCTTTTATGCCTGCGATGACGTTAACGAGCTTTAAATGGTCATCGTCAATTTCTTGATGACCCGTAAGGTGTTCTTGGCAAATTTCAGTTATCTGTTCCGCTTACTTTCCCTTTTTCTAGGGTATGTAAGAAACTTTCAGCATCATCAGTATACTCTTGGCTAATCTCCATAACATCAGGAAGAATTTCTAAAAATAACGGAACAAGTTTTGGGTCAAATTGCTTGCCTGTTTCTTCTTTGATAAGGCCAATGGCTTTTTCTACAGGCCACGCTTTTTTGTAGGGACGTTCAGAAGTGAGGGCATCAAAAACATCACAGATTGAGCTTATACGACCTTCGATTGGTATTTCTTCTCCTTTGAGACCATTTGGATATCCTGTTCCGTCCCATTTTTCATGGTGCGTCAGGGCAATGGCACTTGCCATTTTCATAAGGTTTGCCCCATCATTGCCAATTATATCAGCTCCGATTTGAGGGTGGGTTTTCATAATTTCCCACTCATCTTTATCTAGTTTTCCTGGCTTGAGTAAGATACGATCAGGGATTCCAATTTTTCCCACATCGTGCATTGGACTAGCATTCAAAACCATTTCTGCATGAGCCTCTGCCAAGCCTGCAGCAAGAGCAAGGCGTTGGCTACTTTTGCTCATCCGAATAATATGCATACCGGTTTCATTATCACGATATTCACCAGCACGACCCAATCGGCGAATAATTTCCAGGCGGGTATGATGAAGCTCCTGGGTTCGTTCCATCACTTTATGTTCAAGGATTTTTGCTGAATTGGTGCGTTCGTTATAGAGGCAGCGAACTTCGAGCATGTTTTCGATTCTGTTGAGAACTTCAGTCCGGTCAAAGGGCTTCGTTACAAAATCTCTGGCACCTAATTCTAGGGCTCTTAATCGCGTTTCCATGTCTTTTTGAGCTGTTAAAACCAAAATTGGAACATAATCATTTTCGACAATTTCAGCCAATTGTTCCATAACTTGGAAGCCATCTAGGTAAGGCATGCGGATATCAAGAAGGATAAGGTCAAAAGGTTCTTCTAAGAACATAGGTTTGACTTGTCGGGAATCTGTTGTCACCTGAACATTATCATAGCCAGCCAAATTCAGCATCATCTCCAATAATTCTACGTTTGCAGCATTGTCATCAACGACGAGAATTCTTGAGGCAAAAATTTGTTCTTTCATGCTCGTCATTTTTTATTTTCCTCAATAGCATTTTTTATTGCATTTAGAGTTTCTGTCACTTTGAGCGGTTTGGCAAGGTATTGACGGAAACCAGCAGCAATTCCTTTTTCAACTTCAGTGGGCATAGCGGAAGCGCTTAAAGCTAGGATTGGTGTGTTTTTTGTTTCAGGGAAATTTTGTAAACGTTTGAGTACTCCAAAGCCATCAATTCCAGGCAGGTTTATGTCCAATATAATAACATCTGGTTTTTCTTTGATAGCAATCTCTATTCCTGTTTTCCCTTCTTTTGCCGATAAAAAAGTTAAGCCATTTATCCTGGAAATAATGAGCTTCATTAGATCCATATTTGCAGGATTATCTTCTACATAAAGGATTTTCCCTTTTATGCCTGACATTCCCATATCAGCGTCGAAGGGAGAAGCGAGTACAGTTTCTGAATTATCAACAGGAGCGCTTTCTACAGAGGATGTTTTCTTAGTTATTGGAGCTTCAATCCAAAATGTACTGCCTTTACCGGGAATACTCATAAAATCAACAGAGCCACCCATCGCTTCGATGAGGTTTTTAGTTAGGGCTAACCCAATTCCAGTACCTTCAATACCTGAACTTTCTGCCCCCAAGCGGTTGAAAGGTGTGAAGAGATCCCCTTGTTGATCGGCAGGAATGCCATCTCCCGTGTCTGTTATTGAAATTCTAAGGGTGTTACTATCAGTTTTGCTACAGTTGATGGTCACTTGTCCATCTATTCTGTTGTATTTAATAGCGTTTGAAAGAAGATTAAGAATGACTTGTTTTAATCGTACTCTATCTGCGTAGACTTCAGTTTTTCTCGTACATTCTTTGCAGGTTTCTATTTTAATATTTCGTTTGTCAGCAAGCGTTTCGGATAAATTAATGCATTCACTCACAACTTCGCTTAATGAAATTTTCTCAAGACTGAGCTGAAGCTTACCAGCTTCAATTCTAGAAAGATCAAGGACTTCGTTTATCAGGTCAAGAAGATGCTTTCCTCCTGAGAGAATATGATCCACACACTTTTTCTGGGCTGGGGTTAGGGGGTCCTTGTCGTTGAATTCAAGCATTTGGCCAAAGCCAATAATGGCATTCATCGGTGTGCGTAGTTCATGACTCATGCTTGAAAGGAATTCGGATTTGGCTTTATTGGCACGTTCAGCCTCAACCTTTGCAGCTTCAAGTTTCTTTTTTGCAGTTGCCTCTTGGGTAATATCGCTGAAATTGATAACTACTCCAACAGCAACCCCTTCTTTTAAGATTGGTGTGCTGATGTGCTTAACAGGGAAACTCGTGCCGTTCTTGCACCATAAAACTTCATCATCAGTCTTATGCACTTCCAGGTCTTTAAATGCTGCGTACATCGTACATTTGTCTTTAGGATATTCAGAACCATCAGGATAGCTATGATGGATAATTTCATGCATAGATTTGCCGATTAGTTCATCCGCTTCATAACCAAGCATTTTACAGGCAGCGGGATTAATAAAAGTTACTTTCCCTTTTTCATCAAGGCCATAAATCCCCTCAGCGGCAGACTCGAGAATTATTCGAGTATTCTTTTCTGCTTCTTTTAACGCGAGCTCGGTTTCTTTGCGCTCCGAGATATCATGCATGATGCCAACGAACATTTGCTCATTATCGACATCCATTTTAGAGACAGTTAACTCCATAGGGAATTGGGTACCATCTTTACGGCGCCCAAACAGATCTCTGGAGTTGTTGATAATTCTTGGGGCATGAAGGTTTGATTGTGCAACATATTGATCATGGTGATGGCGTTCTGATGAAGGAACAAGGAGCGAGACACCTTGACCGATAATTTCATCGGCTGAATACCCAAACATTTTTTCAGCGGCAAGATTGAAAGTTAGGATGTTACTCTGACTATCAATTGAAATAATGCCCTCAGCCGTATTTTCGACGATACTTCGATTGCGAGCTTCACTTTGCTTAAGGTTTTTTTCATTCTGCTTGCGAATTGAGATATCTTGGACAATGCTGGTTGTGAAAATTTTCTCCTTAATTTTCCAACTGGTGATTGAGATTTCTACAGGGACACTATACCCGTTTTTATGGATACGCGTTGTCTCAGTTGTTTGGCCATTTAAAGGATGAAGTCCATTATTATTAATTTCGGTATCGGGTTTATTTTTTTCTAGTTTAGATGAATCTGGATATAAAATTGTAACAGATTTTCCAATGATTTCATGGGCTTTGTATCCTAAGATATCCTCGGCACCTTTATTCCAAGATATGACCTTTAAGTTCTTGTCGATTGTCACAAAACCTTCTTTAGTGGCATCAGCAAGTGCACTATATCGTGCTTCATTTTCCGCTAGGTTGTTGATTATTTCATTTAGTTTTCTTGCCCTTTTTGCTCTGCCCGTAACGGCTGCAATAAGTTCTTTTGAAGCGCCTGTTTTTCGAATAAATTCATCTCCACCTGACTCCATTGAATGCAACCAGGGGTCTTCTATAGTTTGACCTGTTAGAAAAACTATAGGAACTTGGATGAAATCATTATCCTGCCTAATCACTTGAGAGAGTTCAAAGCCATTACATTCAGGCATTTGAATGTCGATCAACATAACGTCTGGCTTGAACTTCCTTATGGGATTAATTGCATCCATTGGGTCATTGAGAGTAAGTGTCTCAAATCCAGCTTCTTGTAAAAGTTCGGCATTAAATGAAGCGACTTCTTGATCATCGTCAACAATGGCAACTTTGAAAGGATTTTCGTCACCATTTTTAGTAATTCTGACCAAGAGGTCTACCAAGTCTAAAATCTCTATTGGTTTTACATAATAGCCAGCGGCTCCAAGGCGAACAGCACTTAACCTTGCTTCCATATCGTCACGAATAGACAGGAAAATAACAGGGCAATTTAATTTATTCTCATTTTTAAGGCGTTGGATTTCTTTAACCCCACCGTCCACATCTCCAGGAAAGGCAACGTCCATTATTAGGACTGAAGGTTTTTCTAAGATGAGGCTATTTTCTAGGTCGGAGGTGTTTAGATGAGTTATAAGGTTGAAGCCAAAATACGAAAGTTGCTCTTTAAGGGATTGGGTAAGCTCGAGATCATCATCAACAAGCATTATGGTTTTGTGCTGTAAGTCGCTTTCACTTGAAGGTTTGTTTTTTTTGGAGAAAGTTTCCCATTGTGTAACTTGCACAGATGAAGCTGTGTCTTTTGTGCTCTCAACTTCTATTTTATTCACTATACCTTGAATTTTTTTCTTCTCGGATTTTGTTGGCAAGGCGTCTCGATTAAGAATTTCATCTGTTAAGAGTTCTAACTCTTTGCCAAGATTTGAAATCGTCTGAAATCCAAAAGTCCCTGCTGCTCCTGCAAGTTTATGGGAGGCATTTTTTAGCTCTTCCCCAGCTTTAACATTGTTATCATCTTGTCGAATAGGCGCACAAAAAGAATTCGAGTTTTGCTTAATTGTATCAAGCCGCTCAATCAGTTTAACCTTAAAGGTTTCCCTTAATTGCGATAGTTTTTCCAGCGTGTCATTGGAAGGCTGGTTCACCTGTATATACCTCTGAGTCTACGTGATCTTATTATTTTTTAATCCAAGTACTCGGCTAACTTAGATTGAAGCTACTTTTTAACGGTTTGTAAATGTGAAAGATGCTTTTTCATATAACTAAATAACAGATTGGAACAATTTGAAGTTGCTGATGAGATATATCATTTAGTTGATCGAAAAACCAATTATACATGCAATGGTGTGTTGCGGTTGTTTCTTGATCGCAAATTGCGGGAGAGGCTCCCGCAATGTTTTTTAGAATACTACGGCCAGACTGTGTTTGTAAGCGCAGTTTCAAAAAGGATTCGCTGGATTATTCGGCCAGACGAATATCCATATAATCTTCGACATGGCTATTCATCTCTGCCAACTGGTCTTGGAAGAAATGTCCTGCTCCTTTGATAACTCTGTAATCAACAGAAACATTCTTTTGGGCTGAAATTTTTGCTGCGAGCTTAGCTGAAGATTCTTCAGGGATGATTTCGTCATCTGAGCCATGAACGAAAAGTCCGGATGAAGGGCAGGGGGCTAAGAAGGTAAAATCATATTGGCTTGCTGGTGGGGCAATTGAAATAAAACCTGTGATTTCAGGACGGCGCATCATAAGCTGCATACCAATCCAAGCACCGAAAGAATAACCTGCAACCCAACTTTCTTTTGCATTTTGATTGAAGCTTTGTAGCCAGTCTAAAGCACAAGCCGCATCTGTGAGTTCGCCTTGGCCATTATCGAACTGCCCCTGGGAACGACCTACACCTCTGTAATTAAAGCGTAAAACAGAGAAATCTCTTTTCACATACGCATGGAAAAGGGCGTAGACAATCCGGTTGTTCATATTCCCCCCATGTTCGGGGTGCGGATGCAAAATTAAAGCGACGGGGGCATTTTCAGTTTTGCTATGATGATAGCGACCCTGTAGGCGACCTTCAGGTCCATTAAAAATTACTTCAGGCATGACGCGTCAATAGTGCTCCAGTTAGAAAACTGTCCAATTTCCATTGTGGAAAAACCCACAAAAAAAGTAGGACAATAAAACTTGACCAATTTGGTCGGATATCCTATATCAAGACTAGGCAGAAAAGCCGAGAACTTACATTATTTGTCTTATAAGCGACTCTATAGAAGCTTACGGACGGGATATTAACACGATGCCACTAACATTTTTCAAGAGGATTCATGAAGATATCGACTCCTTTATTGAGAGAGACCCCGCTGCGCGGTCTCGTATAGAGGTCCTTTTGTGTTACCCCGGCCTCCATGCTCTGCTCTTTTACCGAATTACTCATGGCCTCTGGAAGCGAGACTGGAAACTACTTGGACGGTTCATTTCTCACCTTGCTAAAATATTTACAGGGGTCGAAATTCACCCTGGGGCGACAATTGGTCGACGTTTCTTCATTGATCACGCTACAGGGGTCGTTATTGGCGAAACTGCAGAGGTTGGAGACGATGTTACCATTTACCAAGGAGTAACCTTAGGGGGAACGACTCTAGAAACAGGCAAACGACACCCCACCCTAGGCAATGGGGTAATTGTTGGGTCAGGCGCTCAGGTATTAGGCCCAATCACTCTAGGTAATGGCGTTCGGGTTGGGGCAAATGCGGTCGTACTTGCTAATGTTGCAGAGGGTGTAACTGTTGTCGGTATTCCAGCGCGTATGGTGATGCGTCAAAGTTTAGAAGAAGAAGAGTTTTGTGCCTATGGAGCACCCTTGGCAGATATGCCCGACCCAGTCGCCCGCTCAATTGATGGATTACGCCGTCAGGTAACGACCTTGATGGAGCGCATCGAAGAGCTCGAAGGTGATGGGAAAAGTAAGGTAGTCAAGCTCGAAGAGGCTGGTACCGAAGACGACAATAGTGATGAAAATGTTGAATCGATAGCCGCCCGAGTAGGGAAATCCTAATGGTGATTTATGGATGGCTCAATTGTGGCTTAGTTCCGGCAATTTGTCGGAGAGATTTTGAAGGAGATGCCTCGTGAAACTTAGCACAAAAGGACGTTACGCTGTAATGGCGATGGTCGACTTAGCGTGCCATAGTAAGGGCAGTCCGGTTGCGTTAGCCGATGTTGCGGATCGCCAGGAAATATCCCTGTCATACCTTGAACAACTTTTTGGCAAACTTCGTAAAGGTGGACTGGTTAAAAGTGTCCGTGGTCCTGGGGGCGGTTATATGTTGTCCCGTACCGCGGAAGAAGTGCGTATTTCAGATATTATCCTAGCCGTAGATGAGCCCATCAAGGCCACCCGCTGTGAGCCTGGTTCTCCTGCTGGTTGTCGAGGCAACAACAGCCGTTGTTTGACCCATGATCTATGGGGTGAGTTGGGTAATCAAATCTATCTTTATCTAAGCTCTGTTTCAGTCGCAGACATTTGCGAACGCAAAGTCCTTGGTGGTAGTGGAGCACTTTATCGCAATGAAGATGGCCAAAAAATAGCTGCGGCCCAGTAATTTTTGAGGAGAGTTGAGAGCTAAATGATGAATCAAGCTATTTACCTAGATCATAATGCAACGACCCCCGTCCTTCCCCAAGTGGTTGAGGCGATGGGTGAGGCGTTAGCGTTTTGTGGGAATGGTTCTTCGGTTCATCGTGCTGGTCGTTTAGCGAATGCGCGCCTTGAAAACGCTCGGGAACAAGTTGCTTCTCTCATGGGAGCTCGTTCCAGCGATATTATTTTCACTTCTGGTGGTACTGAAGCCAATAACTTGGCTCTGAGAGGCACTGGACGGGAACGCCTGGTAATCTCTTCCGTTGAACATGATTCAATCTGGCAAGTTTCTGAAGATGCCTTGGTTATTCCAGTTGATAATAGTGGGATTGTTGACCTTCAGGTATTAGAAGAGGCCCTCCGTGATGTTGGAGAGCAGATGATAGTTTCTGTCATGGCAGCTAATAATGAAACAGGCGTCATTCAACCTATTGCTAAAATAGCTGAAATTGCAAAATCCCATGGGGCTTTGGTCCACTGCGATGCAGTGCAAGCTCTTGGTAAAGTTACCTTGAATCTAAAAGCTTGGGGTGTGGATTTAGCCAGCATTTCGGCTCACAAGATTGGTGGCCCCCAAGGGGTTGGTGCTTTGGTGCGCTATAATGGTGATCTTCAGTTGAATCCATTGCTTCGTGGTGGTGGCCAAGAGCGTGGAAACCGGGCCGGAACAGAGAATTTAAGTGGAATTGTTGGGTTTGGTATTGCAGCAGAAGCATTGGCTTCCAACTTAAGTCAACTAGAAGAAATTAAAGCTCTTCGGGATGGTCTAGAAAGCCGCATTAATCAGCTAGATGCTACAGTAAAAATTTTCGGTAAAGGCGCTGAACGCTTACCAAATACAAGTTGCTTTACGATGCCGGGTGTGTTGAACGAAACACAAGTTATGGCCTTTGATTTGGCCGGAATAATGATCAGCGCCGGATCGGCCTGTTCATCAGGAAAGGTGCAAAGTTCCCATGTGCTTAAGGCAATGGGGGTAGCAAAAGAGGAAGCAGAGACAGCTATTCGAGTAAGCTTCGGACGGGGGAATACCGAGGCCGACGTGGATAAATTCATTAAGACGTGGAGCGGTCTTTACGGACGGCTTAACGTTTCTGAACAAAGGGCTGTTTCGGCAGCTTAAGAAAAGGATATGTGACTAATGCCTAACACGGTAACACTTAAAAAGCGCGAAATGCCAATCTATCTTGATTATCAGGCAACCACACCGGCGGACCCCCGCGTTGTTGAGGCGATGCTGCCTTACTTCAGTGAAAAGTTCGGTAATCCGCATTCCAGCAGCCATGCTTATGGTTGGGAAGCTGAAGAGGCCGTTGAAAAAGCCCGCGCGCAAATCGCTAGTCTGATTGGGGCTGATCCTAAGGAAATTATCATTACCTCTGGAGCGACGGAGTCTAACAATCTGGCGCTTAAAGGTGTGGCTAGCTTCTATAAAGAGAAGAAAAACCATATCATTACCGTGGTAACCGAACATAAATGTGTTCTGGATACTTGCCGCCACCTGGAACAGGAAGGGTTCGACGTAACCTACTTGTCAGTCCAGGAAAATGGTCTGATTGATCTCAAGCAACTTGAAGAAGCCATGACCGATAAAACCTTGATGGTTTCTATCATGGCAGTGAACAATGAAATTGGCGTGATCCAACCGATTAAAGAAATTGGGGCCATGTGTCGCGCTCGTAAGATTTTCTTCCATACTGACGCGGCACAAGCTGCAGGCAAAATTCCTCTTGATGTTAATGAGATGAATATTGATTTGATGAGTATTTCTGGACATAAGCTTTATGCCCCTATGGGGATTGGTGCTTTATTTGTCCGCAAACGTCCTCGGGTCAGACTTCATGCCTCCATTAACGGTGGTGGACAAGAGCGTGGTATGCGTTCTGGTACGCTTCCTACCCCTCTTTGTGTTGGCTTAGGCGAAGCTTGTGAACTGGCTGAAAAAGAGTTGGGTGCTGAAACCGAACGTCTGCGTATGCTGCGTGATAAATTTTATGACAAAATTACCTGCGGTTTGAAAGAAACTTACCTCAATGGTGACTTTGAAAACCGAGTGCCTGGTAATCTCAATATCAGCTTTGCTTACGTTGAAGGCGAAGGCTTGATGATGGGTATTAAAGATTTGTGCGTTTCTTCTGGCTCAGCTTGTACATCTGCTTCATTGGAGCCCTCATACGTTTTGAGAGCTTTGGGAGTTGAAGAAGAGCTGGCACACACCAGCTTGCGCATCGGCATTGGTCGTTTCACAACAGAAGAAGAAGTGACCTATGCAGCCGACCGTATTATTGCAGAAGTAACACGGTTAAGAGAATTAAGCCCTCTTTGGGAAATGGCCCAAGAAGGCATCGATATAAAATCCATTGAATGGGCGGAACACTAAGAAAATAGTGGGTGGAACATATAAAGATTTAACGGGAATAATAAGGACACCGTAGAAATGGCATATAGCGATAAACTAGTTGATCATTACGAAAACCCTCGCAACGTTGGCGCAATGGAAAAAGGCAGCGAAGACGTTGGCACCGGTCTTGTGGGTGCTCCAGCTTGTGGCGATGTGATGAAACTGCAAATCAAAGTAACTGAAGATGGCATCATTGAAGATGCTAAATTCAAGACCTTTGGTTGCGGTTCAGCGATTGCTTCAAGCTCACTGGTAACTGAATGGGTAAAGGGGAAGACCCTTGACGAAGCCGGTGAGATCAAGAATACCCACATTGCAGACGAGTTGGCTTTGCCTCCGGTAAAGATTCACTGTTCCGTTTTGGCAGAAGACGCCATTAAAGCAGCGATCACGGATTACAAAACCAAACGGGGTAAGAAGGCGGCTGAATAAGCCCCTTCTTCAATAAGGGAAGTTTCTTGCAGGGAATAGCTTGAGAGGAAGTCAAGTGGGACTAGTTAAGAGATAAGAGATAGGAGATTTATGATGCAACCACGTCCTGCGCCAATGAGCATTACGGATACTGCCGCACTTCAAGTCAAAAAATTACTTGATAAACGCGGCAAACCATCTGCTGGAATCCGTATCGGTGTTCGCACCAAAGGCTGCTCTGGTATGTCGTACACTATTGAATACGCTGATGAAAAAGGCGAATTCGATGAAATGGTCACCGACAAAGGGGTAACGGTATTTATCGACCCTAAGGCGTCCATGTTTATCCTTGGTACCGAGATGGATTTCGTTGTTGAAAAGATGGCAAACGGCTTCGTTTTCAACAATCCCAATGAAAAAGGCCGCTGTGGCTGTGGTGAATCATTCCACGTCTAGAGTTAAGACCTTGAGGGTGTAGTAGATGAGTATTGATAGCGAAATAAAAGCGGAAAATGCTGAAGCAACGGCATTAATTCCCTGCTGGTCTTGCAAAGGACCCGTCAATGAAGGGAATCCCTTTTGTGGAACCTGTGAAGCTGTTCAATCGCCGGGGCAGATAAACCATTTCGTGCGTTTTGGCCTTCCAGTAGTTTATCGGATTGATGAGTCTGAGCTAGATCTTAAGTATTTCGAGCTGCAACGTATGCTTCACCCCGATCGGTTTGTTGCCAAAGGGGGAGCTGAGAAAGCACTGTCTCAGCAGCAAGCTATCAGTCTTAATGATGCCTATGAAACCCTTAAGGATCCGCAGCGACGGGCTGACTATATGGTTCATCTCTTCGGGACGGAAGTTCTCCCTGAAGGCTGTAACCTGGTGAATGATCAGGAATTGCTGATGGAAGCCATGGAGATGCGGGAGGCACTTTTAGAAGCTGAAACCGCTGACGAAGTGATGTCTGTAGGCCAAAGGGCTTTTGATGATATTAAAATATGTATCGAAGACCTTGCCGACGCTTTTGATCTCCACAATTATGGGGAAGCTTGCCGCTTAACCACCCGTCTTAAATACCTCCAAAAACTCGTCGACGAAACCAAGGCCCGTCGGGTCAAATTAATGAGCGTATAAAGAATTATCATGAGTGAAGAAATTTCCGTACAGTTGCTCCAAATAACCGAACCTGGAGCCGCTCAAGACGATGTTGTGACCGAAAGCACCACTGCGGCGATTGGCATTGACCTTGGCACCACAAACTCTGTTATTGCCACTAGTACCGACGAGAAAGCTGAAGTCCTCAAGGACGATAACGGGGAAAGCCTTGTGCCTTCTGTTGTCGCCTACGCCCCTGATGGCTCACCCTTTGTAGGTGGGATTGCAAAGCAATTTTTGCTGGACCGCCCCGAAACCGTGGTTAGTTCTATTAAGCGCTTGATGGGCCGTGGCCCTGAAGATGTGAAGTCTTTAGGCGGTGTCCTTCCCTTTGATCTGGTTCCCCAGGAAGAAGGGGAGACAGGTATGGTTCGTCTCAAAGTCGGTAACCATATCAAGACGCCTGTTGATGTTTCTGGCGATATTCTTGGCGCTTTGAAAGAGCGTGCTGAAGATTTATTGGGCAAGAAGGTTAATAAGGCTGTTGTAACCGTTCCGGCTTACTTTGATGATGCCGCTCGTACAGCCACCAAAGATGCGGCTAAGCTCGCTGGGTTAGAAGTTCTGCGCTTGGTCAACGAACCAACGGCTGCTGCCCTTGCATATGGTTTAGATAAAGGCGCTGAAGGTGTGTTTGCTGTCTATGACCTTGGCGGTGGAACCTTTGATATCTCTGTTCTGCGTATGCAAAAAGGCGTTTTTCAAGTCCGCTCCACAGGGGGCGATGCTGCTCTTGGTGGTGATGACTTCGACCATGCTATTGCTGAGCATTTCCTCGCTGAACGTGTTAAAGGGCTCGGCGAGTCCAATATTTCCAGCAGTGAAGTTAAAGTCGCTTTGATGACGGGTCGAATTGCTAAAGAATGCCTCACCAGTCGTGAAGACGGTGTGTGGATGCTTGAGGCTGATGGTAAGCAAACCAGCCATAGCCTGGATAAAGTAACCTTTGAGTCCCTCATTGAAGAGCATGTGGACCGTACCATTAAAATTTGCCGAAATGTTCTTGATGATGCCGGGATCTCCCGTGATGAAATCAAAGGCGTTGTGCTTGTTGGTGGCTCTACTCGAGTGCCGTTGGTGCGCAAAAAGGTTGAAGAGTTCTTTGGCACTAAACCCCTTGCTGACATTAACCCTGACCAAGTGGTTGCCGTTGGTGCTGCATTGCAGGCCGAAGCTCTGACTGTCGGCTCAAACACATTGTTGCTTGATGTCACGCCTCTGAGCTTGGGCATTGAGACCATGGGCGGCATGGTTGAAAAAATCATCCACCGCAATACGCCAATTCCTGTTGCCAAAGCGCAAGAGTTCACCACCTACCAAGACGGTCAAACCGCTATGGCTATCCAAGTCCTGCAAGGTGAACGAGAAATGGTGGATCAGTGCCGATCATTAGCTAAGTTTACCCTTAGAGGTATTCCGCCCATGACAGCCGGTGCAGCCCACATTCGGGTGACCTTCTCTGTCGATGCGGATGGTTTGCTAACAGTTTCTGCCGGTGAAGAAACCACCGGAATAGAGCAACAAGTCGAAGTGAAGCCTTCTTATGGTCTAACGGAAGATGAAATGGCTCATATGCTGCGGGAAAGCATGGTTCATGCTCAGGATGACATTACGGACCGTTTGCTCGCAGAATCTCGGGTTGAAGCTAATCGGGTTCTTCTCGCCGTTGAAGCGGCCCTTCAAGTTGATGGTGACTTGCTCAATGATGAAGAACGCGGTGAAATTGATGTTGCAATTGAAAAGCTGAAAACGGCGATTGCCGGAACCGAACGCCCCGATATTGATGGCGGTGTTGAAGTGCTTGACCAAGCTACCCAGGTCTTTGCCGAGCGGCGAATGGACCGGGGAATTCGTTCTGCCCTTCGCGGTGTTAATGTTGATAATTTAGAGAATAAGGTTTCTGGTTAACGGAAAACCAATTGGAGTTACTGCAATGCCTAAAATGACTTTCGTTCTCTCAAATGGTGAACGCAAAGAAGTGGAAGCCGAGAACGGTGTGAATGTTCTAGAGATCGCCCACAAAAATCATATCGACCTGGAAGGGGCATGTGAGGGTTCGTTAGCCTGCTCGACCTGTCATGTTGTGATTGATGACGACTGGTTTGATAAGTTGGAAGAACCTACCGAAGACGAAGAAGACATGCTCGATCTCGCCTTTGCTCTAACCCATACCTCGCGGTTGGGCTGCCAAATTGAAATGACTGATGAGTTGGACGGCTTGGTCGTGACTTTGCCTGAAGCAACTCGCAATATGGCCGTGGATAAGTAATTATGGGATACCGCTGGACTGACATTCATGACATTGCTATTGAGCTAGAAGATGCTCATCCGGATGTAGAAATCCTTCAACTTCGATTTACTGAGTTGTGGCAGATGGTTCAAGATTTGCCAGATTTTGAAGATGATCCAAAAAAATCAAATGAGAAAGTGCTCGAAGCCATTCAAATGGCTTGGCTCGACGAACGGGATTAAAAACGATGATTAAGTGGGGGGGAGCGGCGATTGTCGCAGCGTTTGCGTTAACCAGCATTGGCATGACCCAAGCTGCGGGAGATATGCATGGGGTTCCTAAAAAATATTGGGAACATAAAAATCCTCTCCAACCTACCGAAGATAATCTCAAAAAAGGGCATGCTCTCTATAACGAACAATGCCTTCGGTGCCATGGCCCTACCGGGCTTGGTGATGGCCCAGATGGGGCTATGATCGATCCACCACCTGCGCCATTGGCCTATACCCTTCACATGCCCTCATCGACTGATCCTTTCATGTTCTGGTCAATCCGTGAAGGCGGACACCAGTTCGATACGGATATGCCAAGCTTTAATCATACACTGGACAAAGAAGGTATCTGGCAGGTTATTCTCTATCTTCGGAGTGGTTTCTTAGAGACCAAATAAGCTTGCTCCCGGAGATTCTCTACCTATATTGCGCACATGAACTCCTTACTTCTTGATAAAAACCCCGAAGACACACGGGTTGTGGTTGCTATGTCTGGTGGCGTAGATAGCTCAGTGACTGCGGCTCTGCTCAAAGAAGAGGGCTATGATGTTATTGGGGTGACGCTGCAGCTTTATGACCATGGCGAAGCGGTTTCTAAACCAGGGGCCTGTTGCGCTGGTCAGGATATCCGCGATGCACGACGGGTTGCAGAAGCTATTGGCATCCCCCATTATGTTTTAGATTTTGAAGAGATTTTTAAGCAAGATGTGATTGAAGACTTCGCTGACTCTTATGTGGCAGGCGAAACCCCGATCCCTTGTGTGCGCTGCAATCAAACCGTTAAGTTCCGCGACCTGTTAGAGCGCGCCAAACAACTTGAAGCCGATTTACTGGTGACTGGCCATTATGTCGGCTGGAAGATGGGAAGCAACGGGGCTGAACTTTATCGAGGCGCGGATCATGGTCGCGACCAAAGCTATTTCCTCTTTACCACTACTCAAGAGCAGCTTGATTTTCTGCGTTTTCCTTTAGGGGAAATGACTAAAGATGAAACCAGGGTATTAGCCAAAAAACACGGCCTTCCTGTGGCGTCGAAACCTGATAGCCAGGACATCTGTTTTGTTCCTGATGGCTCCTACGCCGATGTGGTGTCCAAACTGCGTCCCAGTGCCTTTAAAACCGGTGATATTGTTAATCTGGAAGGCGAAGTGCTTGGGCAACACAAAGGCATTGTGCATTACACAGTTGGTCAACGCCGTGGCCTCGGAATCGGTGGCGGTCCCATCCTCTATGTGATTCGTATTGATGCCAAAAATAATCAGGTAATTGTGGGTTCCAAAGAAGCTTTAGAGCGCCCCGGACTGACCCTTCATGATGTCAATTGGATTGGGGCAGGGGAGAGCCTGCCTGAAACTGGCGTGACCCTCCAGGTCAAAGTTCGTTCCCTCCAACCCCCTGTAGATGCGGTGGTTTATGGGGAAGAGCAGGGTAAAGCCCGTGTTGAATTCAAACAACCTCATGTCGGGATTGCCCCTGGACAAGCTTGTGTCTTCTACGACGACGACCGGGTTCTCGGTGGTGGCTGGATTGCCAAAGAAGAAACCTGATATTCTCCCCTGATTGACGCTTGACATCCCCCCCCTGAAAGCCGTATACGCCTGTCTCCATCACGCTTTTAATCAAAGCATGATGACTTAAGGCCGAGTAGCTCAGTTGGTTAGAGCAGCGGAATCATAATCCGCGTGTCGGCGGTTCAAGTCCGTCCTCGGCTACCAATTAAAAAGGTCCCTAGTGAAAGCTAGGGGCCTTTTTAATTGTCAGGAGGGCAGGACAAGAACCATTGTAGCGCGTCATTTGGTTTTGGAGTGTGCGACACTTAAAACTGGAGCAGAAGTTTAGCGGTTTTTGTTTTTTTTCAATGCCTGTTTAAATGCCAATTAACCCGCCACATTCCAGAACAAAACCTTCCCATTGCTCTCCCTCTCGCAAATTTCCCAAGCTTTGGCATCATAGAACGGATTAGATGGGAAAGGCGTTATTGCTTTGCTGGGGCGGCTAAAGGGTAAAGGGGCGACATAACTTGCCAGGGCGACGGGTTTGCCTACTTGAACAGCTCTTAAACGGGCTTGGGGCCATGTTTGCTGAAGGGCCTTAGACAAGGTGCCGGAACCAGCGGCGCACCATATCTCTTCAGGGTTATAATCAATCAAGGCGGCTTGATCGGCTATAGTGTTTATAGCCATGGGCATGTCGAGACCAAAGGGAAGAAGGAAAGCGCCCCTTTCCTCGGCGTAGGCCTTAGCTTTGGCCTGGACGCAGGAAAACCAACCAGGGCGCACCTCAATGATTTTGGCACCAAAGTCCTCGGCTCGTTGGGTGTACTCGGTGCACTCTTGCCGTCCTGCTACAAAGAGCGTTGCCTGTTTTCCGGCTTGATAAGCACACATAGCCAGAGCAACTTGTGCGCCTCCTTCAGGCGGGGTGGCGTAAACCACCTCGTCACTGTTTGTTGATTTAAGGAAAGGGAGGATAAACCGTGATTTGGTTCCTCCGGGTAGCAGATCGTCACGAACTACGATGATTCCGGCATGATCTTCAATAATGGGTCGCTGCATTGTACGTCTCCCAGATCGGCGATTGCTTTCGCTGGGTCACCCTTAACAAACAAGAGAACATTTTGGTGAGCGCGACCGATCTTACGCGACTTCTCAAATGCGCCTCTTGTCCTAACAGGGAGGGTGCCCAAGGCATTTAGCAGCACTAGTTCACCATAGTTTTTAAGTCCAGCCTGATTGAAAGCCTGGCGGACAATATCGGGAAATCCTCGGTACATTCCGTTTTTATCGCGGAAATCAGAAACGACAAACACGGCAAAGCGGTTATTCTTCAACTGGGTGCAGGCTTGTTTAATTGAGTGGGTGAGAGCGCCAACGAAGGTATCCCAAGGCATGTTGGATATATCTTCTTTCCTTTTGGAGTAGACTTCTAAATCGCCATAAGGCGGGCAGGAAAAAATAAAATCTGATTGACCACGATGAATCCGATAGAGAGATTTTCCACAGGCATCGCCAACCTTCCAGATGGGTTTAGGCATATCCGGCAATAATATTTTTTTTGCTTGTTTTTGGTTTTCTCTTACCTGTTCTGGTCGGATATCAAGCCCCGTATAGTGAAGGTCGAGCATTGAGGCGACGATACCTCGCACTGATCCGCCACAGAAAGGATCAAAAACCGCGCCTCCAGCTGGAACAAACCAGCGATAGAGAATTTCAGCTAACACCGGATCAAAGATGCTGGTTTCCGACCAAGCAGGAATAGTCGTACTTTTGGTTTTTTGTTGGGTTTCTCGAACTCGGAAAGCCGAACCCATAGATTTCATAGAAGGGCGTCGGCCTCGATCACTTCTGAAGCCGATTCCCAACCATTTATTCTTGCGATCTTGCCACCATTTGGAAGTTGCATCCAAAGTCGTGAAGGGCCGATAGAAAAAATCTTCAGCTAGTTGTCCGGGTTTTGATATCTTCTTTGTCATTTGATTTACCCCTTAAAGGAGGACGCTCTGTGGCGCTCGGGGCTTGAGGTTCTATGACCTTCTGGTGATTAATTGTTTTGCACTTAGGGCACTTAATTTCTAACTCAATTGCGTTGGCTTTAGCCAGCAATTTATTACAGCTACCACAACGTATGGACTCCATGAAAATTTGATTCCACATTTATCCCGCCGCTAGTGGCAGACGGGATCAGATTTATTCTGTGAGAGGTCCTAACTCTCGGTTTGGGGTGTTACAGCACCCCAGCCCCCGTTGTAATCAACTAAGGGTCAATTCAGGCCAAACAGCGTGATAGATGGAAACTTCCGCAGCCGTTGTCAGAGCTTTGATTTCATCCTCCATCACACCAGAAGCCGCTCGAATAGATTTAATCCACTGAGCCGCCAGCTTAAGTGCATTACTTTCGGCCTGCTCACCTGCTGTCAGGGCAACACCATCAAGGCGAATTTCCTGCAATTCTGTGGCCCGCATGTTCATGTTACGCTGTTTCCAGTCTGGGAATTGCCGCAGGATAACATCACCGGCCTCTTGCTTAATGGCGGCGACCCGTTGCGCTTTGAAGCTATCAAGGTCGAAGTTGGGATCGTCAACTTCTGTCCTGGTGATGGTGTAATTCTCGCCATCAAGAGAGATAGCTTGCTCAATCCTCTTTCCAGGTTGAGGGCGCTTAGGCCCTTCTTCTATGTATCGATATAGCCGAAGCTCAGGATTAGGTTTTGCCCCCTTGCAGAGAACAGTTTTACCCGAAGGTAAAACAATTTTTCCGCCGCGCTCCTTAAGGGTCACACCGGATTGAGTATCATGATAAATGAGGGTCATTTAATTTCCTTTTGCTGCTTGAGTTGGGCGACCAATGGCGAGACCTATATATGTATCGCCGTTAGTGTTCCATGATCCTGCTGCATCTCTTAATTTCAGCCCCGTTGATACGAAATCGAAAGGATCATATGATAAGTCTTCCGCAGAAGATGAATTGGCGAGTAGTCGTTGACCTACAGGATTGAAAGGATCACGTGAGCTATCAACAATGTTCCAGTCTGCCGTGCCAGACGTTTTTTTCTGCAATATAAACTCAGGCTTAACACCTAGATTAACAAAAGGCCCGTCTGCATTACCGTTACCTGTATATTCAATAGGTTTACAGAAGTCGGTTTCGCAGAAGATGTAAGCTATGTATTCACCACTGCTTGCGTTTTGCCCGTCATTAGAGCCAAGTGTGATTAGTTGGCTAGTTGGCTCAGTATCATTGTAATAAGCTGTGCCTGTAGCAAAAGCATTAGTACTATTTAACTGTCCTTGCTTGGTAGCCCCCACCGCTTCGTGATAAACACGCCAATCATTAGCCACATCAAGCCTCTTGATAATCATCATAAAGGGCTTCTTGCCCAAGCTATGAGGAATAGTCGCACCAGCAGTCCCATTGCCTGTGTATTTGACAATGCTCATGCCTAGGGTGGCGTTATACTTTTCAGTAACTCCTGTGGTAATAGAAGGACTACCAGACCAACCACTTGTCCTGGTATCTGGAAGCTTGGCACACCAAGCGACATATGCTCC
>JAPHRK010000022.1 GCA_026196105.1 Rhodospirillales bacterium | reverse complement strand
ATGCCCCTTTGAAATGATTGAGGCAGCAGCTTCAAAAGGGTTGTCAGCTTCCAATGGTTTTTGGGTCATGTCCCAAGGACCATGTCCCGTAAGGTAACAATCCCTACAGGTGCTCTTTCTTGATCAACAACCACAGCCCTTGATGGACCAAACTTCACAAGCAAGCGAATTGCATATTTGATGTTCATGTCAGCAGGAACTGTCAGAACTGGCTTAGACATCACTTCATACACATTAACCCGCTCAAGAGGCTTGTCATATTTGACAATAGCCTGGGCGATATCGGAAACAGTAATAACGCCGAACTCGTCATCAGGCCCTCGGCGTTCAACTGCAAGAGAACTAACCTGGTGCTCTTTCATGGCGGCTACCGCCTCGGCGACAGTGGCGGTACGAGCAATGGATTGAACTGTTGCTGTCATTACCTCACTTACTTTTGTGAATGCCCTATCACTCATACCTCGTCCTCTATCTCTTCAAGTATTGTTGGTAGTTGGGTTCCCATGCCGACAGCATCTTCAATGTTGATCTCAAGGGCGACACCCGCGCCAGGCTCTGAATCGAAATTTCCAGCCGCACCAATAGCTTCAAGAATACAACGAGATTTTTCAGCGGCAACAATGAAAAGAACAACGTCTCTTTGACCGGTGAGGTCCAGGCCAAGAAAAGTTTTTTCTGGTTTTAATCCTTCACCCCTAACGCTGGAGATTGTTGTGGCCCCAGTCGCCCCCGCTTCTCTTGCCGCCTCAATTATCACGTCTGTTTTATCGATGCTGACAAGTGCCATAACCAATTTAAAATTCATGATACTGAATCCTTCTGTTCTTTTAACGCTTTTTTACGCTCGGTTCTCTTTTTTTGCCACCCTGTTAAGGAGGCATATCCCATCACTGACATAATTGGAAATAGGCTAGCAAATGCAATCAGGCCAAACCCGTCAAGCAAGGGGCTTCTTCCTTCAATGGTCGAGGCAAGCCCCAGACCTAAAGCTGCGACGACAGGAACTGTCACCGTAGATGTTGTGACCCCACCTGAATCATAGGCAAGTGGAATGATTGTTTTGGAGGCTCTAAGCGTCTGTAAAATGACGATGATATAACCAACGATAATATAAATCGGGAGGGGGGTTCCGGTAACAATTCTGAATGACCCTAAGCTCACACCTGCCGCGACACCAATGGCGACAGCAATACGCAACCCAAATGAGTTGATTGACCCCCCACTGATTTCTTCGGCTTTTAAGGCTACAGCAATTAGGGAAGGCTCAGCAATGGTGGTTGAAAAGCCAATGGCGGCGGCAAAGGTATAAACCCAGCCATAGTCAATCCAGGTGAGCACTCCCCCTTTTTCAACGGCCCCTAGAAATTCTGGGTCAGTGAGCTGAGCTGCCATGGTTTTACCTAAGGGGAACAAGGCGGCTTCAAGGCCAACCAAGAAGAGGGTCAACCCAGCCAGCACGTAGATAAAGCCAATAACGATATTGCGAAGGTTGGGGAGTTTCTTGCGAACCACCAGATACTGGAAGCCAAATAAAACCGCCACAATAGGCAGCACATCGAAAATTGTTTGGTAGGCAGTACTCGCCGTAGATGAGAGTAGGTGAAGTATGGCGTCCATGATTGCTCTATCCCATCACAATGCCAAAGAGGAGAACAAAAATCATGGGCGTTAGGCTGGCAAAGGCAATGAGGCCAAAACCATCGATCATCGGGTTACGTCCCCGGATCATAGAGGCAAGGCCAACCCCGAGGGCAGTTACTAAAGGAACGGTAATGGTTGAAGTCGTCACACCGCCTGAATCATAAGCGATGCCAATAATTTCTTGTGGAGCAAAAGCGGTGATAATAACCACCAGAATATACCCCCCAATAATGAAAAACTGAATCGGCCAGCCTTTAAGAATGCGAAAGACACCCAGGACCAAAGCAGTGCCTACAGATACGGCGACCGTATAGCGTAAATAATTTGCATAAGAGCCCTTTGCGACATCGGTGTTTTCAATATGTCCTCCACCAGCAGCCACAGTTGCAGCTTCAGCAGTCACCGCAATAAGAGCGGGTTCAGCTACGGTGGTGCCAAAGCCTAAGGCAAAGGCAAAACCAAACAAAATCCAAAGACTACCTTTGTGGGCAAGAGCATTGGCTAAAGCATTGCCGATTGGGAACAATCCCAATTCCAAACCTTGTACGAATAAGGTTAACCCAACCACTACAAAGATTAATCCAGCAAGGGTATCTCCGAGATTTGGGAAGGATTGCTTAAGAACGATGACCTGAAAAAAGGTAATAACCAAGATAATCGGCAATAGATCGCGCAGGGCTTCTAAAAAAAGCCGAAAGAGATTGCGAAATCCTGCCATGGGTGCCTTGAAAAAACCGTAACAAATAGAATGGTACGTATTAATAGCCCTTTTAAGGCGTGCTGCAAATATTCTTAAATGAAATTTCTGTAAAACGAAAAAGGCGGTCCAGAAAGTGTGATTGCCTTAATGTGTATCTGGCTAGTCGTTCAAAATGACGAGTCGATGTCATTATTTAAATACGTAAGGAAAAAAGTATGGTGAACCAAAAGATGGAATTTCTAGTTCCATGTATAATGTTCTTAATTGCTTTAGGTGCCTGTACGCAAGGGACGAAACAAGAAAACAACAAAAATGATATTCTAACAACTCAAGTTGATCAGGTTAAGACTGAAATTGAAAAATGGAAGCAAGAATTATTAAAAGGTAAGAAAATCGGAAGTCTTTGTGATTATGAACGTTTAGGTTCGTTAGCCCATAAGAAATGGAGAGACGGCAATCCCGATCAAATGGATGGATTGCCTGTTGATGATAAGGAAATTAAAGCAGTTCGCTCTGATTTTAATGATGACAACGAAAAAGACCTCTTATTATTCTTTCAAGGAAAAAATTGCACAGGGCATAATGGTGGTACGCAAACTTACGCAAAAATCATTTATTCAAATGGCGCAAGTAAGTCCGATTTGATGGCAGAAGTAATCACGGTTATTCAATCTGAATATAATCGCCGTAGAGAGATAACCAAGAATCTGAAAGAAATAACCCGCAGTTATTTAGAAACAACCACGACTATTGATGGATACCATAACGGAATAACAGGAAAGTTTAGATTATATACAAAAGATGATGCTCATTGCTGCCCATCTTATAACGGAAGCTATACATATGAGCTTAAAAGGAAAAATATGGAAATAGAAATTTCAAATAATAATCAATAAAACAACCTACTTCCAACTTATGATGTCCACCAGCTTGAGAAACTCCTAAACACCTTAGTAGTTTGATCGCGGATGTTAGCCGGGCTTCTAAAAAAAATTCTTGGGCGGGATTGAGTAAAAATAAAAAAGGCGGCCCAGTTTTGTGGGCCGCCTTGATACTGTTAGTGACTAATCGAAAGAGATAATTAGTAGATGTCTTTTTGGGTGTTGTAGACGTTGAACTTGCCGGTTGGGGTTACGAGACGTTTGTCCTTAATAACCTTTTTAACCTTCAGAGTTTTATCGTCGATCACAACGATTGCAGATGTTTGCTTAACACCGTTCCAAACGGAGAACCAAATCTCTGTTCCTGCCTTATTGTACTCACCCTGCACAACACGGCGGGCACCTTCAGAAATTCCTGATAATTCACCAATTGGAATGACTTTGTAGCCTTTGTCCAAGTTGTTGACATCAAAGACGGCAACAGAAGTTGAAGCTTCTTCATCAGGGTTCAACGGAGTGTCTACCCAAAGGTTGGTAGATTTAGGGTGGGTTTTGACGAACAGTGAACCGCCGCCTTGACCTTCAAGGGTTTGAACCACTTTCCAAGCACTTTTCGGATGACCTTTAGGATCGGTACCGATCAGAGAAATGGTTTCATCTCCCAAGTGGCTGGTTGCCCATACAGGACCAAACTTAGGATGCATGATGTTTGCGCCACGACCTGGGTGAGGGGTGGTGCCAACTTCGATGAGAGCCGTCAGTTTACGATCTTTAAGATCGATAACTGCAATCTTGTTAGAAGCGTTCGCTGCGTCCATGAAGTAACGACCAGATGAATCTAGACCGCCATCATGCAGGAATGGTGCAGCATCAATGGTTTTGATGGTCATGTTTTTCAGATCAGAGTAATCGACCATCAAGACCTTGCCAGTCTCTTTGACGTTCACCAAGAATTCTGGGTAGAAGTGGGAAGACAGGATCGCTGCAACCCGTGGTTCTGGGTGATATTCTTGAGTCCCAACAACCATTCCCCGGGTGCTGACAATTTTCAGAGGCTCAAGAGTTTTACCATCCATAATGACAAATTGAGGAGGCCAGTAGGTGCCGGAAATGGCATACTTATCTTCCCAACCCTTCATTTTAGAGCTTTCAACTGAACGAGCTTCCATACCTGTGTTGATTTCAGCAACAACGGTAGGAGGGTTCATCCACAAATCAATGAGGTTAACTTTAGCGTCACGACCCGTCACCATCAGGTAACGACCTGAAGCAGACATACGGGAGATGTGAACAGCATAACCTGTTTTGATGATTTGACGGATTTTATAGGTGCCGCCATCGATCAAAGCAATTTCGCCGCTGTCACGGAGGGTAACAGAGAACAGGTTGGGGAGATCCCAATTGTTCATTTGTTTGGTTGGGCGTTTGTCTACAGGAACATGAACCTTCCAAGAAGCTTTCATGTCGGCCATGCCCCACTCAGGTGGAGACGCTGGGTCTTGCATGATGTAACGCGCCATCATGTTGACTTGCTTTTTGTTCAGAGTTCCTGAGGTGCCCCAATTGGGCATGCCAGCTGGAGAACCGTAGTCGATGAAGTTCTCTAGGTATTCAAGGCCTTGCTCACGGGTAATGTCTGGCGTGAGGGGTTTGCCAGTCGCGCCTTTGCGCAACACACCGTGACAACCAGCACAACGCTCAAAGTAAATTTTTGTTGCTTCAGTATATTCTGCTTCAGTCATTGTTGGCACGCCAGGTTTGGTACCAGGTTGCTCAACGCCTTTCATGGCACCAATGTTAGGTTGGTATTGCCCTGAAGGGGATGTCTCGTGTTTTTTCAATTTGTCTGCACCCGGCTTTTCTGCGCCCCCCGCAGGACCTGATACCATGGCGACTGCAGCTAGGCTAAAAGCGGCTGCTACAGCTAAACGTTTCCTCTTAAAATTCATGTGGATTCCTCTCCCCAAAATAAGTTGGTTTTTAATGAGCAATCCCTACCCGTAAGAGCCTCGATTGGAAGGCCCATTTTCTATTGCGTAATCTGGTTATCACGTAGCGGACTTTACGCTCGCCTTGACTTTTGTTAAGTACATCTTCGGTTGTACCATTAATCATCATATTAGTGTAGGGTTTCAGGAAGTAAATTTTTTTATGGAGTGAGGTTAGGGTGTTAAGAGTTTGTGCAATACTTCTAAAAACCTTTATATTTAAGGGTATTATGGGGTATACCCTAGTCATTTTGCTTGCGACCCTTAGCTCTGAAGGGCGAGCGGCTTCCCTTGATGAATTACTCGCAAAAGGTGTGTGGCGTGATGTTTTCCCATCGGCTGACAGTGCAGGTGGCTCTGAGGGCCACCCTCCTGCCGCTCCCGTTTTTTCAGGCAATGAAAAAGTCGGTTATCTGTTTCTCACTTCAGAATTAGTCAAATCTGTGGGGTACTCGGGTAAACCTGTAGAAACCTTGGTGGGGCTCAACCTGAAAGGGATTATCACAGGGGCAAAAGTAATCGAACATCATGAGCCGATTCTCATATTGGGTATCCCCGAATCCGACCTTAGTGTTTTCCTCAGACAGTATAAGGGCATGGATATAGGGCATCGGGTACGGGTTGGTACTCCTGATAAAGACGAATTGGGCCTCGACGGAATTAGTGGTGCCAGCATTACTTCCCTCGTCTTTAATGATAGCATTCTTCGATCAGCCCGGATGGTTGCTCGTACCTATGGTATTGTCTCAGAAATCCAGATTACCCAATCATCCGCACTTGATATGGATTTCTTTGAAGAGAAAAGCTGGCTTGACCTCCTTAATATAGGTGGCTTGAGTGAGATAAAGCTCAACAATGCCCAAGTCGATGCAAAGCTGCGACAAAGCATTGGGATTACAGGAGGCTATGAAGGAGAAGACGGAAAGGCTCCCTTTATTGAGCTTTATACCGGGCTGTTTAATCCAGCTATAATTGGCCAGAACCTTTTTGGCTTAGGGCGCTATAGTAAAATCATTGATGAAGAGCCGCGTGGGTCCAGTATTTTATTTGTTGCCGGGCATGGGCTTTATGGTTTTCGTGGTTACACCTATCGCAACACCGGATACTTTGATCGTATCAGATTGGTGCAAGGTGATAAGGTCATCCGGCTAACTCGGGAGATGCACCGTCCTATTCGCAAAGCAATACCGATAGCCAAGGCCCCTTCCCTAAGGGCTGTTAGCTTGTTTGTATTACCGCCTGAAGCTGCTTTTGATCCGGCAGAGCCTTGGCGAATTGAATTGTTGGTCGAACGTGATTTTGAGGATCAAGAAAAGGCACATGCCGTTTTTCCTTTAATATATGACACCCCAGATTGGCTTATCAGTGGGCCTCGTAAGGGAGATGACTTCCTTACGGCCACCTTGCGGCCATTTTTCCCCCATGGGGAAGAACCTGTCTGGTTTCAGGCATGGGAAAACCGGCTGCCTGAAATTGTCACTCTTTGTGTTATTCTGGCCCTGCTTTTAACCATGCTATTCTTCCAAGATATCTTGACCAAGTATGGTCGTTTTTCCCGAATTGTCCGGACTGTCTTCTTGGCTGTGACTTTTGGCTTTATTGGTATGGTCGCCAATGCCCAACTCTCGGTTATTAATATCGTGACTTTTGTGAACTCCCTGCTCACCGGGTTTAGCTGGGGCTTCTTCTTATTAGAGCCGTTGATTTTCTTACTATGGGGGTTTGTTGCGGTTGCTCTGTTGTTTTGGGGGCGAGGTGTGTTTTGCGGATGGCTTTGTCCTTTTGGTGCTTTGCAGGGATTGTTGCACAGAATTTCTGTGATTTTCAGAATCAAACAAATTCCTATTCCCTTTGTCGTTCATGAACGTCTGGCCTCTATTAAATACGTACTCTTCCTGGTTTTGTTTGCCCTGTCCCTTGGACCGTTAGGGCTGGCCGGGGCTGTGAGCGAGGTGGAACCTTTTAAAACCTCAATTACTTTAAAGTTTGTCCGAGAATGGCCCTTTATTCTTTATGCCGTGATACTCTTGTTTGTCAGTTTGTTTATCCATCGGTTTTTCTGCCGTTATTTGTGCCCCTTGGGGGCAGCTTTGGCGATCCCGGCGAAGAACAACATGTTCGACTGGCTCAAACGTCGCCATCAATGTGGCGTAGATTGCCATATCTGTGAAACAAAATGCCCGGTACAGGCCATTCATCCTGACGGGCAAATCAACGCCCACGAATGTATCTACTGCCTCAACTGTCAAAACATCTATCATGATGATCAGCGTTGCCCCCCTTTGATTGATGCCCGCAAGCGCCTTGAGGAGCGTCGAGACAAGCATGAAAAACGACGGGCGGAGTTGGCAGCCCAGACTGAAATATCACCTGGGGAATAAATAAAAAGGGCCGTATTTCTGGGGTAAGTCCTAAAAATTAGAAAAAAAATAGGCCCAAAGGTTGACAGGTTGGTTCCATGACCTTAGATCGTTGGCACTCACTCCTTGAGAGTGCTAACAGATTTTTATTTATTCCCTGACCATCAGGTAATTTTGGAGGCCAATATGACATTCAGACCGCTCCACGACCGTGTTGTCGTCAAGCGCATCGAAGAAGAAGAGAAAACCGCTGGTGGCATTATTCTGCCAGACGCTGCAAAAGAGAAACCTTCTGAAGGTGAAGTTGTTTCTGTAGGTGCAGGCGCACGTGGTGAAGACGGCAAGCTTATTGCTCTTGACGTTAAAGCTGGTGACAAAGTTCTCTTCGGTAAATGGTCCGGTACGGAAATCAAGATCGATGGTGAAGACCTGCTGATCATGAAAGAGTCCGACATCATGGGCGTTCTCGGCTAAGGCTGACGAACCCGTATCCACAAACATCAATACAGACATATAAGGTTATTAAACAATGGCTGGTAAAGAAGTTAAATTTGGCGCTGATGCTCGTGATCGTATGCTCAAAGGCGTCGATATCCTAGCAAACGCTGTAAAAGTTACCCTCGGTCCTAAAGGCCGTAACGTAATTCTCGACAAATCTTTCGGTGCACCACGTATCACCAAAGATGGTGTTTCTGTTGCTAAAGAAATCGAACTTAAAGATAAGTTCGAAAACATGGGCGCACAAATGGTTAAAGAAGTTGCTTCCCGCACTTCTGACGAAGCTGGTGACGGCACCACTTCAGCTACCGTTCTAGCTCAAGCATTGGTTCGCGAAGGCAATAAATCTGTTGCTGCCGGCATGAACCCAATGGATCTGAAACGCGGCATGGACCTTGCTGTTACCTCCGTTATTGCAAGTCTCAAAGAACGCTCACGTCCAGTTGCGACCAACGACGAAGTTGCTCAAGTTGGCACCATCTCCGCTAACGGCGAAAAAGAAATTGGTAACTTCATTGCTCAAGCAATGGAAAAAGTTGGCAACGAAGGCGTTATCACTGTTGAAGAAGCTAAATCCCTCGACACCGAACTCGATGTTGTTGAAGGCATGCAGTTTGACCGTGGTTACACCTCACCTTACTTCGTAACCAATGCAGAAAAAATGATCTGCGAAATGGAAAACCCACTTATTCTCATCCATGAGAAAAAGCTTTCCTCTTTGCAGCCAATGCTTCCTATCCTTGAAGCTACCGTTCAAGCTAGCCGTCCTCTGATCATTCTTGCTGAAGACATCGAAGGCGAAGCTCTTGCTACCTTGGTTGTTAACAAGCTCCGTGGTGGTCTTAAAATTGCTGCAGTTAAAGCTCCTGGTTTCGGTGACCGTCGTAAAGCTATGCTTGAAGACATCGCTATCCTGACCAAAGGTACCGTTATCTCTGAAGACCTCGGTCTGAAACTTGAAAACGTGACCATGGATATGCTGGGTACCGCTAAACGCGTAACCATCTCTAAAGAAGACACCACCATTGTTGAAGGTGCTGGCGAAGGTTCTGACATCGAAGCACGTTGCAACCAAATCCGTGCCCAAATCGAAGAAACCTCTTCCGATTACGATCGTGAAAAACTTCAAGAACGTTTGGCTAAACTTGCTGGCGGCGTTGCTGTCATCAAAGTTGGCGGTGGTTCTGAAATCGAAGTTAAAGAACGCAAAGATCGCGTTGATGATGCTCTGCACGCGACCCGCGCTGCTGTTGAAGAAGGCATTGTTGCTGGTGGTGGCGTTGCTCTGCTTTACTCAACCAAATCTCTTGACGACGTTGACGTTGAAAACGATGACCAACGCGTTGGTGTTGATATCGTTCGTCGTGCGCTGTCTGCTCCTGTTAAGCAAATCGCAGAAAACGCTGGCGTTGATGGCGGCGTTGTTGCCGGTAAATTGCTTGAGCAAGACGATGTTAACTTCGGCTTCAATGCTCAAACCGAAGAATACGCAGACATGTTTAAAGACGGCGTAATCGATCCAACTAAAGTTGTTCGTACCGCGCTTCAAGATGCAGCTTCTGTTGCTTCTTTGCTAATCACCACCGAAGCAATGGTTGGTGAAGTTGCAGACGATAAAGCTGGTGGCGGTATGCCTGCAATGCCTGACATGGGCGGCATGGGCGGCATGGGTGGCGGCGGCATGGGCTTCTAGGCTCATTCTCCAAAACTCGATCTTTAAAGATCAAGAACACAGGGCTGTCCTTATTGGGCGGCCCTGTTGTTTATGAGAACTAACTAAGTTAATGTTTTCAAAAGAAGCATTTAACTTAGAAAGAATTTTATGGAAGCCATTGTTAATGTGGTCCTGCCAGTCTTTGCAATTATATTCGCAGGCTACATCGGACGACGGCGGAATATCTTAGGTGAGGGCAGCAGCGAGGCCTTAAATGGATTTGTTTATTACTTCTCCATGCCAGCTCTGTTTCTTGTCACTCTTTCTCGTGTAGATTCATCTGAAATTTTCAATTGGCCCTTCATCCAGTCATACCTCTATGGAATGCTGATCACCTTTAGCCTTGTCTTCCTGATAGGGAAAATTGCTTTTTCTAAAATGCGACTTGCAGAACGAAGCCTCCAAGGTATGGCGGGTATGTTTGGCAATACAGGCTATATGGGCATTCCCTTAGTGATGGTAGCCTTGGGGGAGGCTGCAGTTCTCCCAGCTGTTATTGCAACGATCATCAATACGGCTGTTATTGGTGGGTTAATCATTGTTCTTGTCGAGGTTGATTTGCGCTCTGAAGCTGGTGGGGCGGGGATTGCCAAAGATGTTTTTAAATCCCTCGCGACCAATCCAGTTTTAATTTCGCCCGTGATTGGCATTAGCCTGTCGGTAATGGAAGTGTCCCTTCCTAACTCAATTGCCTCATTTTGTGATATTCTTGGGGCGGCGGCTGGTCCTTGTGCTTTGTTTAGCATCGGGGTTTTTCTTGCGGGGCAGCCCCTGCGAGAAGGGATCGGAGAAATCAGCTTTTTAACGATTGTTAAGCTACTAATTCATCCGTTAATCAGCTGGGTTCTTATCGTTTATGTTTTTGAGATAAAAGGTATATGGGGAGAAGTTGCTCTTTTGATGGCGGCTTTGCCATTAGGAGCAACCGTTTTTGTTTTGGCGCAACGCTATGACGTTTATGTCCAGCGGTCCTCATCGGCGACGCTCGTAACAACCATTGTTTCCGTTATCACACTATCTGTTTTGTTCCCTTATTTATCAGCCTTAGTTAACTAACTTGTGAAAATTGGGGAGTAGTAAAATTTTTTAAAAAGCTTAATATGAAACCTGCAACCAATATTTCTAAAGTAACTATAATAATATGAAAAACTCGAATGCTTCCCTGTTAGCTGCTGTTCTCAATTCAGGAGAACCTGGAACCATTGTGCTTGATGCTGAGGCACATGTGGTCTTTTGGAATGACTGGCTCTCGTATGTATCTTTGATTTCTCAAGAAGAAGCCAAAGGTAAAACTTTAGATGAAATATTCCCAAGTTTAAAAGAATCATCTCTCTTATCGTCAATTACAAAAATTTTGGTGGAGAAAGGGGAAATTAAGTTATCGAGCCCTGATACCGATGGTATGTTTCCTTTTAAAACCGCTGATAATGAGCCAATGATTTTAGCGGTTACTATTCGGCACCTTTCGGCTGATGGTGAAAACCATTGTTTAGTTCAAGTGCGTGACCGTAGTGTTAAAGCAAAAGAAGATAAGTTGCTGCGTCAGCAAACGGCAACTTTGGAAGTATTAGCTGATAACTATTTGATCAGTGAGATGAATACCCGCGCGATTATTGATAACGCGATGGAGGCTATTATTACTCTAGATTCACAGGGGAAAATTGAGAGTCTTAACCCTGCTGCAGAAGACATTTTTTCCCTTCAGGTTGTCGATGTGCTTGGTAAGGGGCTTGAGGTGCTTATGGGAGAGCCATGGAAGGTCAATGGTGAAGCATTCTCAATTGATAAGGTTAATGATTGTGGATTGCACCTTGAAACAATCGGTAAGCATTCCCTATCAGGAAATTTCCATCTAGAAATTAGCATTTGCCGAATGCAAGTCGACGGAAATAACCGTTATATTATGACAGGGCGAGACATAACCGACCGTAAAGATGCTGAAGCCCGAATTGAATATATGGCCTTTAATGACAGCCTGACTGATTTGCCTAACAGGGTTCTGTTCAGAGAACGCCTTAATCAAGCCATGATAAATTCCCGCCGTTCTGGAACCGGGTTTTCTCTCATGGCAATGGATCTGGACTATTTTAAACAGGTAAATGATACCTTCGGTCACCATGTGGGTGATCAGTTTCTGGTCTCCATGGCAAGCCGAATTAAACAGGCCGTTCGTGAGACAGATACTGTTGCGCGTCTTGGCGGTGATGAATTCGCGGTGATCATTACCAATTTGATCTCTCCTGAGAGAGCGGCTCATGTGGCTGAAACGATCGTCAAGACGATCTCTCAACCGCTCGCAATTGATGGCCATGAATTCAATGGATCAGCAAGTGTGGGTGTCGCCTTTTTCCCGACCCATGCTAATGATGAAGATGAACTTATGGTCTATGCTGACCGGGCTCTTTACCAAGCAAAAGACCAAGGCAGAGGGCGATATGTTTTCTTTGAAGAAGGAATGGCCGGGGACCCTAATTAAGGAACTCTTCTGTTGCTTTCACGACCTCAGCCAATCCTAAACGCTGCACTTCCACACCTTCGGGAAAAGCTGTGGTTAATCTCGTTGGCAAGGCTTTATCAAGCATCACAAAAACGGCCCGATCATCAGCGCGGCGAATAAGGCGTCCGAAAGCTTGCTTGAGTTTTAAGCGGGTGAGCATTTCATCGTATTTGCTCTTACCGTTAACTTGCTTGCGGGCTTTGTGCAAGATAGTAGGGCGGGGCCAGGGAACTCGGTCAAAGACCATTAATCGCAATGAGTTTCCCGGTACGTCGACCCCATCACGCACAGCATCGGTTCCTAGTAAGCAAGCATGCTCTTCAGCGCGGAAAATATCTGTCAATGTGCCGGTATCTAAAGCATCTATATGTTGGGCCAAAAGGGGAATTCCTGCGGCTTCAAGGGGCGGAGCGATTTGATCATAAACAGTTCGCAAACGATTAATTGCCGTGAAGAGGCCCAAAGCCCCTCCGCCAGAAGCTACAAACAGCTCTCGATAGGCTGCTGCCGTTTGCTGCAAGTTGTTTCGCATTAAATCAGTAACAACGAAAATTTTTGTACAGTTTGGATAATCAAAAGGAGACTTCACCGTGCTTTTTATCAAAGGGCTTGGTAGGTGA
Source organism: Rhodospirillales bacterium (assembly GCA_026196105.1). Taxonomy (GTDB): domain Bacteria; phylum Pseudomonadota; class Alphaproteobacteria; order Rhodospirillales; family JAPHRK01; genus JAPHRK01. Next base: position 38,652 of record JAPHRK010000022.1, on the reverse strand, counting down.
GTTGTGCCAGTCCTGCGGGCGGCAACTCCCCATGCTTCTTCGCTATCATCTTCTTCATCTTTAAGGGTGGCAGAGGTGACAACGACACCATGAGCGCGGGCGAAAACTTCTTTGGCTAAGGGGATGGTTGGGTCGATCCAATGGCGATGCATACCAACATCCACATCCCGACCATCACGGCGCTCGACACTTAACCAATCGACAAACTCTTCCGGAGTTTCTTCTTTAAGAGAGTTCAGCATAGCTTGCCAGGCTCGTAATGGCATTAAGGCCCGGCGCTCTAAACTACTGCTGACAGAATTTAACCGTTGCCGAGATTGGCTTTCCATTTCATCGGCTTCATCATCTAACTGAGCCTGTAAAGCCTTGATAAGTTGAAGCACAGGTTTGGTCAGTCGTGCAAGGTCGCTTTCAAGTGCAAACGCAGCTTCTGGCAAACCTGGAATTGGTGGTTTTACTTCTGCCTCTAAACTATAGGGGGAGCGTGTATCTTTTTCCCGAGCATAAACTTGTTGCCGAACAAGAGAGAGGAAATTCTCAGCGGTTCCTGCAGGGGCTCCTCCAGCTAAGCGTTGTCCCCATGCAGGAGCGGGAAGGGCTCTGGCAGCCCGAAGAACTTCTTCAAATGCATCGGTAGCCTCTTCACTTAGAATAACGTCTTCAATGCGTTTCCTAAGACCCCTTGCACGTGATCTCGTGTTCCCTTCTGGGCCAAGCAGCCAGCGACGTAAATCAGCGGTTTCATATCCTGTTAAGTCCGCTGAAAAAGCAGAATCAGCTGCACCAAAGAGATGATGACCTTCGTCAAAGACATACCTTGTAGGAAGAGCCGCTTCATCGTCATCACCCATGGCAGCTTGAATAAGAACAAGTGCGTGATTTGCGACAACGATTTCAGCTCGCTTTGCCCGTCGCACAGATTTTTCAATAAAACATTTATTGTAGTGTTTACAGGCAGAGAAGATGCATTCACCACGGGTGTCGGTCATTTCAATGGTCATGGTGCGACCAATCAGATCAGCAAGCCATCCGGGGAAGTCCCCGCCAATCATATCTCCGTCACGGGTGGCTCCTGCCCAGCGTGACATCAATCCAAGGGCAATAGCGTTGCCTTGGCTGGGGCTTAGCTGATTAACGGCGTCTTCAAGATTAAGCAGGCAAAGATAATTTTCACGCCCTTTGCGCACCACAACTTTGTGCATTTTTTCGCCGCGATTGGGATAGAGCTTGTCTAGTTCCCCATTGAGTTGGCGCTGAAGGTTACGGGTGAAGGTACTGATCCATACGGCCCCTTTGTTTTTTTGAGCCCAGATACTAGAAGGAGAGATATAACCTAATGTTTTACCAACGCCCGTTCCGGCTTCGGCTATGACCAAACGAGGCTCTTCTTCTTTTTCACGGGGCTCAAACCCTTGAGCGACCACTTGGGTATAAGTTACTTGTTGGGGGCGTTGTTCGGCATTTTCTCCGAGCAGTTCTTCAAGTCTGGAGATTGCTTCTTCTGGTGATACTGGGTCGTGACTTGCTGGTGGTTCAGGAGCAAAGTCTCCCCAATCTTTCATTCTGAGCCATGGTTTAAACCCATTCATGACGTTCTGTGAATGAGGTGAGTCTCCTGAGGCACCAAGGGCTGAAAGCACCGCAGGCCCCCAAGACCACCCCCCCTGACTTAAGGTCCAGGCAGTTTGAAGCGTATGAGACTCGTTAATCCCTTTTTTAGCGAGTTCCGTCAAAAGCGCATGCGCACAGTCAAAAAGACAAAGCCCCTGTTCTTCAGGGCCTATTGGGTGTGGAAGGTTGAGGCTTTCAGCTAACCCCGAGGGAGTAGGAACGCAAAATACGGCCGGGCGGACAAAGGCGAAAAGCTCAAGTAAGTCATAACCCCGAAACGAGTTGTTGCCGATCTTTCGCCAAGTTGCCCTAGCATGACATACCATGGGGAAAGCTCCTTGGCGCAACCTTCCCTCAGCCGCTCTAAAAGGTAAATGCTCGACTTCACCATCTTGTGAAAGCCAAATAGTTTCCGTCACACCACTAATTAAGGCGGGGGCATCTGGTAATTTGAGGTTTTCTTTAAGGGTATTCATTAATAGGATGTTGACCAAGCGCTTGTAAATTGGAAGATAGAAGCACTAATATACACACTAGCGCAAGCATTGAGGGGATGGTCGGAAGGCCACAGGGGAACCTGACTAGGTATGGCAAAGAAAAAGAAACTGGCAAAGGTTAAAATTCCGGCATCAGCTGGGAAAAAATGGTGGCATATACCTGAAGGGTTTTGGCAAGAACGGGCTCAGGGTGAACGTCTTCATCAAGTGATGGATGAATATATTCTGCCATTGCTAATGCGCTTAGAAGCTCTGATTCCAGGCCGGAAAAGCAGCTTTTTTAAAGGCAAAACTATCGTTGATATTGAAGCTAATCCCGCCCTTGTCCAGGGATTGCTCTATTTTCTTGATTTAGCCCTAGCTGAAGATTTACTTGTTTTTGAAGGCGGCAAAGGAGTTCGGGCTAAGGTTGGCGCGACAGGCTTAACCATTGTCCAAGTCCGAAATCACTATTTGGTTTTTGCTGCAAAATCCATGGTTAAAGGAATGCGTGGGGCAAAGCCTGTTCTTTCCTATATTGCCAGTCATGGGGTTGCTGACCTTGCACAGCTACCGCGATTTAAAGCTTTAGCGAAATTCCATCCAGCAGCTTTAGCTGAAATGCGTATCGGTTTCCGTGAGGGACTCGAACCGGTTATGGAGAAAGACGATGCTTATCTCGCTGTTCTAGCTGAGTGTCATCCAGTCCATTTTATGCGAGCTTTACGGGTTGGCTTAGCAGATGAATTTCCTCTCATTTTACAATGGACCCCGGAATTTATCAAAGTTGTTTCCGAGTCACTGGATCATAGCTCCAAGGTTGTTGCCCTCGGGAAAAGTCTGATTTTTATCGAAGATCCTGAAATTATTAAGGCTCTTGGCAAGTGGCCAACAAAAGAAGTTCCGGCTCAAAATAAGAAAGGTCGTAAATGGTTAGCACGTATTGCCCAAATCAAAGAGCTTCTTGAAGATGATTTTGAAAAAATCCTCAGTAGTAGCCCTGATTTATTGGCTCAAGTAGGGGAGTGGACTGATAGTGAAGTGGAGGAGATGAGGTTTTATTTCGCTTATATCAAACCCCCTGTTTTGGAAGCACTTCGCCCCCTTGAGTTTAACCACCAGATTGGTATTTTAAACGGCCTATGGGATCGATTGGGGCGAGAGTTCATGGAAGGCGTTATCAACAAACCTCGGGGCTTAAAGGGCGTTCAGGGTATAGTAAGTAAAATCGAGGATATGATTGCGCGTGATAGTGCGCCAAAAGATGTCCGTGAGATGATTAAACAAGACTACTTCAACGAGTTCACCGACAAAATGGCGAGCGGTATTTAAGAGTTTAGGATATTTAAGATGGTTGATGTTGCGATTTCAGGAACGGGCCTTATGGTCCCTCCCCATACTGTTACCAATGAAGAGCTCGTTGAAGGTTTTAACGCCTATGTTGAATTGTTTAATTCAGAAAATGCCGAAGCTATTGCTGCGGGGACTGTAACCGCGAAAGAAGGTTCGTCAGCTGCCTTCGTTGAAAAGGCCTCTGGTATTAAGAGCCGTTATGCCATGGTTAAAGATGGCATGCTTGATCCAGCTCATATGCGGCCACGTATTCCTGCAGACTCTAATGGGACACCTGACAAACCATCTATGATGGCAGAAATGGCTATTGAAGCTGCTAAACAAGCACTAGAACAGGCTGGGCGTGAGGGCAAAGACATTGATTTAGTGATCTGTTCGGCTTCTGCTTTGCAGCGGCCATATCCTGCTATTGCTATTGAAGTACAAAAAGAACTGGGCTGTGGCGGCTTTGCTTTTGATATGCAAGTTGCCTGTTCTGCGGCTACCTTTGCTCTTGGCTCAGCCGCCGATATGATCCGAGGGGGGACAGCAAAGAGGGCTTTGTTGGTTAATCCAGAAATCACTACGGCACACCTTAATCTTCGAGATCGCGATAGCCATTTTATCTTTGGTGATGTTTGCACGGCGACGGTTCTAGAGAAAGTTGAAGATTGTGATGGTGATGAGACTTATCGTATCTTAGGACAGAAGTTTCTAACCCAGTTTTCAGATAATATTCGCACCAATTTTGGTTTCTTAACCCGGATGCATGAAGAATTAATCGACGATCCACAAATGTGGTTTGTCCAACATGGGCGTAAAGTTTTCAAAGAGCTTCTTCCTCTTGTTTGCAAACACATCGAAGGACATCTTGCGGATCATCAGTTAGGGGCGGAAGATTTAAAGCGTATGTGGCTTCACCAAGCCAATATCAACATGAACCTTTTCGCGACTCGGAAACTTTTAGGACGTGAGGCCTCTAATGAAGAAGCTCCAATCATCTTAGATGAATTTGCCAATACTGCTTCTGCTGGCTCAATTATCGCCTTCCATCGCCATCGTGATGGCATTGAAAAGGGCGATAAAGGGATCATTTGTTCCTTTGGAGCGGGTTATTCTGTTGGTAGCCTTTTAGTTCAACGTATTTAGCATCAACGGTTTTTGCTTGTTTCTTCCAATATTTGACGCTTTAAACTATTTGTGAATAAATTAACTTATTCAAATGTTAGGAAGTTAACTTTGTTTATTTGAAATGGGTTAAGTTCTTCCTATATATAAAAATAAGTACAAAAAAAATTGTTGAACTGTGCGTGTGGATAGGTGCCATATGGCTTCGTCGAAGAAAAAGAAAGGTGGTTTGTTAGGCGGACTTTTTAAGTCATCGTCGAAAAAACCCAAGAAATTAACTGAAGAAGAAATCCGCGATAAAGAGCTCGTGGAAGAGTTTTATGAAAAAGGCTTAGACCTTAAGGAACTCGAGAAGTACGACCGCGATGCGGTTGGCGCTGACGATGTGCTCCGCGAAGATGGAAACTTTGGTGATATTAAGGGTTCAGCATATGTTATCAGCCTTAAGCCCTTCTATGAATGCATCGGGACTCGCAAAGGCCGTTTGGCTGAGGGGTTAACTGATTTGTGTTTCAAAGTACTCGGTGAACGGGTTGGAAAAAAAGGTACTTACTCACAGCAATCATCAGATATCTTTATCTTCCAGTTTAAGGATGGTGTTACCCCTGAAAACTGGCGAACAGCAATTGAAATCATAAATGAAGTTGGCACCACCTTTTTGGGTAATAACTATAACCCGAAAGAAATAGTTGCTGATGCTCTTGGTCATGGATCGGCTGAGGATATTCTTTCTAAAAAGGATGGTGGTGCAGGACTTGAGGCCGCTTTAAAAAGCGTAACGATGGACGCTAATGGTCAAATTAAGTTTGCAGGAAGTTCCCTTGCTGGAAGTTCTAATACAGTGAAACTTAAGCCGAAAGCCGGGGAATGGAAGAAAAAAGACTGGGAAGAGTTTTCTTCTGGCATAGGTCCGCGTGAAGCGGAAATGATCCGGGTTGGAAAAGATCAGGATATGACCCCTGAAGAGTGGAAAAAGCAGAAGTATAAAGGGTTGGATTTAAAAAATGCCCAAATGCGCGCAGCTGGAGAATTCCGACCAAAATCTCTTTGGGTAGATCGAAACGGCGAACGTCGTAGGAAAAAAATATCAATCCAAATACAGAATCGTAGAAGAAAAGAAAGTGGTCGCAGAGTTGTCGATGTTAAGGACGCTGTCATCTGGTAAGGCGATGTTAATTAAGAATAGAAAAAAGGGCCGTTTAAATTATGGCCCTTTTTTTATGCCTATTTTTTCCTTGGAAAATATATTCCCCCACCCATATGGGAGATGATGACGTAAAAAAAACAATGGTAGTTATTTTTTCCACGACGAAGATATTTGGATTAAAGGATAAGAGCCATGACTTTGGTAGAGCAAGAAAATTATGAACATAAAGATGTTCAAAAGCCTGAAGTAAAGAAAGATGAGGAGAATATCCTCACTAACCTGCGCACTCTTTCTAAGCAATTCAACCTAGATGAAGATGAGGACGATCTCTTAGGTTAGACTTAGTTATTTAATATGTTTTGAAATTGTTTTCATAAAATCATTTAATTTCAATGGCTTGGTGACGTAATCGTCAAGTTTTGATGTTTTGCTTTTTTGGATATCGGAAGGCATTGCATTAGCGCTAACTGCAATAATGGGTATCTTTGCCGTTAGATCAATAGCCTTTAGTCGTGTTGCAACATCATTTCCATTTATATCTGGCAACCCCATATCCAATAAAATAATATCTGGCAGCGTTGCTTTTGCAGCTTTTATTCCCTCCAAACCGGAGTGGATGATATTCAATGTTGCTTGATTAAACTGGTCAAAGATAAGCTTCATTAAGGCCTGGTTTTGGTGATTATCTTCAATATAAAGTGCTGTGAAAGGCTTGTTTTCCAGGCCGAATTTTTCGGTAGGTTTGTACGCTAGTATTTCCTGAGTTTGTGACGCCATATCACCATTTGTAATTGGAATTGTTACCCAAAATGTACTTCCCTTGCCTTCTGTGCTTTCAAACCCAATAGACCCATCCATCTGTTCTATTAATTTCTTTGAAATCGTCAGGCCAATACCAGACCCAGCTATTCTTGAACTCTCAGCTCCTAACCGGTTAAAGGGTTCAAATACTTTATGATGAAGCTTTGCGGGAATTCCTTTCCCGGTATCCTCAACAGTTATTGTGTAGGTGTTGTCGTCATTAATAGCCTGCTTAACCCTGACAGAACCTTTCTCTTTGTTGTATTTGATTGCATTAGAGATAAGGTTTATCAAAACTTGTTTTAATCTTTTGGGGTCCGTTAACAGATATATATCTTTTCCAATATTATCTTGAAACGGTTCAATAGAGAAATCGATCTCAGCTTCATCAGCTAAGGGGGTGAAGAAACTTTGGCAATCTTTGATAAGTTGGCGGGTGTTAATAGCTTCGATACTTAATTCGATTTGCCCCGATTCAATTTTTGGAAGCTCCAAAATTTCGTTGATAAGTTCTAGTAAATGCTCGCCTCCCCTTAATATCTGCTCTACATAGGTTTTACGGGCTTCTGAACCTGAATCAAAGTTAAGGAGTTGGGCAAAGCCTAAAATTGAATTTAGGGGTGTCCGTAACTCATGGCTCATTGCAGAAAGAAAATCGGACTTAGCTTGATTGGCTTCTTCGGCTTCTTTATGAGCTAAAATAAGGTTTTCTTGTTGAATTTTTAATTCTGTAATATCAACAATTTGGGCTATGAAATAACCAGGTTGGCCCTCATCATCTCGATAGAGTGAACAAGTAAGATTAATCCAAATGTAATGACCATCTTTATGGATATAGCGCTTCTCTCTCTTAAGGACGCTATTTTCCCCCTCCATGACCTTCGTAATCCATACAATATCATCTGCTAGATCATCTGGATGAGTAATGCTTTGAAAATCAATGCTATAAAGTTCTTCTGGGGAATAGCCGATCATTTTGGAAAATGCGTCATTAACTTTTAACCACCGTCCATCAGGATAGACTAGGGCTACACCAAAGACAGCATCCTCAAATGCATGGCGATATTGATCAACTAAGGGGTCATCTTCTTTGTTAGCCACACATATTCCTTTTGACTAGGAGGGTAAAATTTAAAGTGGGATCTTTAAACTAAAGTGCAAGGATAAAAGGTTATCCGCGCTTCCAAGTCGTTCCTTGGGGACCATCTTCCAAAACAATTCCGTTTGCAGCTAAGTCGTCGCGAATTTGGTCCGCGCGAGCGAAATTTTTGCTTTTGCGCGCATCCAGGCGCTCTTCAATCAAGGCTTCGATCTCAGCTTCGGTGACATCGGAAGAGCCTTCTGCTTGCCATTTAAACCAAGTTTCCGGATCTTGCTGAAGGATGCCTAAAATAGCTGCTTGATGTTTTAAAGAACGTTGCAAAGCAGGCTTGAGGTTTGGGTCTTGGGTATGGTTAATTTCTTTGACTAAGAGGTGTAGTTCACTAAGAGCTCCCGGTGTGTTGAGGTCATCTTGAAGGGTTTCGATCACAGCTTTGTTTTCGAAAGGAAGCTGGTTGGTTTCGGTTTCAATATCTGAAAAGCCTTTAAGAGCTGTGTAAAACCGATCCAAAGTTTGCTTAGCTTTGGCCACTCCATTTTTGGTGAAATCTAAAGGCTTGCGGTAGTGAGTTTGCAAGAGCATCAACCGTATAGCTTCGCCTGGGAATTCTTTCAAGAGATCGTGGACTGTGTAGAAGTTGCCCAATGATTTGGACATCTTTTCACCTTCGACCATCAAATATCCGTTGTGCATCCAATATTTGACGAATTGGGTGCCATTGGCACATTGTGATTGGGCGATTTCGTTTTCATGGTGAGGGAAAATTAAATCTTGTCCACCGCCGTGGATATCGAAACTTTCTCCAAGATATTGCTTACTCATAGCGGAGCATTCTAAGTGCCAGCCTGGACGACCTCGGCCCCAGGGAGAGTCCCATCCTGGGATATTAGGCTCAGATGGTTTCCATAAAACAAAGTCAGCAGGGTCTTTTTTATAAGTCGCGACCTCAACTCGAGAACCAGCGATTTGTTCATCCCGATCCCGCTTTGATAATTGCCCGTAATCTTCCATGGAAGGAACGTTGAACAACACATGCCCATCAGCTTCATAAGCAAAGCCCTTTTCGATGAGTTTTTCAGTCATGGTGATCATTTGAGTTATATGTTCAGTCGCTCGTGGCTCTACGTCAGGGTCAAGCGCATTTAAGGCTCCCATATCCTGATGGAACATATCTGCAGTTCGTTCGGTAATGGTCCGGATGTCCTCACCGCTTTCCTTTGAGGCCGCGTTAATTTTATCGTCTACATCTGTGATGTTGCGAACATAGGTGACCTTAGGGAACAGTTCTTTGAGCAATCGATAGAAGACATCAAAGACAACAACAGGACGGGCATTGCCGATATGGGCAAAGTCATAAACCGTCGGGCCACAGACATACATGCGAACATGGTCAGGGTCGAGAGAGATGAATTCTTCTTTGGTTCGTGTCAGCGTATTGTGGATGTGTAAGGTCATATCAGTTTCGTGAAACCATTGGTGATAGGGTAACGGCGATCTCGCCCGAAAGCTCTAAAGGTCAGCTTAACGCCGGGAGGGGCTTGGCGGCGTTTATACTCGGTTCTATCGAGCATGCGCCAGACCCGTCTTACAGTTTTTTCGTCATGGCCTTTGGCTACGATTTCCTCAACAGATTTTTCTTCTTCGATCATTGAGTGAAGTACGTCGTCTAGAACTTCGTAAGGCGGCAAGCTATCTTCGTCTTTTTGATCGGGTTTAAGTTCAGCAGAGGGTGGTTTAGTAATTACTCGTTCCGGCATAACAAGACCATCAGGGCCAAGTGCGCCCTCAGGTTTGTTTTGGTTGCGCCAGGAGGAAAGTTCAAAAGCGGTAATTTTGTAAACATCCTTAAGAACCGAATAGCCGCCACACATATCTCCATAGAGGGTAGCATAACCTACGGACATTTCAGATTTATTGCCAGTGGTTAGGAGCATCTTGCCAAACTTATTAGACAACCCCATGAGGATTAATCCTCGAGAACGAGATTGAATATTTTCTTCAGTCGTATCGTGCTCAGTGTTTCCAAATAGCCCTTCCAGGGCCTTGCCAAAGGCTTCCATAGCAGGTTCGATAGAAACAGTATCTAACTGGGTACCCAGATACTTCGCCACCAGCTCAGCATCCTCCAAACTTTCTTTCGAGGTGTAAGGTGAAGGCATCATAACACAGTGAACTCGGTCACTGCCCAAAGCGTCCACGGCGACGGCTGCCGAGATAGCGCTATCAATACCGCCAGAAAGCCCAAGGAGAACACCGGGAAACCCGTTTTTATTCACATAATCTCTTAGTCCTACGGTCATGGCTTGATATATCGCTTCTAGCCCTACCGGGTGGGCTTCAATTTTTGACTCAGTGCAGACGAAGTTTGCCCAATCTGTGAGACGATAATCTTCTCGCCATGAAGCTGTTTGGGCAATGAGCTTGCCATCGGCATTGAGGACAAAAGATGCGCCATCAAAAGTTAACTCATCTTGTCCGCCAACTTGGTTGACATAGATGAGAGGCAAACCTGTTTCTTTTACCCGTTCATTAGCATGGTTGCGGCGCTGATCTGATTTGTCGATTTCAAAAGGAGAGCCATTTAAAGAGATCAGGAGTTCGGCTCCTTGTTTTTTCAGAGAAGCGGCAATGGCGGGAGTCCACATATCTTCACAGACCAAGATACCGAGGTTCGTGCCTTTAAATGAAATCGGAGCTGTGGTCTCTCCAGCATCGAAAACTCGTTTTTCATCGAAGACGCCATAGTTAGGCAGGTCAATTTTGAATCTTGTTTCCTGGATTACTCCATTAGCGAGTAAAAGAACTCCGTTGAAAACTTTATTTTCGTGTCTCCACGGAGTGCCAATAAGCAGGGCTGGGCCCTCTTTTGTCGTCTCGGTTGCGAGTTTTTTTACTTCCGACTCGAGACGGTCAAGAAAGGCAGGTTTGCGAACGAGGTCTTCTGGCGGGTAACCAGAGGTAACTAACTCACTAAAAACCACTAGATCAGCGCCATCGGCTGTCGCTGTAGCTAAAGTTGTTCGAATCTTTGCCAGATTGCCGATAATGTCGCCAACCGTAGGGTTTATTTGTGCCAGTGCTATCTTCATTTAGCGTTGTTTCCAGCTAAAAAATAGAGGGTATAGAAGTTGCAGCGCAGCCTATGGACTTGCTTCTTTTCTGTCAATGCGGCAACCTTTGCTCTCTTGAGGAAAGTAAAAGAAATAACGGATACAAAAATGCCACCAACCGGCCTAGGAATTTTGAAACCAGGTGAGAAGGACGTGACCCTGGATAAACAGAGTAGAGCCCTTGCGGAGACTGTTGTTGCCTCATTCATTGATCGCATCATCGCTGAAGCACGCCTCAAAGGTGGGTCTTTAACTGAAGATGACATCCGCGCCCTAGGTGGTGAAATGGAGCGCAAAGCAGATGCGCTGCAGGCAGTGTTTAAACATTCCATCGAAGAATACATCCAAATGCGGGAACGGGCTTCCTGGGATAAGAATCGGAAATTCCCCTTCGATAGAATGCTGGTTGAAGAATTTTCAGAGCTTTTCCATGATGTCGGTGGCCCTCCTTTATCCGAAGGTGGCTTACCGAGACGTATTCTTCCCGGCTTCTTCCTCGCCATGCGCATGATGCTTGGTGAAGATAATATGGATAACTTCCAGGCTCGGGCTCGAGTGATTGTTGATAGACACCGTGTTCTTGCTTACGGCGCTGTAGATTGGGAAGCCCTTCATGAGGATCAGGAAACCTTAGACCTTGTTCTTGAAGCCCTAATTATTGCCGCCCCTTATTTTAAAGATTTAGATAAACGGGAACACTGGTTCTGTGATGTGGTGAATGCCAATCTTGCTCCTATCAATGAAAAAATGTCTCAACAAGAGCAACACTGGCAAATGGAGCACCTTGCCTATCTCAAACTTGTTGAAGGCGTTCTTACTCCTTTACGCGAGTTTATTGCCACACCGGACCAGCGAGATGAATTAGATGCCGCTTATGGGGCAGGTACTGCAGATACCATTAAACATGCGATCAATGGTGTCGGTGAAGCCCTTTGGGGAAAAGACTAAGGCTCTTTTTTGGAAATGGCCCTGTTGTGACAAGAGGGGTTAATTAAAAAGGCGGTGAATTTTTCCACCGCCTTTTTCAATTTATATTGGATAGACCTTAGAGAGGCAGGCCGCTTGCCATGACGCTTGAAAGACGGCGGGCGAAGGCGGCGGGGTCTTGGATTTTTTCACCTTCAACAATGCAAGCCTGATCAAACAAAAGCTTAGAGGCATCAACAAAAGTATTGCTGGTACCATCTTTTTCCGCCATGGATTTCAATTTTTCAATCACAGCATGACCGTCGTTGATTTCCAAAATACGTTTGCTGGCAGCAGCTTCACTCTGGCCATGTTGGGCGAGCATCCGTTGCAAGTGCATGTCCATATCGTTTTCGTCAGCGACCAAGCAAACAGCACTTCCTGTCAAACGATTGGATTTGCGCACATCCTTAACATCTTCGCCAAGAGCCACTTTCATGGCGGCGATGAGGCGATCAAGAGCTTCGGTGTCGGTGCTTTCATCTTCTTTCTTGTCGTCGGCTTCTTTTTCCTCTGATTTGATCTTGTCGAGATCAGCGCCACCTTTGGTGACTGACTTAAAGGGTTTCTCTTTATGGATGCCAATAGCTGAAACCCAGAATTCATCAACAGAATCACTAAGCAATAGAACTTCGATGCCTTTGGCTGCGAAACCTTCAAGTTGAGGGCTGTTGCGCAAGGCAGAAACATCTTCACCTGTGATGTAATAGATGGCTTCTTGGCCTTCTTTCATGCGGCCCATGTAATCTTCCAAGCTGACGAGATCGTCGCCATTGGTTGATTTAAAGCGGCAGATGTCGAGCAGGGCATCACGGTTGGTAAAATCTTCGTAGACGCCTTCTTTGATAACTGCCCCAAAAGCTTCCCAGAAGGTTGCGTATTCTTCGGGTTTCTTGTCGGCTTTTTTCTTCAACTCACCCAGGATACGCTTCACTAGGCCCAATTTAATTTTTGATAAAACTGGGTTGTTTTGTAGCATTTCCCGGCTGATGTTGAGCGGCAGGTCTTGGGCATCAACCACGCCACGCACAAACCGAAGGTAAGGGGGCAGTAACTCATCGCAGTTATCGGTGATAAAGACCCTTTTGACGTAAAGCTTAACATTCTGCTTGCGGTCAGGGTGGAAAATATCCATGGGGCGTGAAGTTGGGATAAACAACAAATTGGTATATTCGATTACACCCTCAACTGTATTATGAAGGGTCAGCCAGGGATCATCAAACACGTGACCGACATGGTGATAAAATTCTTTATACTGGTCTTCGTTGATATCGCTTTTTGAGCGAGTCCACAGGGCAGATGCGGTGTTGAGGGTTTCCTCAGTAATCACCTTCTTTTTCTCGTCCCCTTCGCCTTCTTCCGTTTCCCGGTCCATGAGGATCGGAATAGCAATATGGTCGGAATAGGTGCGAACAACCTGTTGGATGCGATGGAATTCCAAGTATTCCTTGCTCTCATCGTTGAGGAACAAAGTTGCAGTCATACCCCGGCTGTCTTTTTCAGCTTCGCTGACTGTGAATTCACCTTGGCCATCGGATATCCATTTCCAGGCTTGATCGTCGCCTGCGCGTTTGGTGACCACCTCAACTTTATCAGAAACCATAAAGGAGGAGTAGAAGCCAACGCCAAATTGACCAATAAGGGCCATATCCTTTTTGGAATCTCCGGTGAGGGCGTCAACAAATGCGCCTGTGCCTGAACGAGCAATGGTGCCTAGGTTGTTGATCAGGTCTTCCCGGTTCATGCCAATGCCGTTATCAGCAATGGAAATGGTTCCGGCTTCTTTGTCTACAGTAAGTTTGATCTTAAACTCGCCGTCGCCAGCCAACAGGTCTTCGTTTGTCAAGGCTTCGTAGCGGAGTTTGTCACAGGCGTCGGAAGCATTTGAGATCAACTCCCGCAGAAAAATCTCTTTATCGCTATAAAGAGAATGGGCAACAATGCTTAGAAGTTTGCTCACTTCTGCCTGGAAACTTAACTTTTCTTCACTCATGACTATTTTTCTCGCTAATTCATTAATTAGGTGCCTTTAAAAAGGCGTCTCTGATATGTGCTAAAGACCGTTTTTTCGCAACCCCCAAATCCCAGAAAAGTTAGGTTTAAGGCGGTTTTTTCCATTTCGGCGATTGCACTTTGCTTTTTGTTTCTGTATTACCCGTCATTCGGCTTATTCGGTATACCGGGTGAGAATAAAAAAATTATCCAAAAGCTACTTTCAATTTAGAGGCCCTGATGCAGATTCCATTGCAGATTTCATTCCACGATGTGGACCACTCCGATGCCGCTGAAGAACGTATTCGTGAGCGCGCCGTTAAGCTTGAGCAATTTAACGATAGCATTATCAGCTGTCGTGTCGTTGTGGAAAAACCCCACCACCACCACCACCAGGGTCAGCTTTACAACGTGCGCATTGACACTAAAGTTCCTGGCCATGAGTTTGTGGTTAAAGGGGACAAAGGTGACCACGGTCATGAGGATATCTACATCGCCATTCGTGATGCCTTTGATTCCATGGAACGTCAAATCCGCAAGTTCCACGAACGGAATAACAAAGGCTCCGGCAAGCGCCATAAAGCGGCGGCCGTCGGAGAATAATTTTCTCCATTAAATAGGGGCGCTCTTTATAATTTTATGCGCCCCTGTTTGTTAAGCAGGGCTCGCCCCCATGCAAATTTCTACCTTACAAGAACGAAACGGTCCTCGGGTTGTTGCTGTGTTGGGACCAACCAACACCGGCAAGACCTATCTTGCGCTTGAACGTATGATGGCTCATTCCTCCGGCATGATCGGTTTCCCACTTAGGCTCTTAGCGCGGGAAAATTACGATCGAGTAGTGAAGCTCAAAGGAGCAGCCTCAGTTGCCTTGATTACCGGGGAAGAAAAAATTGTTCCTCCTAATGCAAAATATTTCCTCTGCACTGTCGAATCTATGCCCCTTGAGCGGCAGGTCTCTTTTCTGGCTATTGATGAAGTCCAGCTCTGTGCAGATGCTGACCGGGGACATATTTTTACCGACCGCCTTCTTCATGCCCGTGGCATGGATGAAACAATGTTCATGGGGGCCTCAACCGTTCGCTCCTTGCTGACCAAGCTGGTTGAGAATGTCCATATTGAAACCCGTCCCCGCTTTTCGACCTTAAGCTATACAGGACCTAAAAAAGTAACGCGTTTGCCCTCACGCAGCGCAGTAGTCGCTTTTTCAGCAGCCGACGTTTATGCCTTAGCAGAAATGGTACGGCGACAAAAAGGGGGGGCGGCAGTGGTCCTTGGTGCTTTGAGCCCTCGTACCCGTAATGCCCAAGTTGGCATGTTCCAGGCTGGTGAGGTCGATTATCTAGTGGCGACTGACGCAATTGGCATGGGCCTTAATATGGATGTAAACCATGTTGCCTTTGCCTCATTACAAAAATTTGATGGGCGCAATGTTCGACGATTAAACCCGCAAGAAATGGCCCAAATTGCAGGCCGCGCAGGTCGCCATATGAATGACGGTACTTTTGGTACCACCGCAGATGGGGGAAATTTCGGCCCTGAAGAAATTGACTGCATCGAAAATCATAACTTTGATCGCATCAAACAACTTTACTGGAGAAATTCGAATTTAGGTTTCACCTCAATTGATCATCTTAAAGCAAGTCTTGCCGTTTCTCCTACCTTGTCTGGCTTGATTAAGGCGCGGGAAGCTGATGATCACTTAGCTCTTATTCATCTTTGTGAGGATGAAGAGGTGACCTCTAAAGCGACAAACACTAAGGCTATAGAATTACTTTGGGAGGTTTGTCGAGTTCCTGATTTTGGTCGCACCTTGACTGATTCTCATACTAACTTGATGCGGCGCATTTATGGATATTTAATGGCGTCAGAGGGTACACTACCCACTGATTGGGTGGCGGAGCATGTAAAACGGTTAGACCGCACCGATGGGGATATAGATACTTTATCGCAACGAATCGCCAATATCCGTACTTGGACATATGTTTCTCACCGTTCAGGGTGGATAAAAGACCAAGATCATTGGCAAAATGAGGCCCGAAAGGTGGAAGATAGCCTTTCTGACGCATTACATGAACGATTAACGCAAAGATTTGTCGACCAACGAACCTCTATTCTGCTAAGACGCATGCGGAATAAAGAAAAGTTGTTAGTCGCGGTGAAGAAGAATGGAGAAGTTTTAGTGGAAGGACATTTTGTGGGCAAGTTAGAGGGTTTCCGCTTTGCTGTGGATGATGCAGACAACCCAAATGCAGCAAAGGCAGTGAGTGGGGTCTCAATGCAAGCTCTACAACAAGAGATCGAAACCCGGCTGATGCAGTTTGAGACTGAAGAAGACAAAGGGTTTTCTATTAACCCTGAAGGCATGATCTTATGGGGTGAAGCACCAGTTGCTAAACTAACCAAAGGTGCCGATGCCCTGTCTCCTCAAATTGAAGTGCTGCCAAGTGATCTTTTGGAAGCTCCGGGTCGAGATAAGATTAAAGCCCGGTTGGAAAAATGGCTTCCAGTCTACTTCCGGGAAAAGCTCTTGCCCCTTATGGCTGCTCGTGACGCTCAATTGACCGGAGCTGCTAAAGGCATTGCTTTTGAAATTTGCCTATCATTAGGTTCTTTACCTCGCAATAAGGTTCGGGACCAGCTTAATGCCTTGACCCGGGAAGAGCGCCGGGACTTGCGGCAAATAGGCATGCGTATTGGCCGAATTTGCGTCCATATGCCTTTGATCCTTAAACCAGCCGCCGCTCGTCTTTGTCTGACTTTGTGGTCATTGTATGAAGACGTTGAAGGCCCTCTGCCTGAGGTTGCTCCTGGTCTAATGTCGGTTAAGGTAGACCCTGCTGCTCCAGATGGTTTCTATGAAATTCTTGGTTACCGCAAGGCAGGCACTTTAGCTGTTCGACTTGATATGCTTGAGCGGATCGCTGGCCTCGCTTTTGACATGACTGTTGAAGGCCCAGCGGTTATTACCCCTGACTTGTTGTCTCTTGCTGGGACAAGCATTGAGGTCATGGCTGAAATTCTTCGGTCCATTGGCTATATGGTGACTGTTGGTGAGGAAGAAACCAAATTTGAAAAACGTAAACGCAAGCCCAAACCAAAACCTAAGCCAGAAGTTAAAAAAGAGGCGGCCCAGAAACTCAAGCCTAAGCGTGAACAAAAACCTCGCCAGAAAAAGGAAGCTGTATATGACCCTCATTCTCCTTTCGCCGTTCTGAAAGATTTACAGCTGAAAAAGTAGGAACTCCGTTCCTTGGAATGAAGTGCTCGTAAATGGCTGAGAACACCCTGCGCATCGATAAATGGCTCTGGCAGGCACGATTTTTTAAAAGTCGTACCCTGGCAGGGAAGTTTGTCTCGGCGGGGTCACTGCGTATCAATGGGGATAGAACTTCCAAGGCCCATCATCCAGTTCACCCTGAAGATGTCTTGACCTTCCCCCTCGGTCCTCATATCCGTTTGATCAAAGTAGTTGAACTCGGCACCCGCCGGGGACCCGCAACAGAATCTAGAACCCTTTACGAAGACCTGGATCCACCTCAGCCTAAGCCAAAGGTTGAACGGCCCCCAGTTATTGCTGAAAGAGAGCCGGGAACAGGGCGACCCACAAAGCGCGAACGTCGTAAAATGGATGCTTTCCTAGATGA
This sequence comes from Rhodospirillales bacterium, assembly GCA_026196105.1. GTDB lineage: Bacteria > Pseudomonadota > Alphaproteobacteria > Rhodospirillales > JAPHRK01 > JAPHRK01. The sequence continues at coordinate 21,340 of JAPHRK010000022.1, read as the reverse complement.
AGCTGAAGAGCAAGATTAATTCGTCGGTTTGTTGCATGATTAACCTGAAAAGCTTAATGTGTTGAAGGTTGTAAATATTCAAGGATGAGAAAGCTATGCGGTTAGTGATTGTCGTAAGTTTAATGGGTTTTTTGGCTGGGTGTGTGTTAGGGAACCCTTATCAGCAATTTTATACTCCTAATAGTGGTCTATCTGAGGATACAAGAAGCCAGCTTATTCCAAGTAAAGGAAATCCCATAGTGTTTCGGGGTACCACACGTGAAAAAGATGTGGACCGTATGACAAGTGATGGGTATGTGAAAATTGGAACATCTGGTTTTATTGGTGTTGAAGAATCAGAAGAATCGGCAATCGCTCATGCGAAAAAAATTGGGGCTGATCGAGTTGTTTTGTATAAGAATTTTTCTCATACTGAAAATGATATGATATTAATAACGGAGCCGAACAATCAAACCAGTTATCATTCTGGCTCTTTATCTTCAGGAAGTTCCTATCAGGGGACAACAACAACCTATGGAACTCAAACAAGTTACATCCCTTACACAACCAGAAAATATGATCATGGAGCTACGTTTTGGTCAAAAATAAGGCGTGGTGGTCTTGGGATAACGATTGCTGATTTGACTCCACAGCAAAAGGCAGAGATTGGCAGCAATAAGGGAGTGTCAGTCCTTGCTGTTATCAAAGGAAGTGCCGCATATGAAGCTGACATAGTTCCTGGTGATATATTGAGGTTTATCGACAAAGAGCAGGTTGAAGATACTCGTTCTGTTGGAAAACAAATTAAATTTTTCTTTGGGAAAACGGCAAATTTAGAATTGTGGAGAAATGGCAAAAAAATTCAAAAAGCAGTTTTTATCCCATTGTATGACCAATAAATTTATCATTTTTCAAATAAAAACCTTAGTAACATTTAGTTTTAGGGTGCTTTCATGTGAAGGGGATTGCGCGCTTGCTAGTTTGCGGTCTTTGCTAAGGTGAGGACATTGACAGATTTTGCTCCTCCTCTCTTAAGTACTTTAGCACAGGCATTAACCGTTGCGCCTGTTGTCACAACATCATCAATCAACAAAACTCGTTTGCCAGACAGGAAGGTTTTTTGTTTTGGGTTTACGATGAAAGCTCCCTGAACATTTTTCCGTCTTGCTGCCGCACTTAGGCCTACTTGAGGGGGCGTACGTTTTGTTCGTTTAAGAAGGTCGAGGACGAGTTTTGTCTTGGAGCCTTTGGTGAGTTCTGAGGCCAAGAGGGCCGATTGATTGTAGCGGCGTTTGAACAGACGGGTCCAGTGAAGAGGGACAGGGGCGATTATATCCGTTTCATTCATGAGGGGGAGGCCTGAGCGCCTTAGCCAATGGGCGAGTGTTGGGGCCATTTCTGTTCGGTCGGAATTTTTAAAAGGAATGAGGATTCGTCGACTGAAATCATTATAAATCATCACGGCACGGGCTTGGTCAAAATGAGGCTTTGTCTTCATGCAATGCCCACAAAGAGTGTTACTATTTTCATCGGTTTCAAAGGGGAGGCCACATTGCTTGCACATGGGTTCTGAAATGAAGGTAATCTGCTCCCAACACTCAGGGCATAAATCTCCTGGTGTTCCTACCAAAGTACGGCAGACCGGGCAGATGGGCGGGAGGATGAGATTTAAGGCGAGTCCAGGAAGCCATTTCATTTTTAAAGTTTCGTTGCCCTTTTATATTTGAGGGAAGCGGTGTATGTCACATCTTACGTGTATTAATAGTCAAGTTGCCAATGGAAATTTTTGATCGCAAAACCGTCCGTTTTCATCGTGACCGCTCTAGTACTAATTTGAGTGAGTTTGATTTTTTGTTCCGGGAAATTGCCGAGAGGCTTCTCGATCGGTTGGATGACATTACCTATAAGTTCCCCACCGCTCTAGATTTAGGAGCGCGCAATGGTTTGCTGGCCGAATTGGTTGGCGAACGCGGTGGCATTGAAACCTTGATTCAAGGTGATTTATCTTCACAGATGCTTGCCCAAACCTCTGGCCAAAGGGTGGTTACGGATGAAGAATTTTTGCCTTTTAAGGAACAGTCTTTTGATCTGATTATGAGTTGTCTTAATCTTCATTGGGTGAATGATCTTCCCGGTGCTTTGGTGCAAATTCGGAAAGCTTTAAAGCCTGATGGTCTTTTCCTGGGGGCTCTTTTTGGCGGTGAAACCCTAAAGGAATTACGCGATGCTTTAGAGCGAGGCGAAAGTGAAGCTGAAGGCGGGGTCAGCCCCCGAGTATCTCCTTTCGTTAGAACTGAAGATTTGGGGCAGTTGTTGCAACGAGCGGGGTTTAATTTGCCCGTGGTCGATATTGATACGGTCACTGTTTCCTATGGAGATATTTTTAAACTCTTTACTGACCTGAGAGGCATGGGGGAAAGTAATGCTATCGGGAAAAGGCGAAAAGGGTTTACGCCGCGAAAAACATTGATGGCTGCTGCGCAAAATTATCTGGAAACTTATACTGACCAAGATGATCGCGTCCCCGCAACTTTCCAGGTCTTATTTATCAGTGCCTGGAGCCCATCGCCAAAACAACCCACTCCTTTGAAAAGAGGCTCTTCAGCTATGCCAATGGCTGATTCTTTGGAATTAATCAAAAAAGTGTAGTTGAAAAGCAATCTTATATTTCCTAGGTTCTGCAGATGAAATTTCCTGATCCCCTTATTCGTGGCACGCTGATTAAGCGCTACAAACGCTTCCTGTCCGATATTGAACTTGAGAACGGCGATGTAGTCACCGCTCATTGCGCCAATTCTGGCTCTATGCTGAACGTTAAAGAGCCAGGCTCTGAAGTTTGGTTGTCACCTGCCCGCAACCCTGATCGGAAGCTTCGTTACACTTGGGAGCTTATAAAGGTTGGTGAAACTTTTGTTGGTATTAATACGGCTCTTCCTAATGGCATTGTTGAAGAAGCAATCAACGATGGTACCATCAAGGAGCTACAGGGGTACGGTAGCCTGCGTAGGGAAGTGAAGTATGGCAAAAATTCACGGATTGATGTTTTGCTAGAAAGTCCAGATAAGCCAAAGTGCTATGTGGAAGTAAAAAATGTTACTTTAAAGCGTGACAGTGAGGCGGCTGAATTTCCTGATGCAGTCACTTCCCGTGGTGCTAAACATTTGGAAGAGCTTTCCCAGATGGTTGCTGATGGGCATCGGGCCGTGATGGTTTATTTGGTGCAGCGGGAAGATTGTACAAGCTTTACTTTGTCAGATGATATCGACAGCGCCTATGGTGAAGCGTATAAAGCAGCCTTAAATAAAGGGGTGGAAGCAATTTGCTACACCTGTAAACTTACAACGACGGGGATTGAGGTTAATTCATCAATTCCAATTACATATTAAGATTTAGGAGAGATCCAAGTGGACGCCGAAGCCCGGAGCATTAAAATACATACGGAAAAAGATTATGACGGGATGCGTAAAGCTGGTCGCTTGGCTGCAGAAACTTTAGACTTCATAACCCCTTATGTTGTTCCCGGTGTGACAACAGAAGAACTAGATCGCTTGTGCCATAATTACATTATTGAGCATGATGCTATTCCGGCTCCCCTAAATTATCGGGGTTTTCCCAAATCGATTTGTACCTCTGCCAATCACGTTGTTTGCCACGGCATCCCCAGTGAGAAGAAATTGCAAGAAGGGGATATCGTCAATATTGATGTGACGGTTATTCTTGATGGCTGGTACGGTGATACCAGTCGCATGTTCCCTGTTGGAAAAATTAGCGTAAAAGCCAAACGTCTTGTTGATATCACTTATGAATCAATGATGCGCGGGATTGAGGTTGTAAAGCCTGGAGCCACCGTTGGCGATATTGGCCATGCCATTCAAAGCTTTGCTGAAAAACAGCGATGCTCAGTCGTGCGTGATTTCTGTGGTCACGGATTAGGACGCGTTTTTCATGATGCCCCAAATGTGACCCACTACGGTAAGCCTGGTGAAGGCCCTGTGTTGCACCAAGGAATGTTCTTTACCATTGAGCCAATGATCAACTTGGGCAAGTTCAGCGTTAAAGTTCTTAATGACGGCTGGACAGCCGTTACAAAAGACCGTTCCCTTTCTGCACAGTTTGAGCATTCAATTGCTGTTACAGCCGATGGGTACGAGATTTTCACCTTATCCCCGCTTGGATTAAGCAACCCTCCTTACGATATCGCCTAGTAGAATAATTTACTCTGTTTACAATTATTTTTGCAGAGTAGATAATCTCCCTTAAGCATATCTTTGGGGGTGCCGATGGGCGAAAAGCCACAGAAAAAAACAACTTCAGGGGTTGAAAAACAACCTGGTTTTGCTGATTCAGTGAGCCAAGAGAAGCCGCATTATCACGGTCATCGCCAACGGTTGCGTGAGCGGTTTATGACTGATGAAGGAGAAAGCTTTCCTGACTATGAATTGCTGGAATTGCTCCTATTCTACTCGATCCCACGTGTCGACGTTAAGCCACTCGCCAAAAATTTAATCGCCCATTTTGGTAGTTTAGGAGGGGTGTTGAACGCTTCTCCCCAACAGTTGGAAGAAATTGATCGTGTCAAACCCAACACCAGCATTTTGCTCCAAGCGGTTCGAAATGCCGGGCTGCGCATCGGGCGAGAAGAAATTATGGAGAAGCCTGTTCTGAGTTCGTGGGATGCTTTGCTCGACTATTGCCGTTCCGCCATGGGGTATAATCAAACAGAGCAATTCCGTATTCTTTTCCTTAATCGCAAAAATGTTCTTATCGGTGATGAACTGCAGCAAAAAGGAACTGTAGACCATACGCCAGTTTATCCTCGAGAGGTGATCAAACGTGCCTTGGACCTGAATGCAACGGCCTTGATCATGGTGCATAATCACCCCAGTGGTGATCCAACCCCTAGCCAAGCTGATATTGCGATAACAAAAGAAATTGCTGAAACAGGCGAGCGCTTGGGTATTAATCTTCACGATCATATAATCGTTACAAAGTCCAAGACCTTTAGTTTTAAGCGAGAACGATTGCTGTGATTGGTAAGTGGTTTACAGTTGAAATATATCCCAAAGTATACATAGTCCCCTTTAGCTTTAATTCACACAAGTTTCATGCTATTAGTTCATTTTTAGGATGGATTAATCACACTTTTATGATCAAATAATCTCGAACAGTTGGGGGGGCTCAGATGGCCTTGTTCGACCATTTAACCGTGTCGCTGAACTTATCAGCAGACCAAGCAATGCACCTGTTGCATCAAGGCCCGCATTCGGCCTATTTGCGTAGGCACAGGTCAAGGCAAATATATAGCCGTGTTCAATTGATGGCGGCAATTTTTGCTGTTCTCACGCCTCTATGGGCCATTATTGATTACTTCCTGTTCGACTATCCCGTATGGCTTTATCTGTCCATCATTCGGATGGCTTCCGCTATGGTTTTCTTGCTTCTTGCTCTACCGTGGAAAACAGAAAAGACATCAATGGAGGCTTATGGTTTCCTTGTCATCTTAACATCTACACCGGCTGTTTTTTATCTTTTTGCCTTGGATATGTTCGGCGATTGGGAATCCTTTAGCGAAGCTTCAAAAATTGCTGCAAACCTTTATTCATTACTGCCATTTATTATTCTTGCAGGGCTGAGTATTTTCCCTCTTACCTTACTAGAAGTTCTCCTTCTTGGTATTCCAAGTATTGCCTTTTTAGCTTATGGGGAACTCTCCACGACGGACTATAATTTGTGGTCTTATGTAGGGACGATCTGGCTGGCTTTTCTTATTCTTGGCGCTTCGACGTTAGCCAGTATTAATCAACTCCGTTATATGATGACCCTTGTCAGCCGAGCGAGTATGGACCCCTTAACCGGAGTGTTTACGCGCCGTAGCGGTACCGAAATTATTGATGTTCAATTCCGCGTGGCTGCTCGCCAAGGTTCACATTTCACCGTTGGGTTTATTGATTTGGATAACTTTAAATCCATTAATGATACCTATGGGCATGACGTGGGCGATAAAACCTTAATTATGCTGGTCGAAAACCTACAGCGCCATTTACGTCGGGCTGATAATATTGTCCGCTGGGGAGGTGAAGAGTTTATTTTTGTCTTACCCAACACCGATACTGAAGGGGCAAGAATTGTTATACAACGGTTTATTGACGAATGGTTCGGTGAGAGGCCTGACGGCAAACCCTTAACAGCAAGTATTGGTCTTGCAGAACGTATTTCAGATAAGATGGATGACTGGCCTCACTTGGTCGAGTTGGCTGATGCTCGTATGTATAAAGCAAAAGAAGGGGGCAGAGCACGGGCTGTAATTTGTGGCGATGAGGTTATGGCTGGTGATATCAATAAGGCTAAAATACCAAGTGACAGCGGACTGCCTAATTAGATTTTAGAGCCTGTCAATCTCGATCCTGATGCCTGTGCCACAGTGTTTGCAGTGGCCGCGGCATCAAGCTCGTAAGTATAGCTAACTTTTTTGGGCTGCTTTGGTCCCTGTAGAGACGGCTAACTCCGCTTCGTAGGTCCATCTTCACTACCTCATGAAAATTAGAAGTACGAATTTACGGATTGTCCCTACTCGTTTCTATATTTTTCCATCCAATCATAAACTTCAGATTTTGCTTGACGGATTGTGCTGGGAACCATGTGACCTTCTATAACCTTTAAGTTGATAGCAGCTTGCCGCATACCCTGTTTGGCACCGATTGAAAACCATTTGTAGGCCTTAATACGATTGAATTTAACACCATTCCCGCGTTTGTATATCCGGCCTAAAATATAAGGAGCATCGTTATTTTCATTCTCAGCTGATTTTTTAAGCCAGAGAATAGCTTCGTTAATATCCTTCTTCTCGCCGAGCCCGTTGAGTAAGAGCAAGCCTTTGTAATAGTAGGCAGGGGTGTAATTTTGCTGAGAAGCTAACCGATACCATTTTATTGCTTCTGCATAATCTTTCTCAACACCTGTACCGCTAAGATACATGTGACCCAATTCAGCTTGAGCTGCGGGGTCTCCCTTTTCAGCCAGAGGGCGCCATTGTACCATGGCAACTTCGAAGTTGCCTTGTTTGAAAGCTTTAAGGCCCTTATCGAAATTTTCAGAATATGCTGGAGATACGGCAAGGGCAGCCGTCAAGGCAATCGTAAAGAATATAATTTTCTTCATTCTGCTTTATCTTCTCAAGAGTAATTTTTTTTATAGCTTGGGCTAAGTATACCGAAAAGCATCGAGAAAATCAGAATTGAAAAAATTATAATCAACAAATTGATGTTATTTGTTTAAGCGGAGATTGAGTTCCTTAGGCGGTTGAAACATCAATCTAATTTGAGCCAAGCCTCAGCTTCCTCACGCAATTTGAAGACCCGAACGAGGCGTTGTTCGAAATCTTTGACTAAAATTTCATATATAAGTCCCAGGACATGACGGTCATCTTCTGGGCCGGTAACAAGGGCTGTGCGACCTTGACGCTCTTGGTTCTGACGAAAAAATTGGGCAATTTCTAAAAGGTCATCTGGGCCTACAGCCAAATCAGTGACCTCAGTGCCGTCGATGATGATACTAATTTGGGGGTGTTCTTTTTCGATGAGATCACATTGATCAATTACTTGCTTTGAAGTTTCGACTTCCAATCGCCCATCGATTTCAAGAAGAGCCCATTTTTTACCCCCATCATCCATCATCGTATGTTTAATCATTTAAAATTATGTCCCTACAAAAATTTGAGGTGTTTGGAATGCCCCAACGCCCAAATCGACACCTATACCGGGCAAGTTTAATATAAGGTTTATTCTTCTACAACAGGGTTTCGTAAAATACCTATACCCTCTATTTCGACTTCCACAATATCACCATGTTGCATTGCACGGGTGCTTCCAGGGGTTCCTGTATAGATCACGTCACCAGGGAAAAGGGTAATATGCTGGCTAATGTGGCTGATGATTGCCGGAATGTCATGGATCAAAAATTTGCTGCTTTCTGATTGGCGAATATCTCCATTGAGACGGGTTGTGACTTGAAGGTCGTTATAGTTTAAACCCCTTACAATCATAGGCCCTAGGGGGGCGAAGCTGTCTGAAGCTTTGGCCCTTAACCATTGTAAATCTGAAGATTGCCAACTTCGTTCGCTGACGTCATTTCCTGCGGTTACCCCAAAAATTACGTCAGGAGCTTGTTGGGGTGAAATTTTCTTGGCTTTTTTACCAATCACCACAACTAATTCCCCTTCGTAATGGGTTGAGGTCGAGCCTTTGGGAATAACAATGGGCTCACCAGTGGCAATGATTGAACTGGGCAGCTTGGCAAAAAGCTCAGGCTTGGCTCCGCCACTCATACCGGAATGACTGCGGTAATTCAGGCCAACAGCGATGACCTTGGAAGGAACAACAGGGGGAAGTAATTTTACCTTAGCTAAGGGATAGGTTTGCCCTGTTTTCTGCCTCGTATCGAACAGCCCACCATTAAGTTGGTGTACCGTTTGTTCAATAACTTGACCATAAGCCTTTTTTCCATCGACTTCGAACCTTATATAGCGTTCAACGTCAGCTGCAAGGCTAGGTGAATATGTGAAATAAAGGGCAAAAAGCAGAATAGTTGATTTTTTTATCATTTGACCTAGCTCAAATATCTTTCTGTTAAAGGCAATTATACAAGCATTAAAATACCTGATTAATATAGTTGGTTATCACCAAAGGGAATTACCATACTTATGGCCTCTCAAATTTTGTTAAACATAAACGAGCCGGGTTCAGACTACAAAGGCCCCCTTCTTTTAACATCGGGCCATCGTCCTTTTTTCTTGTTTGCGGCACTATATGCTGTGATGGGAATGTTCCTTTGGGTGTTAGCCTTGCATGGGTATGTTCCTATGGATTCAGCTTGGCACGGTCATGAGATGGTCTTTGGTTTTGCAACTGCAGCCATTACAGGCTTCTTGTTGGCAGCTTCTCCAAAATGGACCAACACAACGCCGATTCATGGTAAACCATTAGCCCTCCTGATCGCTCTTTGGTTGCTAGGCCGAGTGGCAATGTGGTTTGAAGACTTTGCATTTCTTGATTTGCTCTATCTCCCCGTTTTTGGTTTCATGATTATGCGGGTGATTATGAGTGTACAGAACAAGCGCAACTATCAAGTCTTTGCTTTGACCTATGGTTTAGCTTTGATGAATGTTCTTTACCATTTTGATGACCAGAGCCTTGCCCTTCGCGCCGGTATTTACCTCGTCATTGCTGTTCTTGTCCTGATTGGTGGGCGGGTCATCCCCGCTTTTACTCAAAACGCTCTTCGTATGCAGACAGGCCAGCCCTATAATTGTGAAACCCCCGCTATACTCGATAAGCTCGCCGTACCTATGGTGGTTCTCGTTGCGGCGACAGAATTGATGTTCCCCGATACTCACGCGCCTGGTGGCATTGCCGTTCTGACCGGTATCCTCCTTTTTGTCCGTATGCTGAAGTGGCAAACCTTAAAGACCTTTGGTATCCCGCTGGTATGGATTCTTCATATTGCCTACCTATGGATTCCTGTTGGCTTTGTCCTTAAAGGGCTTGGTGATTTCGGTCTGATGGACCCTTCATCAGCTCTGCATGCCCTGACCAGCGGTGCTGTCGGCGTGATGATCCTCGCCGTAGGTTCTCGTGCTGCCTTAGGCCATTCTGGTCGTCCTCTTGTAGCAACAAAGTCAACGATTGTTGCTTACATCCTCGTAATCGCGGCCGCCCTTGTCCGTGTCTTCTTGCCTATAGAATTATCCACTATGATTGCTGGTGGCCTATGGACCTTAGGCTGGGGCGTTTTCGCTGTAGCTTACTGGCCTGTCCTCGTACATCCACGTATTGATGGCATGCCTGGATAAAAAAGAAGGCCATGGGCTCTGCCCATACCCGCAAAGGACCATTGGTCCTTTGATCCAGGTTAGTTGGTGAGGGTATTTGACTCTACGGTATAATTTCTTTGCCTCTATCCTTAAAACCAGTGTAGCTTGTCCCCATGACAACGGATCAAAATACTCAGGGGACGATTTCTACTTCCCTTCTTCTCAGAATTTTTATCCCCTTTGCTTTGGGATATTTCCTGTCTTATCTCTACAGGGTTGTTAATGCTGTTATTGCGCCGGATTTGGTTTCTGAGTTAGGGTTGTCTGCTTCAGATTTAGGTTTGTTGACCAGTACCTATTTCATCACCTTTGCAGCCTTTCAAATTCCTCTCGGGGTTTTGCTTGATCGGTATGGCCCTCGTAAAACCGAAGCGACCCTCTTGGTTTTTGCGGCGGCTGGTGCGGCGATTTTTGCTATTGCCGAGACAAGGACGGGACTTCTTGTTGGTCGCGCCTTAATTGGTTTTGGGGTTTCAGCTTGTTTGATGGCGGCCTTTAAATCTTTTGTCGATTGGTTTGAACCCCAAAAATTACCGCTGGTAAATGGCATTCAGATGGCCTCTGGGGGCTTGGGGGCTATCAGTGCAACCAAACCCGTTGCCATCGCCCTAGAATATACAGATTGGCGGGGTGTTTTCTTAGTTCTGGCAGCCCTTACGTTAGCCGTTGCCGTGATCGTTTTCTTTGCTGTTCCATCCAAGGAACGGGTTAAAGGAAATGTCAGTATTGGTGAGCAGTTAAAGGGGACCTATGAGATTTTAAAAAGTCCTATCTTTTGGGGCGTTGCGCCTCTCACTATCTCGACCAATGCAACCTCAATCTCTATTCAAAGTTTATGGGCGGGGCCTTGGTTGCGCGATATCGCCGGGTTTGATCGGGCAGAGGCTTCCTCATTATTATTCGCCGTTGCCATTGCTTTGATGGCTGGCTTTCTTCTTATTGGTGGTATCGCTGAACGGCTTGGTCGCCACGGTATTAAACCCGCGACTGTGGCCTTTGTTTCCTTGTCTATTTTTGTCCTTCTACAAATACCCATCATCATGGAGTGGACAGATTACATTTTACCTATCATGATTTGTTGGGGCTTTTTCAGTTCTGCTGGGATCGTCACCTATGCGGCCCTGTCACAACAATTCCCCTCTGAGTTAGCTGGGCGGGTTAATACCAGCATCAACCTCCTGGTCTTTGTTGCAATATTTGGGACCCAATGGGCAATAGGGGCTATTATTGATCTCTGGCCAACAGCTGCAAGTGGCGCTTATGCCTCTGAAGGTTATCAAGCGGCTTTCGGCATTCTTTGGGTTATCGAAGTTCTCACAATCATATGGTTTGTGATTTCCACGCAGCGCCAAAAGAAACCCGTATAAAGCCCTCGCAGTTTAAGGCCTGATGCTCTATAAGCTTGAGCAAATTTTACTGCCTTTAGATAGTTAAGGACCAATCATGATACCCCGCTATGCTCGCCCTGATATGGTTGCCATTTGGGAACCAGAAAATAAGTTCCGTATTTGGTTTGAAATTGAAGCTCATGCTTGTGATGCCAATGCAAAACTTGGTGTCATCCCAAAAGAGGCAGCTAAGGCTGTTTGGGAGAGGGGAAATATCCCTTACAACGCTGAACGGGTTGCACGGATTGATGCGATTGAGGCAGAAGTTAAGCATGATGTTATTGCTTTTCTAACGGAGCTATCTGAAAACGTGGGTGATGAAGCCCGTTTTGTTCACCAAGGTATGACTTCTTCTGATGTTCTTGATACCTGTTTGAGTGTTCAGATGGCACAATCAGCAGATATCATCCTCGCTGATATCGATAAGATTTTGGCAGCTCTTAAAGAACGTGCCCTTGAAACAAAGGACATGCCCTGCATTGGTCGTTCACACGGCATCCACGCAGAACCGACCACCATGGGAATCAAGTTCGCTCGGTTCTATGCTGAGTGGCAGCGTAACAGAGAACGCCTATTGGTCGCGCGTAAAGAAATTGCGACTTGTGCGATTTCTGGCGCTGTTGGTACTTTTGCCAATATCGATCCAAGCGTTGAGGAATATGTGGCTGAGAAAATGGGGCTGGAGATTGAACCTGTTTCAACTCAAGTTATCCCCCGAGATCGCCACGCTGCTTTCTTTGGCACCTTAGGGGTTATTGCTGGTTCTCTTGAAAACGTAGCAACTGAAATTCGTCATCTCCAGCGGACAGAAGTTCGGGAGGCTCAGGAATATTTTGCGCCGGGACAAAAAGGCTCTTCGGCCATGCCCCATAAGCGGAACCCAATTCTGACTGAAAACCTTACAGGCCTTGCTCGTTTAGTTCGGTCCGCAGTGGTTCCAGCCATGGAGAATGTTGCTCTATGGCATGAGCGTGATATTTCTCATTCATCATGCGAACGGATGATTGGCCCTGACACTACCATCACTCTCGATTTTGCTCTTAACCGCCTTGCTGGTGTTATTAGTAAGCTTGTGGTTTATCCCCAAAATATGATGAAGCAACTCAACGAGTTTGGGGGCATTCATGATGCTCAGCGGGTTTTGTTGTTCCTTACCCAAAACAATGTTAGTCGGGAAGACTCCTATAAGATTGTTCAGCGTAATGCTATGCGGGTCTGGAAGAGCTTTGGCATAGACCCTGATAATCCAGACACCCCTGCCGTATTGGATGAAGTGGAGAAAGAAGCGCAGAATCATGACAACCGCTTGTTCTTCTTTTTGTCGAAAGATGAAGGTTTGGCGGGTGTTTTGGATGTCGAGCGTTTATCAAAGCTTTTGGATGAAGAGTCTATTGCATACCACAGCAAGCATGTTGATACGATCTTTAAGCGGGTCTTTGGTTAAAAATTCAAAAGGCGCTAGAGAACCAAAAAAAACAAGGACGGGGAACTTTCGTTTCCCGTCCTTTGTTTTTGCGTTTCTCGTAGGTCTCAGATTGATCTGCGGATTAACTTTCTACCCTACCCGGAAACTCCCGGTGAAATCATCGTAACGACTCCAAAAAGACTATAAAGTACAACACCAATGGCTAACATACTTAAAGGTGTTCTCATAGCTTTCTTAACATGCCGGGCGCTCCATGCTTCACCAAAACGTTGCATGTCTGCACCTCAATGTAGTTCAGTTATGAACAACAAGATAATTCTTAATGTTCATAAGTTAACGTAGTCTTTTCGATATAAAACTTCAAGAACTTTAGTTTCAAAGTGTTATTTTATTGTTTATATTGATTATAAACTATATTGCAGGTGCTAGTTGTGGCTCGCGCTTTTATATTTCTACCGATTGGTCAGTAGGCAAATAAGGGGGGTCGAAATTAACCGCCGACGGGGCTGTGATCGTTGCTCAGAGGCTCAGGGAACTCGTGCCCTAATTCTTCCAATGCAACAACAAAAAAGCCGTCCATAACTTTTAAAAGTTCATCTTTGTCTAAGCTTATGTCTCGATCCGCAAAATCTTTCATGACTTTGCGGACGACATCTTCGATGCCGGGTTCTTCAAAATCAGCGTCGATAACCTCTTTGGCATAGGCTTGAGCCGCGTCGCCAGTAAGATTAAATTTCTCAGCAACCCATAGGCCTAAGAGTTTGTTACGTTTGGCTTCAGCTTTGAACTGGTTTTCCTGGTCGAGTTTGAACTTGGCTTCATAGCTTTGCTCAAGTTTCTTAAAGGCGTCGGTCATGAATCGTGAACCTAATATAATTGTTTGGTCAACGGTAATGTGCCTTCGGAATAAAGACACAAATTTTCACGCCGTTATCTAGTCTATCCGGTTCCTCTGGTCAAGTTGTTGCGAAACCATAAATGGATGTATTCAAGTTTGATTCTATGGTCTAAAAACGGATTTTTTTCGAGTTCTCAACGGAATAGGCTGGAAAATTATAAACTACCTATTTAAATGTATATAAACCAAACAAATGAACAGTATAATTACGTATTTTTCTAGCCCATTTTGAACTAAAGCAGTATATTGTTCCCAATAATATCGAGGAATATTTCATTTATTTACCATTGGTTGGGGTGGGGATATTATGAAGCAAGCCGCAAAATATCTATTAATGATACTGCTAGTTGCGGTTCCTTTTTCTGCGTTTGCCCAAGATGAACTAACATTCATTACTATTCCGGATTTTCCTCCATATGCCTGGAAACAAGATGGTAAGTCCCTGGGAATTGATGTGGAGATTATTCAAGCATTAGCTCAGCGAACTGGAGTTAAAATCTCTCTTAGTTTTTTCCCACCCAACCGGCTTATTCGTATGACTAAAAACGGAGAAGCTGACGGATCATTTGCCGCATTTAAGACCCAAAAAAGAGAAGAGTTTGCGCAGTTTGTTGAGCCTCCTCTTCATTACAGCACATATCTTATCTTTGTTAAAAACGGCAATGAGTTCTCCTTTGAGACTGTCCAGGATTTGGCCGGGAAAACTATTGGGAAAAATCGGGGCTTTCATATAAGTAAAGCATTTTCAAACGCTGAAGAGGATAACCTGTTCAAGGTTATTGAAGTCAATACAATGGAGCAGAACATTAAGATGCTTGATAGGGGGAGAACGGATGTTCTCGTGGGCAATGAGCAAGAAGTTCAATTTTTCCTGAAGCAACTTGGGTTATCAGATAAAATAAAGTCATTGACCCAACCAATTCTTAAACCACGTGGGGCATATTTAATGTTATCAAAGGCCTCTGGTATTACAAAAAATAAAGAGCTAATTTCAAAGCTAAGCCAAGAACTTCAGGATATGAAAGCTGATAGGACCTTTGAAGTTATCTACGAAAAATATGTAAAATAAACGAACTGAATAAGAGATAGCTATTGTCGAGATTCAATATAGCAAGGGGCAAAAACCTTTTCTCCTGCCAACCATTTTTCGGCGATATATTCTTCGGATAATAACAATCCTATTGCTTGGTTGAAGGCGATATCATTGCAGTCGAGGCCAAGTTCTTTTAATCCTTTTTCAAGTCCATTGAAAACAGCAATCAAGCCAAATTCTGCACTTGTCCCAGAACGTGAAAAATTATGAGCTAGGCATTCATTGAAGTCATAGGAGTGAAACAGTCTGCAAACTAGCGGGCGGGCAGGATAAATAGAGCAAGCACCTTCTTTGAGAAGACAACAATCTTGGTGTTTGGTCAGAGCTTGTTGGGCCGCATGGTCATATGCAAGGCCGTCACTTATAATCTTAGAATAGTAAAGGGCGTAGATAGCAAATGCTGGTTTTGTCATGACCGTAATATTGGAACAGCAAAAGCTGCAACCTGATTTACAGGCTAAAGGTTTTTCTATGGGAAACATTTTTTGAAATTGCTTGCCGATCAAATCACTGACCTCAAAGACATGTTTCATCAGGGCCATAAATTTTTCAATAGAGGGGGCTTGCCCCAACACCTCTAAAGTCATGGTGTGAGTTTGGCTAGCTGTATCGTCAAGAAGCTTTTGAGCTTTACCATTCTCACCATGGATTATCCCTTCAGAGGTCGGCATCAAAGTGATAGCTCCTTTAGTTTTGTGCTTTAACGTTAATGTTTCAGGAAAACGACTGAACTGTTTAATTTTATGGCTGTTTTTATAAGGCTTATTCTCGTGATTCAATATAACAGGGCTTGAATATTTTCTCGCCTGCCAACCATTTTTCTGCAATGCTATCTTCTGATATCATCAACTTGATGGCACTGTTGAAGGCTATGTTGTTGTTGTCTAATGACAGGTCTGTAAGTCCTGCTTCAACACCTTCAAAAACCGCGAATAGGCCAATATCTGCTCTTGTTCCGGAGTGTTGGAACCGATGGTTAAGGCACTCGTTGAAATCAAATGAATTGAAAACCCTACAAACAAAAGGCCGAGCTGGGTAGATTGGGCAAGCGTTATCCTTGAGAAAGTAACAGTATTGGCGGCCAGATTTTAGTTGCTCAACGGCATAATCAAAATAGGCACCATCATTATTTGTTTTCGCATAATAGAGCGAGTAAATAGCGAAAGCTGGTTTGGTCATGACAATGGAGCCGGTGCAACAAAAGTCGCAGCCCTCTTTGCAGGCGCGTGCTTTTTCAACAGGGAACATATCTTTTAGTTGTGCGACGAGTATATCGCTGATCTCAAAGGCACGATTCATTAAAATCATGAATTTTTCGATTGTAGGTTCTGTACCAAGAATATCTACCGTCATGCGATGGAGGTTTTCTTTGGTTTGGTCGAGCAGCAATTGTACTTGTTTGGCCTGAGCCTGCGATATCTCTTCTGATATTGGCATTTAAGATCATAACTCCATAAGGTTTTTATGATTGTCGATTGCTTCTTTTTTCTCAACCCTTAAAATTATTACATGTGTACTGTTATAATATTAAGAAGACCGGGGCATGCGTGGCCTCTTTTGATTGCAGCTAATCGTGATGAGATGCAGGGACGACCCTCACAAGCGCCTGCGCGCCATTGGCCGGACCGTTCAGATGTTACCGCTGGTCTTGATGAGCTTGCCGGGGGAACCTGGATGGCGATCAATGAGTATGGGGTTGTTTCAGCAATTCTCAATCGACGAAACTCCTTAGGGCCTGAGGATGGTTTTCGAAGCCGAGGGGAAATTCCTCTGGAGGCAGTGGACCACGCTGATGCCAGTGTCTCTGTTGAAGCCCTTTGCCAGATTGAACCCACTAGCTATCGTCCATTTAATTTAGTTATTGCTGATAGTCAGAATGCGTATTGGATAAAAAATACGGGGGATAGTATAGAGAAGGCTGAAATTCCCGTTGGTCTTTCCATGATCACTGCCTATGACCTCAATGATGAAGAATCTCCCAGGGTAAAAACTTTCCTCCACCGTTTTAGAGATGCGCAACGCCCGGATGTGGATAAAGGGGAGTGGTCGGCTTGGCAGTCGTTGTTGGGTAACCGACTTCATGATGCTAATGAACAGGCTATGGGAGACTCAGAGTCCGGGCCTTTAGGGGCGATGAATGTGGTGACAAACATAGGGTTTGGCACAGTTTCGTCCTCTCTAATAGCTGTGCCTTCGCTTGATCGGGAGGGTGTAAAACCTGTCTGGCTTTTTTGTCAGGGGAGGCCTGATGAAAATGAGTTTGTTTCATTGTCCTTGTAAGGGACTCCTGCTATACGAAGCCACCGATTAACGCGCAGGTGATTCGGACGCGTTTTTGCACTATTGGACAGGCTTATGGCGAGACGTAGACAGATATACGAGGGCAAAGCGAAGATCCTCTATGAGGGGCCGGAACCCAATACTGTTGTCCAGCATTTCAAGGACGAAGCCTCATGTCAAAAAGGGGCAAAAGTTGGTGTAATCACTGGCAAAGGCGTTCTAAATAATCGTATTTCTGAACATCTAATGTCCTATCTGGACCAGATGAATATTCCCACCCATTTTATCCGCCGCCTCAATATGCGCGAACAACTTGTCCGTAAGGTTGAGATTGTTCCGGTTGGTGTGATCGTACGCAATTGGGCTGCCGGAGGTTTTGCTGAGCGCTTTGGCATGGAAGATGGCGAGGTCCTTCCTCGGACTATTATTGAGTACTACCTCAAAGCCGCTGACCTCGATAAGCCTTTGATTACAGAAGAACATATTGCTGCCTTTGGTTGGTCTGCTCCGCAAGAGTTAGACGAAATGCTAACCATGGCTTTGCGCATAAACGATTTTGTCTCAGGCCTATTTAGAGGCGTTGGCATCAAGCTGGTTGATTTGCGTTTAGAGTTTGGCCGCTACTGGATTGACGAACAGCCCCGGATTATTCTTGCTAACGAGATTAGCCCAGATAACTGTCGTCTCTGGGATGTGAAGACCAATGAGCGAATGGATATTGATCGCTTCCGTAAAGACCTTGGCAGTGTAGCTGAAGGTTATCAGGAAGTGGCGCGGCGCTTAGGAATTCTACCAGAAGGCGGTCCCAGTGACGTAAAAGGCCCCGACACACTACAATGATTTTAGATTTATTTCTTCATGCAAAAGAGGACGTTGAATAGTGAAAGCGAAAATTCATGTCACCCTGAAAAACGGTGTTCTTGATCCCCAAGGAAAAGCCATTGAGCATTCCCTGGCTTCCTTAAATTTTGAGGGCGTTGATGCGGTTCGTCAGGGTAAATACTTTGAGATTGACCTCCACGGTACCGACAAAGCCACCGCTGAAAAAAATGTCGATGAGATGTGTAAACGCCTTATCGCTAATACGGTGATTGAGAACTACTCTATCGATATTGAAGAGTAGGCTCTAAAGAGCCCCTTTAGTTTTAATCTATTTCTTAAATTATCCGGCGGATATTCCATGAAAGCAGCCGTTATCGTATTTCCCGGTTCCAACTGTGACCGAGACATGAAAGTTGCCTTAGCCAACAGCATGGGGAGCGACCCCCTTATGGTTTGGCATGGTGATTCTAATTTCCCCGAAGTGGACCTTATTGTCCTTCCCGGGGGCTTCTCTTACGGTGATTACCTTCGCTCCGGCGCCATGTCTGCTAACTCTCCTGTGATGCAGGAAATTGTTAGGCGTGCCAACAAAGGCATTCACGTCCTTGGCGTATGTAACGGTTTCCAAATCCTCACCGAGGCCGGATTGTTGCCGGGCGTGTTGATGCGTAATTCAGACATGAAGTTCGTATGTAAAGACGTTAGCTTGCGGGTTGAAGCGGTTCATACTCCCTTCACTCAAGGATACGACAAAGGGCAGATTATCAATGTCCCCGTCGCTCACCATGACGGTAATTACTTTATCGACGATGATGGTTTCAAAGAGCTGGAAGATAACCGGATGATTGGTTTCCGTTATGCCCATGCCACGGGTCAGGTCGATGAGAAATCTAACATCAACGGATCGCGTGATAATATCGCTGGCGTGTTCAATAAAGGACGCAATGTCATGGGCATGATGCCTCACCCTGAACGCTTGATTGATCCTGCCCTAGGTGGGGTTGATGGCAAGCCGATGTTTGATAGCCTTGTGGAGGTGCTGTCATGAGCGTAATTACCCCTGAAGTCGTTGCCGAACATGGTTTGAGCGAAGACGAATACCAAGAAGTCTTGAAGATCATGGGCCGTGAGCCCAACATCAACGAGTTGGGTATTTTCTCTGTGATGTGGAGCGAACACTGCTCCTATAAATCTTCCAAAAAATGGCTCAAAACTTTGCCGACCGAACAGCCTTGGGTGATTTGTGGTCCAGGCGAAAACGCCGGGATTATCGACATCGAAGACGGTGACGCCATTATCTTTAAAATGGAAAGCCACAATCACCCTTCCTTCATCGAGCCTTATCAAGGCGCGGCGACGGGCGTGGGCGGTATTTTGCGCGATGTTTTCACCATGGGCGCGCGTCCTATTGCGAACCTCAACGCACTTCGTTTTGGTGAACCTGAGCACCACAAAACTCACCACCTCGTTGCAGGTGTGGTTGCGGGAATTGGCGGCTATGGCAATTGCGTAGGTGTGCCAACTGTTGGCGGAGAATGTGAATTCCACAAATCCTACAACGGTAACATCCTGGTCAACGCTATGAATGTTGGCTTGGCGAAAACCGATAAGATTTTCTATTCTGCTGCTGCTGGTATTGGCAATCCGATCATCTATGCCGGGTCCAAAACTGGGCGTGATGGTATCCACGGTGCGACCATGGCTTCGACTGAGTTTAGTGAGGACAATGAAGCCAAACGCCCTACAGTTCAGGTCGGTGACCCTTTCACCGAGAAGCTGTTGATTGAAGCTTGCTTAGAACTAATGGCGACCGATGCCATTGTTGCGATTCAAGATATGGGAGCAGCGGGTCTGACCTCGTCTTCTTTCGAAATGGCGTCCAAAGGCGGTATGGGTGTTGAGATGGACCTGGATCAAGTCCCTCAACGCGAAGAAAACATGACCCCTTACGAAATGCTGCTCTCAGAATCCCAAGAGCGCATGCTCATGGTTTTGGTGCCAGGTAAAGAAGAGATGGCCCGTAAGATTTTCGAAAAGTGGGAACTAGATTTCGCTGTGGTTGGCAAACTAACCGATAGTGGACATATGGTCATTACCCACAAAGGCGAAGTGGTTGTTGATCTGCCGATTGATCCACTTGCTCTCGCCAGCCCTGAATATGATCGTCCTTGGGAGCCTACCCCAAAACAACCCGAGATTACCTCAGGCGATATTGACTCTTCCAAAGATGTTTTCACCTCCCTAAAAACCATGATCGGTGGGGCCCACCTCGCCTCTAAGCGGTGGATTTGGGAACAATATGACCACATGGTGATGGGTGATACTTTGGGCATTGGTCGTCCTGGAGGGGATGCGGCGGTTGTGCGTATTCATGGCACAGAAAAAGCCGTGGCGATGTCTTCAGATTGCACCCCTCGTTATGTCTATGCCGACCCGGTTGAGGGCGGCAAGCAGATCGTGGCTGAATCTTGGCGTAACGTAACAGCGGTTGGCGCACAGCCTCTGGCAATCACTGATAACATGAACTTCGGCAACCCCGAGCGCCCCCGGATTATGGGTCAGTTTGTTGGCTGCTGCCAAGGCATGACCGAAGCCTGTAATATTCTCAGCTACCCGGTGGTTAGCGGCAATGTGTCCTTGTACAACGAAACCAACGGCGAAGGCATCCTCCCCACCCCGACCATCGGCGGTGTAGGTTTACTCAAAGATAGCTCCAAAACCATGGGCCTCGCGCTGAATGGTGAAGGTGAAGATTTGGTTTTGGTTGGCGAGACAAAAGGTTGGCTTGGTTCTTCTCTCTACTTAAGAGAAATTGAAGGCCGCGAGGAAGGGGCTCCTCCTCCCGTAACTCTGGAAACCGAACTCAAAAACGGCAACCTCGTCCGTGAGTGGATTTTAGCTGGCAAAGTCACCGCCTGCCACGATCTCTCCGACGGCGGCCTCATCGTCGCGGCAACAGAAATGGCCATGGCTGGCGAAATCGGGGCTAAAATATCTGTCCCCGAAGGCGCTAACCCCCAAGCCTACCTGTTCGGCGAAGACCAAGCCCGTTTTCTCGTCAGCACCAAAGATGGTGCCGCCCTGATCGTTGAAGCCCAAAAAGCCGGAGTGGACGCAAGCTTTATTGGCAAAACCGGCGGAAAAGATGTGGCGGTTGCTGGTATCGGCTCCACCTCCATCGCCGAACTCAAAGGTGCCAACGAAGCTTGGATGCCCGAGTTCATGGCCGGGCCAGACACCAACGATTAAGTTCGCTTAATAGCTTGGGCCCTGCCCAAACCCGCAAAGGGGCATGGCCCCTTTGATCCGATTTGTAAGATAAATACCTCCGTTTTTCCCTCCCCTCCTAGGGGAGGCCAGGAGGGGTACACTTCTTTTGAAAACGTCATGCCTAAAACCAGCACGTTATACCCGGACTTGATCCGGGTATCCACGCCTTTCCCTAAAGGTCACAGGCCAAACGTCTAAAGGTTAGAAGCGGCCTCAGAACTAGGCTCAGGACTCATTAAATCCACCATATGACAATTGCAGCAATGCATATTGCGGAGAAGAAGGTGTGAGCACATCGGTCGTAACGTGTTGCGAT
>JAPHRK010000079.1 GCA_026196105.1 Rhodospirillales bacterium | reverse complement strand
TCTTTTACAGATTTTATAATTCAGGAAGAGCGATCAGAAATTGAAGAAGCCTTAAAAAAAGGACAGGCCTTAACAAAGGAAGTTTACGCCCTTGATGGGCAAAATTTTTTCCCAATTGTTTTGACACTTCAGCAGGCTGAAGCCTCTCAAGAGGATATTCGCCTTGCAGCAATGACTGTTCTTCTACCTCATGAGATAGATTTACGTGAAAGTGAAGAGCTCAACCGTTCGTTGGTTGAGCTCTCCCCTGAAGCTATTATTATTCATCGCTATGGTGATGAAATCCTTTATGCAAATAATGCGGCGAGAATTCTATTTAAGGCGAAGAATAATGATGAACTTATTGGTCGTAACCTTATTGATTTGATTCACCAAGACTACCAAATCAAACTACAGCGCCGAAGCATCCTGCTGAAAAAAAACCTTATGGAAACAAGTGAGGGTAATCACAAAGCTTTACCAATGACAGGCTATAAAATTATTTGTTTGGATGATGAAATTATAGAATGTGAGGCTGTTGGCTCCCCAACCTTTGTTCAAGGGGAGGCTGTTGTTCAATCGATTTTTCGTGATGTTACATCACGAAAAGCTGCGGAAGCATCCGCGCGTCGTGCTGAAAGTCTCCTCATTGACGCTATCGAAGGTATTGCGGACGCATTTGTTCTTTTTGATGCTGATGACAGGTTGGTCGTTTGTAATTCTAAGTATCGAGAGATGTTGTGGAAAGTTGATAAATACCTTGTTCCGGGAACCCCTTTTGAAGAATTGCTTCGGGCGAACCTAAAATCGGGTGTCTTGAACACAGATGGGGACGATATAGAAGCTTTTATTGAGAAACGTATTGATCAGCACCTCAATCCAGGTCCACCGCGAATAGAGCGCATTCCTGATGGCCGGTATATGTCTTTCCAAGAGTATAAAACGAGTAGTGGCGGGACGTTCCTTTTGTTAAGGGATGTATCGGAACGAATACAAGGTGAGCACGCGCTTATTAAGGCTAAAGAAGAAGCTGAATTGGCGAATAGGGCAAAGTCAGAATTTCTTGCCCACATGAGCCATGAATTGCGTACGCCATTGAATGCGATTATTGGGTTTTCAGATTCAATCCGTTTAGAAATAATGGGCCCCTTAGAGAATAAAAAATACCAGGAATACGTAGAAGATATTCATAAATCAGGTCTGCTTCTTCTTGAGCTTATCAATGATATTCTTGATGTTTCTGCCATTGAAGCAGGTAAACTCGAACTAGCCGATGAGAAAATTAATATTAAAACGGCAGTTGATTCCTCTATTCGTCTTGTCATGCCTAGGGCACGTTTGAAAAAAATTAAAATTTCGGAATATTTGCCTGGATCTCTTCCTGTTTTGATTGCTGATAGACGAAGGGTTAAGCAAATTTTGATTAACATTCTGACCAATGCTGTGAAGTTCACGCCCTTTGAAGGAGAAATATCACTAACAGTTAATGTCTCTGACCAAAATGAGGTCAGTTTTGTATTGGCTGACACAGGAATTGGTATGAATGCAGAAGGAATCAAGAAAGCGATGACACCTTTTGTTCAGGTGGAAGGAGCAACGACTAAGGGCGTCGAAGGGACAGGGTTAGGGCTTCCTTTGACTAACGGCCTAATCAAGGCTCACGGAGGCCGATTAGAAATTGAGAGTACGCCAGGTGAAGGAACACAAGTATCGGTTATTTTCCCTGCTGAGAGAGTTCTTCTCAACTAGAAGGGTTCATACATCTACTTAAAACCCTTTGTAATTAAGAGGAAATGTCACTACCTTTTTAAGTTAGTGAAGCACAAAAAGGGTTATCAAAATTTGTTCCAAAGTCGATACCATTTTTATCAAGTCATTATCGTATCGGTGACAGTACTTGTTTCAGCAGGTTTGCTTTTATTTGGTGTAAATGCGATTTCAAAGGTCATTGCCGTTGAAGGCCTTTGGACATCTTACAATAGAGACGCTACCAAAGCGTCAGTTGCTTTCAATAAAATAAGTTCCCAACTCGGCTATGGAGGGTTCATTCATAATTTTAAAAATTATGTCCTTCGCCAAGATTCCAAGTTTTTACCCAAAGTAGAAGCTGATCGCCAGGAGGTTTATAAAGCTATCACAGCTTATGAAATGCTCGGCCTTAACCACCGGCAACAGAAAGCCATCTCTGAGTTAAGGGAGGTACTTGACCAATATTCCATTAACCTTAAAGCGACCATTTCATATGTAAGCTTTGGAATGGAAGCTAAAAAAATTGACCTTTTAGTTAAGGTTAATGACGCTCCAGCTCTTCAAGCTCTTGAAATATTACGCCAAGAAGAATTGGCAAAAAGTCAAAAAATTGAAAAAGAAACTGAGCGGAAATTAGAACAAACTTTAGGGTTTCTATATCTCGGTGGATTTCTTATCCCCGCAGTCATTTCTATCGGTTTTATCTTGTTTCTCTTCACGAGGAAGCTTCTTAACGCGACCTTGGAAATGGAAAAAGCTACCCAAAAGCTTGATAGAATTATTGAGAGTGTACCAGATGCGATGTTGATTGTTGAGCAAGATGGACGGATTTCTCGTGCTAATGATCAAGCAGAAACTCTTTTTGGCTATCAGTGTGAAGATTTACTTGGCCGTTTAATTGAGGACCTTGTCCCAACACAGCCTCAGCAATCACATATTGACCTGCGTGAAGGGGGAGAAGCAAGCCTCTCAAATCAAACTTTATCCCCTAATCAGGTGTTGTCCGCTTTGCATAAAACGGGCCGGGAAGTACCTGTGGAGATTAGCCGCAGCCAAACAGGAACGGGTAAGAATGCTGTAGTAATTACCACTGTTAGAGATATTACAGAACGTCTTAAAGCCGAGAAAACTATTAAAGATAGTGAAGAACGTTATCGAGCTTTTTTCAATTCTGCTGGCGTTGCTATTGTTGTTAGTCTCCGCGATGGAACTCTTTCAGAGTTTAATGATACATGGCAACAACATAGTGGATATACTGAAGAAGAGTTGGCGTGGAAAACCATTGGTGATCTCATTCATGCAGACGACAAAGGCCAAATTCAAGCAAGTTACGACAGTATCTTTCTGAAAGAGAAATCTAGTTTTAGGCAAGAGTGTCGGTTTGTGCGTAAAAATGGCCAACTGGTCTGGGTCGATTTAACTGTTGTGCCAATTGTCGGGGAGGGCGGAGAAGTTATTGCCGCTGTTGCAATATCTCCTGATATTACCAGCCAAAAAGCAGCACACGAACGGGTGAAAAAAGCCCGTTTAAATGCAGAAAAGGCCCTTGAAAAACTTGAAAAAGCCCAAGATACCCTAGTTCAATCTGAGAAGTTAGCTGCCCTTGGTGGGCTGGTAGCTGGAGTTGCCCATGAAATTAATACACCAGTTGGTATTTCTGTAAGCTCGGCCTCGCATTTAGATAAAGAAACCTGGGCCTTAAAGAAACTTTATGCTGATGATGAATTAACCCCGGAAGATTTAGAGGGATATCTGGAGACCGCTACGCAAGCGACAGCGTTGCTTGTGGGGAATTGTAATCGGGCTGCTGAGTTGATCCAGAGTTTCAAACAAGTCGCCGTTGACCAAACCGGAGGAGAACGTCGAGAGTTCGCTCTTCACGGCTATATTGATGAAGTTTTATTGAGCCTTCGACCCGAATTAAAAAAGAAGAAGCACAGCATCGAGGTGAGCTGTCCTGATGATCTTGTTATTAATGGTCTTCCTGGGGTTCTTTCTCAAATATTCACGAATTTCATTATGAATTCTCTTACCCATGGTTATAACGAAGCCGAAACAGGGCATCTGAAAATTTCAGCTAAGCTTATGGAAAATGAAATGGTTGAGATGCGTTATAGTGATGATGGCAAAGGGATTGAGGTTGAAAACCAAGCCAAAGTGTTCGACCCATTTTTTACGACAGCACGGGGAGTCGGGGGAAGTGGCCTCGGTTTGAATATTATTTACAACCTTGTTTATGGAACCCTGAATGGTAACCTAGAAATGGAGAGCTATCCCGGTGAGGGCACAGCCTTTATTCTAAGGTTCCCGCGGGTTCAATCAAAAGACGATATAAAGGCCGTTCCTAATCTAGTAGGGAGCCAAAAAAATAGGGAGCCACTGAATGTCTAAGTCTCCGCTCTTTGCAGGTAAGACTATTACAAAAAAGAAGTCCACTAACCCTAGTTTAAAGGGAAAATGGAAAATTCTTATTGTCGATGATGATCAGGAAGTTCATTCGGTCACAAAATTAGTTCTATCAAAGGTCCAGTTCAAAGGGAAAGGCCTGGAGTTACTGAGTGCCTTCTCTGCTGAAGAAGCTAAAGAGGTTATCGCTAAAACAGATGATCTAGCTATCATTCTGCTTGATGTGGTTATGGAAACCGATGATGCAGGTTTGAATCTTGTTAAGTATATTCGCAATGACCTAAACAACCTCTCTGTTCGAATTATTCTCCGAACGGGTCAGCCAGGACAAGCCCCTGAAGAACAAGTAATTATTGATTACGATATTAATGATTATAAAGCGAAGACCGAACTAACTTCGCAAAAACTTTTTACCGCCTGTATTGCGGCCATTCGTTCCTACGAAACCATTATTGCCCTAGAGCATAACAGGAGTGGCTTGGAACAAATTCTTGAAAGTACGGATTCTTTATTTACCCACCAGTCAATGCGTCTTTTTGCGAGTGGTGTTCTCACTCAAATAGGTAGCTTCATTGGGGGAGGGCCTGATGGAATCGTTTGTGTCGAAAAACGATTAGACTGTAACCAGTCAGGAAACTTATTGTGCTTTCTTGCAGGTTCTGGACAGTACTCTTCTTTAGGGAAAGGGTGCGAAAAGGGGACGGGAAACACTTGCCTAGATAAGACGAACATTCCTGTTGAAGTTCAAGACGCTATTGATATGGCAATGTCTGAACAAAAAAGTGTCTTTAGCGATAGTTTCTCAGCCATCTATGTCCCTGTTCGAGATGGTGATGAGACAGTAGTTTTTGTCAATAGTGATCACTCAGCTTCTGAAGTTGATAGGAAGTTATTAGAAGTTTTTATCTCTAAAATATCCATGGGATTTAGCAATGTTACCCTCTGGGAAGAATTAGAAGAGCGGGTTGAGGCACGCACAGCTGAGCTCCAAGAAGCCAATCACAAACTGGCCCATTTAGCCCTGCATGACCCTTTAACTGATTTGTTCAATCGTCGTCATTTTATGGATGAAGGAATTAAAGAGACCAAAGCTTTGCAACGCCATGGTCGTCCTTTGGCATTGATGATGTTAGACATCGATCACTTCAAAGTTGTTAATGATACTTATGGCCATGGGGTAGGGGATGAAGCGCTGAAAGCTACAGCTCGTAGCCTGGAAGTCACGCTTCGTCCAAGTGACATTCTTGGGCGCATTGGCGGAGAAGAATTTGCCATTCTATTACCAGAAACATCTCTTGAAGATGCGACTATGTTGGCGGAGCGTATCCGAGAAGAAATGGCTGATTTAAAAATTAATGAAGGGGCTGAAGTAATTAAAATCACTGTCAGTATAGGGGTCACTCTTTGCAAACCAGGTGGGCCAGAAACCTTTGATGTCTCCTTAGCAGAAGCCGATAAGGCGCTCTATGAAGCAAAGGAAACGGGTCGTAATAGGGTTGTTACCAATAGAGGTTAACAAATGAAACCAATGACTGAGGCAAAAATTTCTTTGGGTGGTTGGATTACCTTTGCGCTTCTCCTTATTGTAGCGGTGGGCTTAGTTCTCGTTCGCCCTATGCTCCTTCCAACGAAATCTGCGGTGACCTCTTTTAAAGTTAAAGGGGGACATGGGCTTGGAACTCTTTATCATGAGCTAAATTACGATCTCTCAGCTTTCTCCAAAGAAAATATCTCAGTTCCCCAGATTTATGTGCGTGGTTTTCCTAAAGGTTGGGATAATTCCCTCAAAGGAGGGCAAAAGAAGACCTTATTTTATCAATCTATTTTACCATTAATCCTAACTGTAAATCGTGAAATTCTTGATGAACGGGAAAGGTTTAGCTTCCTCATAAGCCATGGACATTTATCTGAAAAACAAAAGTTATTTCTTAAAGATATTGGGAAGCGCTACCGCTTCAAAATAGACCTTGAGAAGATTAAACCATCTCAGATTAAAGAAGCTTTGCGACGTATTGATACTATTCCTGTGTCCATGGGATTAGGTCAGGCAGCTTACGAAAGCGGTTATGCAACCTCACGCTTTGCGGCTGAAGGGAATGCTTTGTTTGGGCAATGGCGATGGGGTAAAGGGCTTGTGCCTAAAAACCAACGGACTGGGATGGGTGATTACCGTATCGCAACCTTTCCCTCACCCTTGGGCTCTGTAAGGGCTTATGCTTTAAATTTAAATTCTCATAAATCTTATCGGGGGTTTCGACAAGAAAGAGAGAAGTTGAGAGACAAGGGAGAAACACCATTTTCTGGTAAATCTCTTATCAATACTCTCGAGGCTTATTCTGAACGAGGAATGGTTTATGTGGAGACTTTACGGAGAATGATTGAGAAGAATAATTTGTGGATATTTGACCCTGTTTCTCTTGGAAAAGGCCCGATCCAGGAAGTTGAAATTTCAACTCCGTAGTGACATGTGTCAACTATTTGAAAACAAACAATAAAAAACGTATTTTTCTAACCCTGAATTAATTGATAAAAAAGCAATTTTAATGCTTTCGATTGGTTGGCTCTCTAGACATATTCTGATATAAAGGCGTGCCGAAGCTGGGGTTGAAAAGTTGTAGCTGAGGCGAAGTAGTTAACCACTCTCTTTTTTGACAATAATATGGTTGGAAAAATCTTTGACCTCGCCTGAAATACCTTCTGATTTCGACATTACTCCTGTCTCAATTGAATCGGAGATGAAGAGCTCCTATCTCGATTACGCTATGAGTGTTATCGTGTCGCGTGCTCTTCCCGATGCTCGAGATGGTTTGAAGCCAGTTCACCGTCGCATACTCTTTGCCATGAAGGAAGGGGGGTATGAATTCAATAAGCCCTTCCGTAAATCGGCACGTATCGTCGGTGATGTTATGGGTAAGTATCACCCCCATGGTGACTCAGCTATTTATGACGCAATGGTCCGTATGGCTCAGGACTTCTCCATGCGCCTGCCGCTTATCGACGGCCAAGGTAACTTTGGTTCCATGGATGGGGACCGAGCAGCTGCGATGCGTTATACGGAAGCCCGGATGGCCCGTTCGGCTCATGTGCTGATTGAGGATATTGATAAAGATACAGTCAACTTCCAACCAAACTACGATGAAACTGTTTCAGAACCGGTGGTTCTTCCTGCTCGATACCCTAACTTGTTGGTTAATGGCGCTGGTGGTATTGCGGTTGGTATGGCGACCAACATCCCTCCCCACAACCTAGGTGAAGTGATTGATGCTTGTCTGGCCTATGTTGATAACCCCGACATCACTATTGATGAGATGATTGAGAATTATGTCCAGGGGCCCGATTTCCCCACAGGTGGTATTATTCTGGGTAAAACAGGGATTAATTCGGCTTTCCATACCGGACGTGGCTCTGTGGTTATCCGAGGTAAAACTGAAATCGAAGAAATTCGAAAAGATCGTTTTGCCGTTGTGATTACAGAAGTTCCCTATCAGGTGAATAAAGCGCGCATGGTGGAAATCATCGCGGAGACAGTTCGGGATAAACGAATAGAAGGTATTTCTGATCTTCGTGATGAGTCTGATCGTGATGGTGTTCGGGTTGTTGTTGAAATTAAACGCGACCATATGCCTGAAGTTGTTTTGAACCAGTTGTTCAAGTTCACGCCATTGCAGACTAGCTTTGGTATTAACATGCTGGCCTTGAACGAAGGCAAGCCGGAGCAGATGAACCTTAAGCAGCTTATTGCCGCTTTTGTTAAGTTCCGTGAAGAAGTTATTACCCGCCGGACGGCTTATGAACTGGCTAAAGCACGTGATAAAGCTCACGTTTTAGCTGGTTTGGCTGTTGCTGTAGCTAATATTGATGAAGTTATTGAGCTGATTCGCCGAGCACCAGACCCTGCAACAGCTCGGGCGCAACTGATGGCAAAAGCTTGGCCCGCTGGCGAAGTAGAGCCTCTGATTGAGTTGATTGATGAACCTGAACACCAAGTTGTTGATGGAACTTACACCCTTTCAGAAATCCAAGCCAAAGCGATTCTGGATTTACGTCTCCACCGTTTGACAGGTCTTGAGCGTGACAAAATTGCTGGTGATCTGCGTGAAATTTGTGCTGAGATTGAAGAATACCTAAAAATCTTGCGTTCGCGTGAAAGAATGCTCGAAGTTCTGACCGACGAAATCAAAGAGATGCGTGATCAATTCGCTACTGAGCGTCGTACTCAGCTTCACGATGCTGAATTTGAACACGATCTTGAAGACCTTATTCAACGAGAAGATATGATTGTGACCGTGTCGAGCACAGGTTACATCAAACGGGTTCCTCTGGCGACTTATCGAGCGCAACGTCGGGGCGGTAAAGGCCGTACAGGGATGAGCACTAAAGATGAGGATGTCGTTGATCAAGTCTTCGTTGCCAATACCCACACCCCTGTCTTGTTCTTTTCTTCTAAAGGTATGTGCCATGTGCTTAAGGTCTATCGCCTGCCTTTGGGTAGTCCGACCTCTAAAGGCAAGGCTATGGTTAACCTAATGCCTCTTGAGGCAAATGAAACTATTTCTACCGTGATGCCAATGCCTGAGGACGAGGATACTTGGAACGATCTCCACGTTATCTTCACCACCAAAAAAGGCAGCGTGCGTCGGAATAGATTATCTGACTTCACCAATATTAGAGCTAACGGCAAAATTGCTATGAAGTTTGAAGGTAATGATGCCGATGATGCCTTAGTTCGGGTTCGCACTGTTACCGAAGAAGATGATGTGCTGTTGTCCGCCAGAAGCGGTAAATGTATTCGCTTCCCTGTTTCGGCTCTTCGTGTCTTCAATAGCCGGACTTCAACGGGTGTCCGAGGGATTCGTCTTGCGGAAGGTGATGAAGTCATCGGAATGTCAGCTCTTCATGGTGCGAAATTCGATTCAGAAACTCGTGAAAGCTACATGAAAGCAGTCGCAGCCTCTCGCCGTCTAACCAGTGCCGACTATACTGGTAAAGATGATGAGAAAGCCAAAGATGAAGGCCTTACGGCTCAACTCGAACAATCTCCCTATGCTGAAATGGCAGAGGGTGAGCAGTTCATTCTTACTATTACTGAAAACGGCTATGGTAAACGCACTTCTGCTTATGAATATCGGGCAATGGGGCGTGGTGCTCAAGGCTTTGCCAATATTGTGACCTCTGAGCGCAATGGTCCTGTTATTGCTTCCTTCCCGGCCCAAATTGAAGATCAGTTGGTCATGGTAACGGATGGGGGCAAATTAATTCGCTGTCCTATCCATGATATTCGTGTCGCAGGTCGTAATACCCAAGGCGTAACGATCTTTAAAACTGCTGATGATGAAAAGGTTGTTTCGGTTACGCGTATTCAAGATGTAGGGGACGAAGAAGGCGAAGAAGAAGCTGTCGAGGGTGCGGAAGGTATTGAAGCTGCTGAAACTGTTGAAGGCGCTGAAGATACTGCTTCATCAGAAGTCGAATAGACGAGCTAAAAGAAGTATTATAAAAGTAAAAGCTGTTGAAATTAGAGGGTTAAAGAATGAGCAACCGTATTGGTGTTTATCCGGGAACTTTTGATCCCGCAACAAATGGTCACCTAGATATCATTAAGCGGGCGACCAAGTTGGTTGATAAACTGGTGGTCGCTGTTGCCATCAACCCAGGCAAAGGTCCTTTGTTTACCCTCGATGAACGGGTCAAAATTGTTCGTCAGGAAATTGAGAGCCAAAACCTTGGTGATCTTGTTGAGGTTCGCCCCTTTGATACACTGTTGATGCATTTTGTCGCTGATCTAGGGGGACATGTGATCATCCGCGGCCTCCGAGCGGTTTCTGATTTTGAATATGAGTTTCAAATGGCTGGGATGAATGCACAGCTTAATAGTGAGATCGAAACCGTCTTCCTGATGGCTTCAGATAAACATCAGCTCATTGCATCACGTTTTGTTCGTGAAATTTGTATGCTTGGTGGAGATATCTCAAAATTTGTCTCACCTTATGTAGAAAAAAAGATGCTGGAAAAGGTTTCAAATTAAGCATTTAACTCCCTTTAACAATAAAATTTCAAAGAAGTCATTTTTTGCTGTCAAAAGCCCTTGACGAGTTGGGGGTTAGGGGGCTAGAAACCGGCTTCTCGCCGAGCACGGTCGCGTACCGAACAAGGTGAGACCCCATCTTGGGGGCACTTAGCTCAGTTGGTAGAGCATTCGACTTTTAATCGAACGGTCAGAGGTTCGAATCCTCTAGTGCCTACCATTTTAGCCCTTGGAAACCTTGTGTTTTCAAGGGCTTTTTGGTTTTCTAGACTCTCACAATAATGAGGCACCCAATGATTAGCGAAATCGTTTCTTTTAAAATTCCGACAGGTATGAGTCGGGAAGAAATTCTAGAAGATGCTAAAACCACAATAGAGCGATGGTCAAATTATCCGGGACTACTCCGTAAAACCTATGTCAGGGCAGATGAAACAACCTGCATGGGGATATATCTCTGGGAGTCGAAAGATGATGCCCAAAATGGTCATGACGAAGCTTGGCTCGCCCGTGCGGAAGAGAAGTGGGGCAACAAGCCAACGATTACTTACTATGATGCCTTTATGGAATTAGATAATCGTCTTGGGCAGGTGTATGAGTTCCCGGAGGATTAAGCGTCTATTTCTCAATTTTATTTTACAAAGTGACAATCTAGCTTCTTTTGAATCTTTGGTCATGTTTGCCCGAGATGTTGTACGCCAAGCTGATGAAACAAAAGGATTTGAAAAATGGTGAGAGAGCCATGTGTCTTCTGAGCAAAAAGTTAATATTATGACTCGTACTTATGCTTTTGAACTCTTTAGAGATACTGACGAGGCTCGACTATTTTAAGCCGTTATGTCTATTGAAATCGATCGAGTTAGCGCCAAATAAGAATAGTCCATTCCTTTAGGGAGTAATCTGTTTCTACTTTCAGGTTTGACGATAGATACTCTTTGCAAAACCCCTCCCACCGTTCTTGCAAAGTATAATAAAGGCCTTTGTCTTTTTTTTGGTTTGTCTTTTCATCAAGGAAGTTAACCGCAAGCCCCTTGCGGCTCATTGACCAGAGGTGTCTAAGGCTGGCGTCTAAATATTCTTCCCAAGATTCTACATCAACATTATGGCAATAGTTAAATGTCCCGGAGACTAAAGAATAATCTGCTTCGTAGAGGGCACGTACGGATTGATAATATTCTGCTTTAGGCGTCGGAGTATGCTGGGCTGCAGCTTCAAGCAAGTTCTGGGATATATCGTAGCCGTAATATTTTTCCAGAGGTAGATTTAGATCAGTGGTCACGTAGTTTAGTAAGGCGCCATAGCCGCAACCCACATCATTAAGGCTAAAGGGTGTGGTTTCTTCTTTTAAGATATTTAGTAAAATTCGGAAACGAAGTTTCTGTCCATCCTCATCTCGCCAAAGAACACTTTTAGGTGCCATACCCGTTTCTTTGAAGCTAGCATCGTAAACCATAGAAATAGAAGACAGGAAAGGGATCGCCCTTTCTAGTGTCTGGTCGATATCGTCAGTCATTAGCCGTGAGTGTTGTTATCTATCCAAGTTGCGCAGTATTGGGCGACATTATGCCAGCCATCGCCACCCAAAATCCAGTGTGCTTTTTCGGGGTATTCTTTATAGGTTCCTGTGGCGCTGTACTTACGCCCGATTTGCCGTATGACTGAAGCTGGAGTGATGCGGTCTTGTCCACAGCCCACGATGAGGACTGGGTGAGTGATCTTTTTCTCGTCTACTTCAGCGACTCGTTTGGAGTCGAATAAGGACATCGCTATTTCGTAGGTTGCTCTGCCGGATTCGTAAGAGAGTTTAGCGAACTCTTCCTTAGCTTGGTCCTGCGGCAGGAGGTTATAAACGGAATAGACAGCCTCTTCAAAGGTTGGCTCTGTTGGTTTGCGCCACCATCCCCATGTGAGGAAAAACCGATAGAAGGTCTTAATGACACTTGGGGTGAGAGCGATGATGCCCCTAGGGGCGGCTGGAGTCAGGAATATCCCCAATTTCCCAAATCCTCTTTCACACATCATTTGAGCAAGAAGGCCTCCCATGGAATGTCCCATAATAATGGGTTTTTCATCTAACCCTTCAATTTCTTTGTTCAGGTCGTCAACGTAATCAAGAAGGCTTGTGGTACCCAAATCAGGATGAGGAGGTTGCCCAACCACATGATGGCGAAGTGTTGGGGCTATAACCTTATATCCCTTTGCTTCAAAGAAACCTTTGTAGTTTCTAAACTGATCCCCAGATCCCCACATGCCATGGATCATCAAAATAGCCTTAGCCATAACGACCTCCCGCTCGTTTTTAGACATTGGGGGTTATTAAGTCATATCTACGGGGAAAAAGCTATAGAGGCTCTTAAACTTGGTCGCCCATAGATAAAGGGCAAGAAAAATCCTGCCCTTTATCTCAATTCTGAGTGCGAAACGTTTAAGCTCCAGAGAAGGCTTGTAGCCCGGTTTGAGCCCTGCCCAGGATGAGGGCGTGGACGTCGTTGGTGCCTTCGTAGGTGTTGACGGTTTCCAGATTCACCATGTGACGAATGACGTGGAATTCATCAGAGATACCGTTCCCGCCGTGCATGTCACGAGCCATACGTGCGATGTCCAAAGACTTACCACAGCTGTTTCGTTTGATCATCGAAATGTTTTCTGGAGGGCAGTTACCTTCGTCTAACAGACGACCGACGCGCAAGCAAGATTGCAGGCCAAGGGTAATCTCAGTTTGCATGTTTGCCAATTTTAATTGGATCAACTGGTTAGCGGCAAGAGGCCGACCAAACTGGTTGCGATCCAAGGTGTATTGGCGCGCAGCGTGCCAGCAGAACTCAGCAGCGCCAAGAGCACCCCAGGCAATACCGTAACGAGCTTTGTTAAGACAACCGAACGGTCCACCCAAACCTTTGACATTAGGCAGTAAATTTTCTTCTGGCACTTCAACCTCATCCATGACGATTTCGCCAGTGATGGAGGCACGAAGGGACATTTTACCTTCGATCTTCGGGGTAGAGAAGCCCTTCATGCCGCGCTCAAGGATAAAGCCACGA
This sequence comes from Rhodospirillales bacterium, assembly GCA_026196105.1. Classification (GTDB taxonomy): domain Bacteria; phylum Pseudomonadota; class Alphaproteobacteria; order Rhodospirillales; family JAPHRK01; genus JAPHRK01. Next base: position 340 of record JAPHRK010000079.1, on the reverse strand, counting down.
ATGACACCGTCCAATTTACCCCAAACAACAGCAATGTCAGCGATTGGAGAATTGGTGATCCACATTTTGTTGCCGGTCAGCTTGTAGCCACCGTCAACTTTTTCTGCACGGGTTTTCATGCCGCCTGGATCAGAACCGTGATCAGGTTCGGTAAGGCCAAAGCAACCAATCATTTCACCAGTTGCGAGTTTAGGAAGGTACTTCTTACGTTGCTCTTCGCTGCCGTAAGCATGAATAGGGTGCATGACCAAGGAAGATTGTACGCTCATGGCAGAACGATAGCCCGAATCGATACGTTCAACTTCACGTGCGGCAAGGCCGTAGCAGACGTGGTTTACAC
>JAPHRK010000010.1 GCA_026196105.1 Rhodospirillales bacterium | reverse complement strand
TTTTGCGGCATAATTTCTAGTTATCACGTATTAAACATCTATTGGATGGTTTGATGTTATATACTTAACGTAAAGAGGGCAAACAGTATTGCAGTGTATTAGAAACCAAGAATTACGACTTGGTAACTTTTTTACTGGCTTCGGCGAGAGAATCTAAGATTGTTTTGCCGAATGGTCCGCCAGCTCCAATTAGCTTGTGCTTTACGATAAGCTCCATGGCGCTGATGTGAGTTTTAATAAGGTCAAGGCGTTTGCCCGAAGCTGCTACAGATATATTGGTGACTTTTTCTAATGATTTTGCCAAATCTGAAAGCAACGGATAGCCAAAGCATACCCCTTGGGCTTTGATCTCTTGCGCAGTTTTATGGAGCTCTTGGAAGCACTGAACAATAACGGTGCTATCCCGACGAGCTTGCCCTAGATGAAGGTACAACTCTTTGATTTTTATGCTAACCCAATCAGCATAATCTTCACTGCATTCATTTAAATGCTGTTCGGTTTTTGCGCCTAATTCTAGTTTAGTTTTTGCTGCCTGCTTTGGATCTGTGAGTTGTGACTTTTCTTGAAGTATGTTGGGGACTTTGAAAAAATGAATATCTGGGGTATCCGCAGTCCAGGATTCTTCTTCGCCGTGATCGCTAGTTTTAATTTCAATCCTGCGTTCAGTATCTTTAACTTCAACTTTTTTCCGCCGACGGTCAGGGCCAAAATAAACCGGTGTGCGAACGAAAATTCGGTGATAATTGACGAGGTTTTCTAAAACGCGCTTAACAGCATCACCAGGGAAGGGCTTGGGGATGATTTCGTGAGCCCCGGCGTTAATTGCCTCTCTAACCTTTTTCTTATTGAGTTCAGGAGAGAGCAGGATAAAGGGCATAAAGCGGTTTGGTGAGTGTTCATGCCGTCTGATCCATTTCAGCAGCAACATGCCATCGACATGGCCCATATCCCAGTTGGCAAATACCGCCTCAATGGGAGGGTATTGCTCTTGATCTGTGCCATTGTTAACTTTCTCAAGAAAATCAATGGCGTCACGACCATCAGATTTTAAGATAACACGCCCTACGCCAAGGTGACGCAGAGTTGAACTCAAGAGCGAACGGCTCTGTTCATTGTCTTCGGCAACAATCGCCGAAATATTGGAAAAAGAATATCCCTCTTCCATTTTCCCCTCGTTACAACTTTGTTTTGTCTAACTTAGCCTCTATTTACTTAAATAGTATTACTTTATTTACTTTAATAGACGGTCTCAAAGCAGATTAATTTTTAAGGTCTTATTTAAATGAATTCTCAGAAGTATAAAATTGAGAGGTGGGTGCTGATTGCCGTAAATCTAATTTGGATTAGTGTACTGATTTACGATATCTATTTGACGCCCAAACCTTACAGTTATGCTGAAAGAATGGTTACTCATGAGGAAAATGGTGACGGTGGTATAACTGGAGGTGCTACTCAATCCTAAGTTAATGTTGAATTTGCTGAATTAGAAAAAGAACAGGAAGAGGCAGAAACAAAGAAGAAAAAAGGCTGCCCATGAGCAGCCTTTTCTTAATAACACAGTTTGCCTTCTCGCTTTAGCTTACACACCCGCTTTGTCGGCTATACGTTGCCAATCTTCGTCAACGTCATTTTCGATCGAGGAGATTTGATCCTCGTTAAGGTGACGGAAACGTTTCTGAACGCTCAGATATTCCTTAACGGAGCCATTCTTACTGGAATAGTTCATCGTGTAGTCCAATCCACCCTCAATTTCAAAAAGAGGAAAGACACCAGATTCTACGGCCATACGTGCGATTTTAACCGCTGAGTTGTCGGCAACACCCCATCCCGGCAAGCAAGGAATAAGAATGATGATCACTTTTGTACCCTTCATTCCTTGTGCTTTTTTAACCTTGGCGGCCATGTCGTTTAGGTCTGACGGGCTGGCTGTCGCTACGTAAGGAATGCGGTGGGCAGCCAGAATCTCAATCATGTTTTTCTTCTTTGTGCTTTTACCCGCTGGCGTACTGCCGGTAACCGCATTGACTGGCGTTGACGAACTTTTCTGCCCGCCTGTATTCATGTAGCCCTCATTATCAAAGCAAATGTAGAGAATGTCTTCGTTACGTTCTGCCGCGGAAGACAAAGCTTGCAGACCAATATCATAGGTGCCGCCATCGCCGGCCAGACACAAAACAGTGGTGTCTGGCTTGCCTTTTTTTACTAAAGCCCGTTTCACACCAGTTGCAGAGGCCGCGCCTGATTCCAAAGTCGTATGATAGACAGGAATTTTGACTGAACTAAAGGGGTAGCCGCCACAGATTACGGCTGTGCAAGAAGGTGGAACAACGGCAACGGCGTCAGGGCCTACAGTATTAAGAATAACCCGCAGAGAAACGGCTTCTACACAACCTGCGCAAGCTACGTGGCCTGAGAAAAATTGACCTTCGTCTGTATAATTAATTTGTTCCATGATGCTACTCCGCCCACTGGGGTTCAACTGAGGTTGGGGCGTCCTTATATTTGGTCACCAAACTTTCGATTTTCTCAGGAGGCACGTTAACGCCACCAACTCCGGCCATAATACCGTGAAGACGAGGGGCATCGTTCATCCCGTACAAAGCACTTTTCAGTTCTTGATGCAGAATACCACCCATTCCTGGAGAGTAATTGCGATCTAGTACGATTGCGCAAGGGACCCCTTCGAGGGCCTTGCGTAAGCTTGCTGAAGGAAGTGGCTTAAATAACCTTACTTTCAGAAGTCCTGCGGCTATACCTTGCTCGCGAAGGGTATCTACGGCAACCCGTGTCGTCCCGCACATGGAGCCCATGGTAACAATGACCACTTCTGCATCATCGGTACGATATTCTTCCAAAGCCCCATAAGGCCGTGAAGTCAGCTTGCCGTACGCTTCTCCAGTCTCATTGACGAGGTCTTCAACCTTAGCAAAAGAACCCGCGAGTTCCTGACGGCTACGATTCCAGGTCATTTGATCAATTGGCGCACCGAAAGATCGACCTGCCTCTACATCCAGTACATTTTCCGGTTCGTAGTCTGGTAGAAAATCACTGACCATCTGTTTCTCGGGCACCTCTACCACTTCCAAGGCATGGGACACATAAAAAGCGTCATGAGAAATCATGGTCGGGATGCCAACAGCTTCTGCGATGCGATAACCCTGAATAACTGAATCAAGAGATTCCTGAGGATTTTCGCTATAGAGCTGAATCCAACCTGTGTCGCGCTGAGAGAGGCTATCTAATTGATCAGGCCAAAACCCCCAAGGAGATGCTGGTGTCCGGTTGACGTTAAACATAACAATCGGCGCTCGGGCTCCAGAGGCATAATGCAATAATTCATGCATCAGCAATAACCCTTGAGAAGACGTTGCTGTAAACACACGGGCACCAGTTAATGAGGCACTGATACAGGCTGACATAGCTGAATGTTCAGATTCCGGTGTCACCAGTTCGGTTGTGATTTCACCGCGTCCTTCAAACTCTGTAATCTTTTCCAAGATTGGCGTTTGTGGGGTAATGGGATAAACTGGTGCGACATCTGGCTCAACCAATTTTACAGCCCAGGAAACGGCATGATTTCCGCTTAGCAGCATTTTATTTGAGATTGCGTTCATGCTCATTTCTCCTCTTGCATAGCGATGGAGCCGGTAGGACATTCAGCCACACAGAGGCCACAGCCTTTGCAGTAATCATCTTTGACTTCATAACCGTCCTCTAATTTAATAATCGCCATATCTGGGCAATAGAGGTAACAGTTGTCACATAAGATACACGTTCCACAACTGAAACAACGGCTGGCTTCAGCCACGGCTTCATCATGCGACAGAGGTTGTTGCACCTCATCAAATGTTTGAAGACGGGCCTCAACTTCACTATTCGCTGCAAGATGACGGCGAAGAGTAGAGTGATAGCTTGTATTAATAACACTATAAGGAACCATAGGGTCGTCAGGTGAGCTTGTTTCATTGCTCACCGGGGCAAGTTGACGGGCAATGGCAAAGGCAGCTTCTTTTCCCATGCCGATGGCCTGAGTAACAAAGCGGTCCATGCTAGCCACGTCTCCACCAGCAAAAATGCCAGGGGTCGAAGTCTGCCATTGCTTGTCAGTGGAGATCACCGGACCTTCGGAATTAAGCAGGTCTTGCCAACGAGAAAGATCGGCGTCTTGTCCGATAGAGGGGATGACACCATTGGTGACGAGTTCAAACTCACTGCCGGGAATGGGGTTGATGGTAAATTGTCCCCTAGCCTCACCTTGCAAAAATTCAACCCGAATACATTTAAGCGTAATTTGCTCACCGTTGACCTCAACGGACTGCATCATTGCGCCTGAAACAAAGGTTATTTCTTCTTCCTTTGCCTCAACGACCTCAACTTCGTGGGCCGGTAACTTATCTTCTGGCTCTAGAGTTAAAACAGTTACATTCCGTCCGAGACGGCGGGCTGTTCGGGCCACATCCATTGCTGCACTGCCACCGCCAATGACCACGAGATCCTTCCCGAGATCGCAGGCCATTTCAGCATTTGTCTCAGCTAAGAAGTCAGCACTGTCCATGACCCATGATTGACTATAGTCGAGACCAGGAAGGTTTTTTGATCGACTAGCTCCCGTGGCAAGATAAACAGCGTCATGTTTTTCATGAAGCTCTTTTAGAGCCTCGGCACTGCCAACTTCTGCATTAAGATGGACATCGACACCCATATCAATGATACGTTGGATCTCACCGTCCAATATTTTTTTCTCAAGTCGGTAGGCTGGGATGCCGTAGCGTAGAAGGCCCCCAAGTTGTTTCTGATATTCATAAAGTGATACTTTGAACCCAAGGCGGCGGAGCTGATAACAAGCAGATAACCCAGCTGGACCACCGCCAACAACAGCAATGGAAGTATCACGGGAAACGGTTGGTGCAGGAAAGGACCAGTTTTCTTTTAAAGCTAGATCGCCGACGAAACGCTCAAGATTACAAATTCCCACGGTTTCATCTAGCTGATTCCGATTACAATCGGTTTCACATGGGTGGTGACAAATCCGCCCAGCAATCGAAGGGAACGGATTATTGTCGGCCAATATTGTCCATGCCTTCTTATAATCTCCCAATTCAATTTCCCGAATCCATTCGGCAATCCGTCCACCGACAGGGCAGGCGCCTCGACAGGGAGAGGGTAAGTTTTTATAGTTGGGCATGGCACTGCGCCAAGTCCCGGTCATACGGGCTTCTGACGTGTCATTTGTCCAAAGAGGCGTTGGTGGTTGTTGCGTCATTTTATTCATCTCCTCACGCCGCTTTGCTGAGTTGTTGGTGTGCCTGACGACAGGCGGCGACATTCTCTTGATGTTTTACGGGCGCTGTTTCCTCTATCACCTTGCATAATGTGTCGATCTCGAGGTTAGCCAATGTAGCAATAAAAGCTCCAAGAAGAGCCGAGTTCACTACCTTGCCCATATTGTTTTGACGGGCAATATCGCGACCATCAATTGTGGTAATATTGTAATCGCCTAGATTTGCGAAAGCGTCGCTGGCTTTGGCTGAATTTACAACAATTTTAGTTTTGCTGTCGGCACGCTTTAGAACCAACTTGTCCAGCAGAGTTTCGTCAAAAATTAAAAGTGCATCGGCGCATTCAATATCGCAACGCAGCCTGATTGGTTGATCATCAACCCGTAGGGATGAGGTGACCGGGGTCCCTCGACGGGCGCCTCCGTAAGTCGCGAAGGTTTGAACATAACTACCTCCACTATAAAATGCCTGTGCTAACTGGATTCCGGCCGTTTGCGCACCTTGTCCACCACGGCCTATAATCAATAATTCTCGCATAACTTACCTTTCGAAATCGCCGAGGTATTCCCCCCCGAGATTCAAATCCCAGAACCAATCAATTGAATGTGAAATTGCCTTAAAAGCATATTTTTATAATTGTTCGTATACCGAACATAATTGATTTGACTGAAAAATGCAAACTTCTATTTCATCGCGGCATATAAAGCGTTTTTTTGGTCTTAAGCAGAACTTTTCACATCAGTGAATTTCAAATATGATCCGTTCTCTTGATAACTTATGTTCGCCAGAATATTGAAGGTTTTTAGAATGAACGACTTAGCTCTGTTGGTTGATTTACATAAACGTCAGAAGCGTCAAGGCCCCGGTGGGGAAGCCGAGACACTTAAAGCGATCGCTCTGGCAAATCTTCAAAAGTCAGAGCCATTACGGATAGCCGATATCGGCTGTGGGACCGGAGCCTCGACATTACAACTCGCGCACTCTCTGAATGCTAAAATTACGGCCGTGGATTTTTTGCCGGAATTCATTGAGACGCTTAAAGACAAAGCCGAAGAAGAGGGTGTATCTGAAAAAATAAAAACACTTGAATGTTCAATGGAGCAGCTGCCTTTTGTTGAAGGAGAATATGATGTTCTTTGGTCAGAGGGAGCCATTTACAACATGGGCTTTGAAAAAGGGTTGAATGAGTGGAGGCGCTTTCTAAAACCAGCCGGAGTTTTAGTGGTGTCTGAGATCACGTGGATAACAAACACCCGCCCACCTGAGGTGCAAAAATATTGGGAAGCCCAGTATCCGGAAATTGCCACAGCTTCTTCAAAAATTGAGATTCTTGAAGAAAGTGGGTACTCGCCGATTGGTTACTTCGTGTTGCCGGAAAATTGTTGGTTGGAGAATTATTATCGGCCTTTGCAGGATGGTTTTCCCGACTTTCTCGCAAGACAAAAAGATAACGAGGGGGCAACCTCCATTATTGAGGCTGAAAAAGAAGAGATCGCATTCTATGAGAAGTATAAATCTTATTATAGCTATGGTGTGTATGTTGCCCAGAAACTTTAGTTGAAGCATCATTTTCCAATACAAAAAAAGGCCACCCCTCAGGATGGCCTTCTCTCAACAGTCTTAAGGAACTTTAGCCTTTACGCATATCCCGAACGCGAATGGCTTTGCCTTGTGAACGGGGTAGTTCATCGTGAGCAAGAACGACGACACGGGTAGAAACACCAATAATTGATTTAATATGGTGCTGAATTTCTTTACCCATATTGTCGTAAGTAGATGGTTCAACGCCGTGTTCTGCTTCAACTTCAACGGTCATTGTATCCATTGCCCCTTCACGTTGGACAACCAACTGGTAATGAGGAGAAACGCCTTCGAGCCCAACCATAACACTTTCGATTTGGCTTGGGTAAACGTTAACACCACGAATAATCAGCATGTCATCATTACGACCCGTAACGCGCAAGATACGAACGTGTGTCCGCCCACATGAGCATTTATCAGCCGTTAGCTTCGTGATGTCACGGGTACGATAACGGATCATAGGGAGAGCTTCTTTGGTCAAGGTGGTGATGACCAATTCGCCTTCCGTGCCATAAGGCTGAGGTTCGCCAGTTTCTGGATCAATGATTTCAAACAGGAAGTGATCTTCCCAACCATGGAGACCACATTGGTCTTCACATTCACAAGCAACACCAGGGCCCATAATTTCACTCAGGCCATAGATGTCCCCTGCGGTAATGGCCATTTTTTCTTGGATTTCTTCCCGCATGGCTTGGCTCCAAGGTTCTGCACCACAGACAGCTGCGCGAAGAGGAAGAGCTTTAAGGTCAATGCCGTTTTTCTCTGCATATTCAGCAAGAGCAATTGCATAGGACGGGGTGCTGCACAGAACATGTGCACCAAAATCTTGCAGAAGTTGGATTTGTTTTTCTGAGTTGCCACCTGACATTGGAACAACGGAGCAACCTAGGCGTTCGCCACCATAGTGAGCTCCCAAGCCGCCAGTGAAGAGGCCGTAGCCATAAGCGTTGTGGAGGATATCACCAGGGCGAGCACCAGATGCCGCCAAGCTGCGAGCCATAAGGTCAGCCCAGCGATCAATATCGCCTTCGGTATAACCAACAACGGTAGGCTTACCTGTGGTGCCTGAAGACGCGTGAATACGAACGAGTTTTTCACGAGGAACAGCAAACAGATTAAAGGGGTACGCGTCCCGTAGATCGGTTTTCACTGTGAATGGAAAATTTTTGAGATCTGTAAGGGTCTTGCACTCTTCGGGCTTAACGCCTTTTTCATCGAATGCTTTTTTGTAGTGATCTACATTGTCATAAGCATGCTGAAGGATTTTTTGCAGGTGTCCTAATTGCAGCTCTTCTAACTGGTCCCGTGGCATGGTTTCCAGTTCAGGTGCGAACATGTAGTTGTCGCCTTTAGTCATCGTTCTACCCCCCCTTTAGGGTCTTTCGTATTTTACGAATGTTTGAATACATTATTATTGTTTTTGGTTTTAAAGATAAATAGTTCATTTGTCATCAGCTTGGCATCGTGAAATCAAGTTCTACTGAGCCGCATTTGGTAGCATGAAGAAGAGTTTCCCCTTCATTCATGGCTTAGGTGCTCTCCACCCAGGTTTGGTTCCTGGTCCAGGTTTTCCGCCACCGCGGGCTGGAGAAAATGGGATAGCAAATCCTTGGTTAAAGGCAGCTTTGTTGATGATGACAAACTTCAAGTACCAACCTGTTGCAAAGGCAAGGATGCCAGAAACAAGAGCTGCAATCACCGCGCTTTCTGGAACAAGCTGTGAAACCAGCAACAACAAGACAGGCAGAATGTTACCGATGAAAGTTATTGGGCCATCGGCTTTTTCTAAGGCGTTTAATGCTTTTTTAGGGGCACCGCTTTCTTGCAAATCACGTAAATAAATCCGCCAGGTGAAAACCCTAGAGACAATAGAAATTAGTAGCAGCGCTAAGATAACAGGCCGTACAATACTCATGTCTTCAGGGTTTAAGAAGAGGGAGGCAATCAGAAAAATACCAGCGCCTTCAACAATGCCTGTGGACATGAATAAGGGAATAGACTTTGGAGTTCTCCAGGCAGGAATTCCTTTAGCTTCGGTAAGGATTTTACCTTGGCAGTACAGGAAGACCATGGCGACAAATGCAGCGAGAACATAGACAAAAACTTGGTCAAACCAAGCTGCAGCTAAGCCCGCAATAAATAAGGGGCCAGCAATGAGGCCTTCACGGGTCATCCAAGATGTTTGTGGATTGAGGACAACATTCATTGCCCTAAAAGGACGTCCGATTTTAGCAAGAACACATGTCAGCCCAAGGCCGATAAAGGCAAGCGCTAAAAGTGTAAGAATTTGCCCAGAAACGCCGAAGAATGACATCACGGTAATGGCAAGAATTAGACCTGTACCTGTGCCGCCAAAGACAAAGTTACCTGTGCCGCGTAAATCCCAGTCTTGTTGAAGGACAGGGTATAGGGTTGTTGGGTATTGGGTTTGGCCGTTTTGACTCTTAGGCATTACTCTTCTCCCCCTTCTGCGGTGTCTTCATCCGCATCATGCTTACGATCCCAGATGTAATAGAAGCCAGGTTTAGTACCTAATTCCTCGTGCATCAGGAAGGTTTCATTCTCTTCAACCATAACGGAAACATTGCTTTTGGGGTCTTCAATATTTCCCATATGCAAAGCGCCAGCAATGCAGGAATTCACACAGGCTGGAGTGGCATCAGGATCAACCCCTGGGGTTAAACCGTTCTCCAGTCCATAGTCGATGCGATCTGCACAGAAAGTACATTTCTGTGCAACAGCTTTACGCGGCAGGTTTTCCTCATCCCGAGCTACTTCGTTCGCCATTTTGGTCAGCCCGTAGGCATTGTTGACGATATCGACTTTATAACGCGCTTGATAAGGACAAGCGACGGAGCAATACATGCAACCGATACACAGGTCATAATCAATCGTGATAATACCATCGTCGCGTTGCTTGGTTGCTGTGGTTGGGCAAACATGCATGCAAGGTGGGTTTTCACAATGGTGACAGCCTGTGGGAACGAAAGTCCGACGAACTTCAGGAAATTCGCCCACTTCCATATCGAGAACTTTGCGCCACATTACCCCAGGAGCGGTAGCATTGCGGTGTTTGCACGCAGCGGTGCAAGTTTGGCAGCCGACACAACGGTTGAGGTCGGCGACAAATACCCAACGGGTCATGAGCTGCCTCCCAACTTGGTAATCTTCACTTTTGTCAGGTCACAGCTCGACCCTGTAGCATCGGTTAGATCCAATAGCATAGGGATCAAGGCGTTCATGCTCGGTGCCCCAAACTCTTTTGCATAAGGCGTGGCCCAGTGATCAAACTGACCGATCATCAATAAGGTGTCAGGGCGAATGCCGTGTTTGGTCAGCAAGTGGCCGCGAGTGGCATTGACAGGAGAGCGGATTTCCAGCCAATCTCCTTCTTCAAGTCCAAGCTCTTCAGCCTTTTTGGTGTTCATAATAACACCACCATGGCCTTGGATGTTACTCGCAACTTCGCGAATCATCTGGAGAGACGCGTTGCTGCCCCAGTTGTACTGCATGGACCGTGAGGTCATGAGCCAGAAAGGGAAGTCTTTGATGTCTACATCGTAATTACGTTCGATCGCATCATCCCAAATCTGGGGCAAATCTTTCCATTCAGGGAAAGCTTCATACTCTTCAAGCTGCTCATCCCACCAGCTAATACCCTTTTCATGGAGGCGGCGGCCGAGTTGTTTACCAGTTCGAACGAGGCGTTCTTGGTAGGGGAGTTCCCACCGAATGCCTTGGTCTTGCAGCTCGGCTTCAAGGTACCAATCGATTTTGGAGAAGGGTTTAAGACGAAGACCATGTTCTTTAAACCAATCAAGGCCATCGGTCTCTTCACCACCCGTAATCTCTGCACTAGCAGCGCGACAAGTTGCATCCCAAATTTCATCAACTTCGTGTTCCTTGGTAATATCCAAGGAGAAGTCATAACCTTCGCCGGAAAGGGGAACCCCATGGGCACCACGGTTAACGGCGTTGTTGTAGCCTTCGAGTTTACCTGTCCGTTTGGCAAGTTCGGTGGTGATCCAGGTCATATCTTTGGCATCACCCACAGGCTCTATTGTAGGCTGGCGAAGGGCAAAACCTTGCTTGTCCCAGAACTGCTCAATGAACTTGGTGCCACCAACCCGGATAAGCTGGGTCGCTTCAATGTCTGTGCAATCAGGCAACAGAATATCTGCCATATGGTTGGTTTCATCGTCAGTGTAAGCAAAAGCCACCGTGAAGGGGAACTTTGCCATAACTTTTGAAACTTGTTCCGTATCCCAGAAGGAAACTGCTGGGTTGGTCCTAAAGACAAACCAGACATCTGGCGGAGTTGCCTGTGGCCAATGGTCTGGGCCTTTTTCTTGTTGCATCCAGGCTAAGTGTGTGGGGCCGAGAGCAACAGACCAAGGAGAGTTAGCCCCAAGAGGAACCAAAGTTCGGTTGGCGTTACGCACATCTGGTTCAGCGAGCCAATTTTCTTTATCGGTCGCATTCATAGGATATTCCATGAAGCCATCAGGATGCATCGTAACACTAGCCTGACGAGAGGTTGCCGGACGGTTCAAGCGAACTGTTGTGCCGAGGGTACCGCCGGGAACTTCCAGCGCACCAAGGAGAACAGCCATCAAGGTACGAGACCAACAGCATTCGTAGCCACCCCAACCACTGTTAACGGTTTTGCCTAAGGCTACTGCTACAGGACGATAAGGGAGGGTGCGGCCTTCAATTTCAATGGTTTGACCAACACAAGCTTCGCTAACAAATTCGATGGCAATACGCCGAATAACCTTCTGATGGATTTCGCAAATGCGCGAGGCCCACAGAGGGGTGAATTTCTTCATATGGTCGCAAAGGGCTTGGAAAGAGGTTTGACATTTAACGGGGGTATCATGATCCCACTCATCATCGTCAGGGCCCATTTCCCAGCCTGTTGTGGCAAAGGATCCTTCAAGAGCAACGTCAATGCCCTTCGTGTCGAAGGGGACAGCTTTTTCAGATGCTAAATCCCATACCAAAGGCTTCTTAGTGGATTTTTCCCGTAGATAATAGCCGTTAGGTGCAATCAAATAAGGAGAGTTTGTCCGGTCTTTTAGGAACGGAATGTCCAGTTTGTCCCGCTGCTCGTGGAGCATGACGTGGATAAGGGCAAACATGAAGGCTGGATCGGTTTTCGCTTTAATAGGCACCCACTCAGAAGCGGTGCCAGAAGAAATAGATAGATGGGGCTCAATCTGAACCCGCTTTGCGCCGCGGCCACGCGCATCAGCATGACGCTTAACACCACAAACACCGCCAGAAGCATCAACATTGTAGCCAAATGATAGGACGTAGTTGCAGTTAGGGGTATCGGGAGCCACGGTAAAGGCACGGTGCCAGAACTCGCCATAAAGGTGTTCAGAGTGATAACACTTAACACCTTGGCCAGAGCCGAAACTGAAATCAAGAGGGCCAAGGGTTGAGAGATAGGCAGGGAGGGTACCCATGTAATAAGTTGGGGTACCACCACCACCGAAACTACAGGCAATCCGAGGATAACCAGCAGAGTCCCTAGGGCCCGCAGCAATGGCTTCTTTTACTTTACCTGCGACAGTATCCAGAGCCTCATCCCATGAAATAGGAACCCAGCCTGGTTTTTGATCTTTACCTTTTTTAGGATTGGTCCGTTTCATCGGCGTCAGCACCCGGTTGGGATTATACGCTTTTTGGATAAGACCAAATGGCTTCACACAGACACGACCAGCTGAAGGTGTATCCTCAACAAAATCGAAGTTTCCTTCGACTTCAGTCGCGACACCGTCAACGACTTTCACTTTCATGAAGTCAGGACCTGCTACGCAGTTATAGCAATAAGTTGGTACTTTCTTGACGTCTTTACCACTTTCGGCATCCATGGCATTACCTCAATTGTGTTAGCGTGAAGCAAATTATTTAGGATCGATCATTAATCAATCCACGTTCAGACGCGACGTTGGCTCACGCCAAACGATTGGCGAGGCCGCCGTCGCGACCTTAATCAGTGTTAAAGGGCAGCGATTTTGGCTGCTTTCCCTTTTAGTTTTGCCTCAAGCCCTGCGATGGGAACGGCAAAACGTTGGTGGGAGCCTTTGCAAACGGTTTCAAGGGCGTCTTTGGCGACAATTTCAAAAGTAACGCCAGGGCCTTTGAGTTCGGTAATGGTTGCGGTGATCTCAACCCAGTTACCTTTAAGTGTTGCGCCCATGTGAGCAATGTTCACAACAGTACCGACAGAGTCTTCACCTTCGTCGGAATGCTCAAGCATGAGGTTCCGGGCGACAACTTCAATGTCATAAATGAGGCTTGGTGTAGAATAAACGGCGAGATCATCGCCAAAAAAACTGATGGTGCGGCCAGCATCAACGTCGATGCGCTCGGTTTTAGAGAGGCCTACTACAAGACTGTCCTTCATTATCTTCTCTTCCTTAAATCGCGGTCATATAAAGCGCACAGGCTTGAGACCTATATTTTGTTCCCTAAATGCCTAATCAACGTATTTATTTTTATTTTTGCGTTAATTGTTCGATATACGAACAATCTGCATAATAAGCTAGAAAAAGTGGTATCGCAATACCTATTTTCTTAGCCACACAAGCTGTTGCCAGCATAGGTGTGGCTAAGAGTGAGGTTGTGTCTTACTGATTGTGTTTGCGACGGATGGCGTCAGCGTTCAGACGGGCTTCTGTGTAACGGGTTAGAGCCAATACAGCCCGGCTGCTGGTGCGAAATACGCAGGTACCTTGATCCATAAGCTTAGCTGCCATCGCGTCATAAAGTTCACCACCATCGACGACACCAATAATCGGTTTGTCGTTACGGTTTACTAACTCAGGCATCAAGGTGACGGTGCTTTTTGGATCGCTAATGTCATAACCAGGACGCTTTTTGCTTTCAACGAGTGAACGTACTGAAGGAGCCGTGGGGTCGAGCCCTACAACAACGGCATCAATGTTCGGGTCGGCAGCGAAGGCTTCGGAGATTTGCAAATGCGCTTCATCGTCTGCACCTGGGTTGATGTCTATTGGGTTTCTAACTTCGACTAAAGCACTCAGGCGTTTAGCTTCTAAGATCGCTTCAACTTTCTCAACAGAAGCCGGGGTGAGCTCTCCGGCGACGAGGCCGTAGCTATCGGTTTCTGCACTATCTGCCATACCAACAGCTTCAAAGCCAGCACCGCTAATCGCACCGAGGCGGTTGCCGTTGATTTGTTTGTTATGTAAGGCTCCAGCGATATAGAAAATATCATCAAACTCAGTGAATTCAGTGGTGATAATCGCGCCTGCTTGTTTTAGCACGGACTCAAACAATTGAGGATCACCAGCAATAGAGGCTGTGTGGCCCATAACGCCTTTCATACCTGCTTCTGTACGACCTGATTTATAAATAACGACTTGTTTGCCGCTAAGGGTGGCTTTGCGAACTGCGCGAGCAAAATGCAAACCGTCCAGGTCTTTAAAACCCTCAATGTAGATACCAATGGTTTCCAATTCAGGAAGTTCGGCAAAGTAGGTTAGCATATCCCCATGGGTCAGATCGGTTTGATTACCTAGAGCCAACATGTAACGTGGGTCAAGCCAAGGATTGCGGCTTAGGCGGGTGATCATGAAGGCACCACTTTGGCTCAGCATAACGGAGTTGCGCTCTTTCTTCTTCTGTGGCTTAGGAAGGCGCTCTAGAGGAATGAACCAAGAATCGTAATTGCCGGGGTGGGAAACCACGCCAAGGCAGTTGGCGCCAAGGAAGATTGGGCCGCCGCTTTCGTTGAGATGGGCTTTATTGATTTTTGCAGCGAGCTCGGCTGCTGGCTCAACACTGGCTTTGGTTTCGCCAAGGCTACCAGGAATAAGCATAACGGCTTCAACGGCATCAGTGGCAATGATTTGATCAACCAGATCATAAACTGCCCCTGAAGGAACAGCGACAATGAGTAGGTCTAATTTATTCTCAAGGTCGGCGAGACTGGGCACGCACTTAACGCCATCCACTTCTTTATCATCACCGGGCTTGAGGATTGTTAGGCGGGCTTTGTCGTAACCGCTGTCGATCACATTGTGCAGGATGATCCGGCCAAAGTTCATTTTGGTGCCTGAAACACCAATGATGCCAATAGACTCAGGATGGATAAGCTTGTCGATTTTATGGATGGGCCGAGGAACAGGACCTTCAACTCGATCACCAAATTGCACCTCAGCAGCACCAATAGTCGCTGTGCCATTATTAATGACAAGGGGGTCGATAATCAAAGTTTCAATGATTTGTGACGTTTCAGTATTGGACGGTGAATACTGGTTAGCAAGCTGTAAGACGCCTGAGAAAATTTCAGTCAGGGCTTGGTCTGGAGAGCCTTGTTTGGCTTGAGCTTCGAGGGCACTGAGGCGTTGGTACGCATGGGTTTTCTGGAACAGTTCAAGCAAACCCTCTGCATCAACGAGTTCCACGGCTGCTGCAATAGTTGCGCGGCCTTTGCGGAAAGCGTTCGTTTCAAGGGTGCCTTCGACGCCACCAACGCCAACTTTGACAACAAGGCCAAACTCACGACTGTTTTGAACTTCAACTCTTAGCTCACGCCCAAGGGCAGGGGCAGCATCCGTGTTCCAGGCAGCTGTAATAGCGGCTTCTTTGAACAGGTTTGAAATTTGTTGTTGATCTAATGTCTGGCTCATAGGTGGCCTCTCCTAATCTGGTCAAGTCTGTTTATATTTAAGCTGCCGTTGACACATCCCCCCCAATTCAGACTCTGGGACAGTGAGCGGCTACCCTATTATTTTTATTTGGTGGGTATAGTTCGGAACCTAAATTGTTTGGTAATCGAACAATTCTAACATAAGTGAAAAAAAGTGGTATCGCAATACCTATTTTCTCTGGACGCAGGTGATTAGAAGCGCTCTAATGTGGTAAATTTGTATATATCCAAGTGAAGGAAAATGAGATGACCGTTGATGAGTTTCAGGCTTTATTGAAAAAAGTGACTACCTCGATTGAAGGCAAAACTGTTGATGCTGCTTTAGGTGAGCAACTTAATAAAGAGTTTCCTGCTGATAGCGCAGAGTTCCAAGCCATTGCCGCAGGTTGCAAAACAGGTATCGAAGAAGGCTGGTTGTGTGAAAATGAACATGGTGGCATCCGTTACGGTCGCCCCATCAAGCCAACTGATGATCTGGCCGGGTGCTCGGTTGATGTTGTCCTAATGAAAGACCTCAAAGGCCCCCACCACAAGCATCCCAATGGCGAAATCGACATGGTCATCCCCACCCAAGGTGATGCCAAATTTGATGGTAAAGGTGCCGGTTGGGTCGTCTACGGTCCTGATACGGCTCACAATCCAACCGTGACGGACGGTGAAGCGATTGTGCTTTACTTGCTTCCCGGTGGAGCGATTGAATTTACGCGGTAGCTATCGTTCTTCGGCTTTGGGGCCTTCTCCGGTACAGGCATACCCTGTAGTGAAGGGTGTGACTTACTGGGGCGGGTAGGAGGCTTGATCATTGAGTTCCGCGGTGGCGGGCCGCACCCAGCGGGGATTGTAGAGCATAGCCCGGGCGAGAGCGATGATGTCGGCTTGGTTTGAGCACCGGGCTCAGAGGTGATTTTAGCGTTGGGCATAGTTCCTCCGCTTGAAGTATGGATGAAGTCACCACTACTCGATTTAGAATTTCTGTATTGCCAAGTTTAATTGGAGTAAAAAGTAAGCCCTTACTCATAGAGCTTGTGTATCCCTTTAATAAATGTTTTGAACGACTTTAAGGTGTGTCGGTTGTTTTTGAAATAGAGTTTTAGTCGCTTGTCATCACCAGTTTTTTCAACCACTAGTAAAGTTTTCTAGACATTTTCAGTTTTGGATGACAACATCTTTTAGCTGAGAAGCAGTTCTAAAAAAATATGAGCAGCTTTATGAAATTGAAGGCGAACAATAATTCGCCTCTAAATGACATATAACGAAGAACAATAATAATGAGAAAATTGCATAATATGCTCGTTGTCTTTGGATGGCGGGGGGAGGGCGTGAAAGCCCTGATACTTCTAGTTTTTACCTTGTTAACAGGGCGAACGGCTGCGGCTGCGGAGCCTCTTCAAGATGACTCATTCAATATTGAGTGGGGATTTATTGTCGCCTCCCTTCTTATCTTTGTTTTAGGTATTACGTGGATTGTTATCCAGAGCCGGGTCCGTAAGCTTACAGAAGAACTTGAAGAACAACGTTTGATCTGCGAAGAGCTGAAAAGTAGCGAAGAAAAGCTCTCTGCTATCATTCACAACACGAGCTCAATTATTTTTGTGAAGGACCTAGCTGGTATCTACCAATTGGTTAACAAACGTTTTGAGCAGGCCGCGAATAAAACAGCAGAAGAGATTGTTGGTAAAAGTAATATAGATTTTTTCAGTGAAGAAACGACGGCCCGTTTAAAGCTTAATGACCAAATGGTGCTGGATAAAGATGGTGTCTTAGAATTTGAAGAGACGATTTTTTTTGATGGGGGTATTAAGACATATATTGCGACTAAGTTTCCTTTGAAGCGTGAAAACGGCGAAACCTACGCCATATGTGGCATTGCAACGGATATCACTGCCCGTAAACAAATTGAAGAAGCCCTTAGTGAAAGCCAATCTATGTTGGCAGATGCTGAAAGAATTGCCAGACTTGGTAGCTGGAGGTTTGACCGGGAAAGCAAAGAGCTTGTTTGGTCCGATGCTGTTTATGAAATTTTTGGCATTCCTAAAGATGACTTTGATGGAAGCTACGATGATTTCTTAGGTGTCGTTTATCCTGATGAAAGAGACCAAGTTGACCACGAGTACCGTGATGCAGTAGAGAATGATGATACCTTTGGGATTGAGCATAGAATTATTCGACGAAATGATGGGGCCGTCCGCTGGGTTCGGGAAAAGAGTACTTATAATCTAGATGAAAATGGTCGATTTGTTTCCGCACACGGGACTGTTCAAGACATTACTGAGCAAAAAAATTTGGAAAGACAGCTTGTTCGGTCACAAAAAATGGAGGCAGTCGGACAACTTACAGGTGGTGTTGCTCATGATTTCAATAACCTCCTAGGTATTGTTGAGGGAAACCTAGACCTCCTTCGACGCATAATCCCAGCAGAAGAAACAAAGTTATTAGATCGTATCGACCCTGCCTTGAGAGCCGTTCGCCGAGGCGCAGACCTCACCAAGAAATTATTAAGTTTTTCGAGAAGGAAGCCTCAGGCTGCTACTCCGACATCTCTCAACGATTTGTTGCAAGAAACACTTACTTTACTTGGTAAAACCCTTACTGATTCAATTACTCTGAATTTAAATCAGCAAGATGACCTTTGGCTTACGGATATTGATGCAGGTGATATGGAAGATGCCATTATTAATCTGGCCCTAAATGCACGGGATGCTATGGATGGCTATGGCAACTTATCAATGGAGACTGCTAACGTGGTTATCTCCGAGGCAGAGCTTTCTCAATACCCTGATGCTAAGCTTGGTGAGTTCGTTAAATTCTCAATTCAGGATACGGGAGGGGGTATCGCGAAAGAAATAGTACACCAAATTTATGATCCCTTCTTTACGACAAAAGGGAATGAAAAAGGGACCGGGCTTGGCTTGAGTATGGTCTATGGTTTTATTTCCCGCTCAAACGGTTTTGTTCATCTGGAAACTGAGAGAGGTAAGGGCACAACATTTCATTTGTTTTTACCCCGTTCAAAGTCTCGTGGTTCACAAGAAAAGTCTTTAAACCGTCCACATAATGACGTTGTTTCAGATCACAAAGGGACTGAAACGATCCTGGTTGTTGATGATGAAATTGATCTTCTTGAGGTTATCTCAAGTGAATTAGAAAATGCCGGATACAAAGTCTTTAAAGCTTGCTCAATTGATGAAGCCATGGAAATTCTAGATCAAGGTGAGGCAATTAACTTAGTTCTTACAGATATTGTAATGCCTGGAAAAGAAGATGGATTGGATTTAGCTGCAAAAGTTATGCGCAAATATCCTGAAGTACGGTTAATGCTTACTTCTGGTTATTCTGAAAAGATTTTCACTCTTCGGGTTAAAGAAAACCCTGTTATAGCTTATTTGCTTAACCATCTGTTGTCCAAACCAGTACCAAGAGATGTTCTTATTCCTGCAGTGCGCCAAGCCTTAGATGCTGTAATTGCAGTACAGTGGTCTGAAAAAATGGCGGTAGGAATTCAAAAACTTGATGAAGATCATAAAGTTTTGGTAACTCTACTCAACCAGCTTATGGATGCCGTGCAAAATCGCTTGGAACATAAAGTTTTTATGGGTATTTGTGATTCCCTGCTTGTGTATGCCAACTCTCATTTCAAACGCGAAGAGGTTGTTATGGAAGCTTGTGAATACCCACACCTGGACAACCATCGTAAAATCCATGAACTTCTTGGGGCAAGAGTACTGGCTTTTTCAAAAGGACTGTCTGAAAATGAAGACCATAAAGTGGTGGTCGAGTTCGTCGAATTTCTCAGGGAATGGTTCATAGATCATACTTTAGGCATGGATCAAACCATTATTGACTATACCGAAGGCAAAGAAGAGGCTATTGAAGCGGCCTTAGAGAGTTTGGAAACTTAAGAAACTTGAGGTGAGGAAATTTTGGCAATATCAGGTCCTGATAACGGTTGTTTCGATGCCCTACCTGCAAGAGAAGGAGGCCCCCTCCCGACAGTTCTTGTTTCTGCAATTTGTCTCATAGATACCGATGGACGCGTCCTCTTGGCGCAACGCCCTGAAGGAAAATCTATGGCGGGGTTGTGGGAATTTCCTGGTGGAAAAGTAGACAAAGGCGAAACACCTGAAGAGGCGCTTGTTCGGGAAGTTCGTGAAGAACTAGGTATTGATATCACCGCGAGCTGCCTTGCGCCTTTGGCTTTTGCCTCCCACTCTTATGATGATTTCCATCTTTTGATGCCACTTTTTGCCTGTCGCGTCTGGAAAGGCGACCTTGCACCGCAGGAAGGACAGGTTCTAAAATGGCTCTACCCGCATAAAATTGCTAAACTTCCGCTCCCCGCTGCAGATATACCCCTTGTAGCTATGGTGCGAGACTTTCTTTAGAGATGATAAAATGCCATTGAAATTTAAAATACTCGTTGTTGCTCTGATCTTAAATACAGCCCTTATTGCTTATATTGGCTACATTAAGTTTTCAGGATAACTATTGATGAAAAAGAACCCCCTTAAGCTCAATAAACTGCAACTGAAAACCCTTACTTTGTTGCAAGAGCTAGCCAAATCACCCAATACCTCTACCCTTGATGAGGAAACGGGAGGCGTGTCAATCACTAATTTTCCAGACCCCCATGGCAACCATTTCCATATCGGCTCAAAAGTCGTGATGGCTGCGGATGCAACGGGTTTTAGAAATGAAGGTGTGTGGCAAACCCTGCACCGTAAAGGTTTGGCCAAGGCGACCTACCCAGTAGTGATTATCCTCAATAAAGATGGTTTAGCCTACGATACAGGCATGTATGATAAAATTCTGCATGGCAGCGACCACTGATGGCTGAGGCAAAAATTGTTACGTCTTGTATCGTTGTTATTGGCAATGAGGTTCTTTCGGGCCGTACTCAAGATGTGAATATTAAATTTTTGACAACAAGCTTAGGTGAGATCGGCATCCGCGTTACTGAATGTCGAGTTATCCCTGATGTGAAAGAAACTATCATAGGGACAGTAAACGAATGTCGGGCGAAATTCGATTATGTCTTTACTACGGGAGGTATTGGCCCGACCCATGACGATATAACAACGGAATGTATCGCTGCTGCTTTTGGGAAAAAAGTGGTTCTGAATCCTGAAGCT
The DNA here is from genome assembly GCA_026196105.1 of Rhodospirillales bacterium. Lineage (GTDB taxonomy): Bacteria > Pseudomonadota > Alphaproteobacteria > Rhodospirillales > JAPHRK01 > JAPHRK01. The sequence continues at coordinate 31,694 of JAPHRK010000010.1, read as the reverse complement.
GAAGCCCTCATGTTAGCTCAATATGGTCGAAAGAACCTGACAGATGCCCGATTGAAAATGGCTCATGTTCCAGAAGGGGCGGCCCTAATTGATAATCCTATAAGTAAAGCGCCGGGTTACAACCTAGAGAATGTTTTTGTCTTAGCTGGTGTGCCTTTGATCGTTGAAACAATGTTTATCTCGATGACCCCGATGTTGGTAGGTGGCGATAAGGTTCATTCTATAACGGTGACAGTGGAACTTCCTGAAGGAAAACTTGCTGCTGGTTTGGAAGCATTGCAAAATAATCACCAAGGTATTGATGTCGGAAGCTATCCTTATTATCGCGAAGGCCGATTCGGTGTGAGTATCGTCATGCGTGGTACTGATTTAGGTGAATTGGAAACTACCGCTGACGAGCTTAAGATCTTAATGCGCTCTCTGGGCGGAGAACCTCTTTAAGTGAATGTAGATTTGAAATAATTATTGCAGGAAACAAATTATGTCTTTGAAAAGCATGTTTAAAGCTTGTGTATCTGCCATACCCCTAGTGTTGTCTGGGTGTAGCGATGGCCCTACAGTTATTTCAAACTTCAATAAAGGCCCAACCATTATTTGGGATTTAGCTGTTTCAGCTAATTTAAAAGGGCCTATCCTAGTCGAAGTTCATGGGAACCCTTTTGGGGGGGGCGAATCCCACCTTAAGTCTGTTATTTTGAAGGATATGACGGATTCAATTGAGAAAAGAAAATTTACATATACTCTTGAGAAGTCGAAAGCTCCTTCCCCTGATTTCAAAGTTACGATCCTTTTTGGGGCACCCAATAACTTAAATGCCAATCGCGTTTGTGAAGGGGAGAGGCCAGAACCCAACTACGATCTGGAGAAAATAACAGTTCGTGCCGTTCTTTGTTCACGCAACGACTTGTTATCAGATGTGGAAGGATGGGTGAAAAATGTTGAAAGTCCAGATGACATTAGCTTCAAAACGTTGATCGAAATCGTCACACGTGAATTGATACTGTTGACTCCTTAAGCTGAGTACGCTCAAATCATTATAAGGAAGGGGCGTTGCAATTATAAAGGTTTGTAAATCTTTTAAAAAACCATTGTCGTCTTCCCATGAAAGATTAGGGTAACGACAATTGGTGAGCATCAGTTCTCCAAATAATTTTTATTTAACCAATAATCGGGAGGTTCAAAAATGAAACCTATTAAGTCCGGACTGGCTTTATTGGCCACTGCAGTTTTAGTTACAGGTTGTGCAACCTATGATCTTGACGGTGTGGCTGGTATGTCCCCTCAAGGCGACGCGTTCCAAAAAGGCTTGCACAGCGAATATGTCAAGCTTGCTAAAATGGAAGCTATGGAGGACGATTGGAGTGATGCAGGTCGCTTTAATGACAAAGCTAGAGTTGCTGCTATGGGGACCAAGTTTGGCCCACAAATGATGAGTAAACGCTCTATCCCTGCCGATAAAGTTGATGAAATGGCTGGTTTCCGAGATCGCTTGGTAAAAGCATTGGAAAAAGGCGCAATGGCTAAGCCAGCTGCTGCTGCACGTGCTCAAGCTGGTTTTGATTGCTGGATGCAAGAGCAAGAAGAAAACTTCCAACCTGAAGACATTGCAGCTTGTAAGAAATCTTTTGTTATGGCGTTAGCTGAAATCGAAAGCAAACCCAAACCTAAGAAAAAGAAAATTCCTGGGCCATTTGTTGTTCACTTCGACATGAATAGTGCAGAACTCAATGATGATACATTCTCTATCGTTGCTGAAGCTGCTGATAAAGCAAAATGGGCTAAAGCTACTGGCATCATTGTTGGTGCACACACAGACACCTCTGGTTCAGCCGCTTATAACCAAGCCCTTTCAGAAGCTCGTATGAAAGCTGTAACTGAAATCATCACAATGGCTGGTTGGGACGGTAAGCTGACTGTCAAAGCTTATGGTGAAGAACTTCCAGCAGTACCTACCGCTGATGAAACACCAGAAATGAAAAATCGTCGCGTTGAAATTGTTCTCGTTCAATAGAACGTCTTTTCGATGAAATAATTAAACCCCGTCTTCGTGGCGGGGTTTTTTATGGGGAAACACTAAGGCTTTTCTTGAGGAGGCTTTCCAGAAATAAGCCGAGCAACTAAAAGCCCGAGGGCCCAGGCACCTAAAGGGACAAGAAAGATTGAATCAAACCAGGGGTTCGACATATCCCCTTCAGTTTTCATCAGAATAAAAGCAATCCAGGCTGCAGAAAAGAGATAACCAATTCTGGTCCAGAAGGTGCGGCGTTTAAGGCTGTCTTGTGATGTTTGGTTCATGGGAAACCTCTAAACGGTATTCCTAAGGTTTTCAATTGAAGAATACCGAAATTAAATATTGAACTCAAAAACAATCTTCCCATATCAAATAGTGGAATAGTAATTTAGGGAGGATAAAAAATTGACCCCACCTGACCAGATGGAAACCATATAATAGAAGTTTCTAACGGGATTTTTCCCGTATAGGCCCGGTTAAAGATCGGGCGATACTTGTGTATCCAAAATAAGCCTCTTCAAGGAAATTTGAAGGGGCTTTTTTTTAATTCTTAGAGACTCTGATACGAGGCTTTCTTATAGTAGATAAAATAAAAGCAAATACGCTTTTAATACCGGCATTTAGCAGGTGGGAAATAAAATCATGCATTTAAGTATTGTCAAAAAAATTGGTGTTGGAAATCTGGGGCAATTATTGGGGATTATAGCCTTACTTTTTGCTTTCTGGGGAACCAACGAGAGCTTTATATCTATCCAAAGTCAGGTTGAGCGATCGGCAGAAAATACAGGGAAACAAATCAAACAAATATCTGCAGAGTTTGATATCGCCTTTAAAGAACTGGCAGCACACGCCACTAAAGCCGGAGCCGGGAAAGAAATTGATACGGCTTATACTGCAGCAAAAGAACGCCTAGATAAAGTCACCCAAAAGCTTTTAACGAGCCAAAAAAGTGAAATGGGAGAGGTGAACACCCTCGTTGATGAAGCCATAAATACAGGGTGGTTTACCATGACCGGGCGTACGGTTTGGCAAATCTTGGTTCTTTTGTACTTCCTGTTTATTGCTAAATATTCTCTGGGAGATCCATTAAAGAGAATAACCGATGCAGCTAATCGGTTAGCAGAGAATGATCTTGACGTAGATATTCCTGAAACCTCAAGGGAAGATGAGGTTGGCAAAATGGCCCGCGCTGTGGATGTATTCAAGACCAATGCGATTGAAACCCATAGATTGAGAGCAGACCGTAATGTTGAGCAAATGAAGGCTAAAGAGACGATCAAGAATAACATGCTCGACATGGCGAACTCTTTGGATAAAGAAGTGCAAACAACTGTGACGGCAGTTGTTGAAAAGTCAGAAGCTATGCGAATTGCGGCTGAAAAAATGTTGGTCAAGGTTGCCGATGTGGAAGATGAAACCACAGCGGTGGCCTCAAGTTCAGAAGTAACATCTGAGAACGTCATGACGGCTGCAAAGGCGGCCGAAGATCTCTCTGCCTCAATCGCCGAAATCACAGAAGAAGTCACAAACTCGAGCCAAATTGCCCAAGCTGCTGTTCGTGAAGCTGAAGCAGCAAACCAAAAAATCCAAGGATTGGTGGATTCAGCCCAAAAAGTCGGGGAAGTCGTTAACCTGATTAATGATATTGCTGAGCAAACTAACTTGTTAGCCCTTAATGCAACAATCGAGGCTGCAAGGGCAGGTGAGGCCGGGAAAGGGTTTGCTGTTGTTGCCTCTGAAGTCAAAAACCTTGCCCACCAAACAGCGAATGCCACTGGGGAAATAGGCGGACAAATTACAGAAATTCAGGGCGCGATTAAAGAGGCTGTCGGTGTCATTAAATCAATTGGTGGTACAATTGAGAAAACCGAGAAATCTGCTTCTAGCATTGCAGGGGCAGTGGAGAGACAAAATATCGCGACTCAACAGATTGCCCGTAATGTGGATGATGCCGCTGCGGGTACTCAAGATGTTTCAGCCCGTATCATTGGTGTCTCAGACGCCACTCATGAGACAGGAAGTATTTCTAAAGATGTGCAACAAAATGCCGCTGCTATGTCAGCCGATATTCAAAGTTTGCAAGACCGCTTAACCTCTATCTTAAGGGAATCAACAGCAGGAAACCGCAGAGAATCCGAACGTTATACAATGACCACGAAAACCACTTTAAATGCCCATGGTCGTTCTATGGATATCACCATGAAGGATATCTCTAAAACAGGGGCTGGTATTGAACCGCAAGTGGCTTTTCATCTGGAAATGGGTGATGTGGTTGAAATTAATATTCCGCAATTTGGGGTCTTGAAAGCAACGATCATGCGGGTTTTGCCCACGGTTATTGGAATGCAGTTTGAACAAGCCCAATCCATGGAGGGAATTGCGGCATGATCATAAATGATCGCCTCAACTTTATTCTGTTGGCTTTAAGTACTGCATTTGCTGTAGCTCATCTTTATGGTCTGCAATACGGCCTTTTCCCTTCGAAGCCGTTGATTAAAGCTCCAGTGGTTATTTTCCTGTGTATTTATGCTTTTATGAACAGCGAAGGGCGGACCCGATTATTTCTCTGTGTCGCGTTATTGTTCTCGGATTTAGGGGATATTTTTTTAGCTATGGAGCCCTCCTTCTTTCTTCATGGTCTTATCTCTTTTCTTGTGGCACACCTATTTTACATCGCTTTGTTTTTGAGACACAAAGAGGATGCGGTAGAGAAACGTCATATTTTAATTGGGATAGCCTTTGCTGCTTACGGTGTCTGCTTAGTTGCCTTTCTCTATCCATCTTTAGGTACTATGGCTATTCCTGTGATGGTATATGCCATCATTCTTATCCTGATGGGGGTGACTGCAAATATGGGGGCTTTCGGAACACCAATGGTCGCTCTGGGAGCTTTGTCCTTTATCCTGTCTGATTCTGGCATAGCGGTGAATAAGTTTCATATGCCCATGGAGTGGCTTGGGTATATTACATGGCCGCTTTATGTCGTGGCCCAATTCCTGATTGTTCTTGGCGCAACGAAAAAATACAGAGAAGGGGCACGTGGGTGATTAAAAGTACAGGACTCTCCAGCGCGCAACAAACGACACAGGTTTTGCCAAAACCTGATGAAGCGGCAAAAGAGAGAAAGACGGAGAAGAATTTAGATCAGTCCGTTCAAGATGAAATTAACCTGTCGCGAACCGGGGAACTTGTGAACAAAATTTTAGCTCTTCCGGATAGTGATCAATTCGCCAAGGTTCTTGCCGATGCAAGTGATGAAATAATGGCCCTGACAGAAGCCTTTGGGCGCCGTCTCAAAGGGGCACCTCCTCAGGGGCAAAACCAAACGCCAGAAACGTCTTTCTTATCAGAACAATACCAAGAGGCAGTCCGTCAAACAGTGACTGACATCCTTGGTGGGACACCTCCTCAGGACCGTAAAGGTGGAGGTTTCTCTTTTGCCGATCTGGTTAACCAGAAGCTTGACCTGCTAACAAGCAAGTAGCCTACCTCTCATAATTTAATCCATGACAGGCAAAAAAAGAGGGCGATTATCTAAAAGATAATCGCCCCTAGTCCGCCGAGAAACTACGTCTTGCTCAGCGCTCACTCCTAAAAGTGAGCAGCTGGAAAAGAATATGACGACGTTTTAAGAAGTTGTCCTCACCCATATGGGGGAGGTGTGAAACTTTTTTGATATTCATATGACGTTAACATCGGATAAATGCCCCTGAAATATTCCATTGCTATAAACTCCCTACCTTCTCTTCGGAGGAGTGGTGAAGATGAGAAAGAGCAATAAGTCTAGCCGAGACTTATTCCAAACAGCGGTTTAGACCGCATTTGGAATAAAATAAAAGAAAAAAGCTCTTTCTTTTTTTTATAAAGCCACTCTCGCAAAGAATAATAATATTTCCATTGAAGGGGAGGATGGGTAATGAATGATCATGCTAAATGACACGATTTTATCCCTAGTCTTACTGTCGAGAATTGCCCCGCCGTCCCCCCAAATGACGGCGGGGCCTTCTTTTTGTATCTTAGGGGGCTATCATTGCTTATGGTTAGAGATTGTAAGGGTCTTCAACCCAATTCTCTAGAAGTTGACGATCTTTGTCAGCTAAGAAAGCAAAATCCTCACGAGACCATCTGATTTCTTCATTGATGGATTTTACCATGGCATAGGACATGAATTTCTTTGTTAACATTAGGAAGTACCAAGCCATTGGAAAACCGGATTCTTTATCCAGGCTGTTGAGCATCTGAACAATTGGTCCGCTTTTGCTCATTCCGCTCATGTCATAGGCGTGAATGGCGTCTGCATGAGGAGAGAAGAGTTTAACTTCATGGCGATGTTCCCCAACATCACGAAGAATCGGTAGAATCTCTATCGCCCAATGTTTATAAAATTCTGTATTTTTTCCTGCGCTGCTGCGCTCCCATTCTTCAAGAAAACGTTTGAATCTTGGATCTCCACTGTATTCCGAAGTGAGCTCCGTCGTTATGTCAGAAAAACAAATCGCATTTTTGAAAATATATTTTGGTGAGGAAATAGGTTTATGTTCTATCTCAATAAAATTAAGAGGGTCGATAATATCTTCGAGGGTGTCAGGAATGTTATTTGGATCAAATAACTCTCGATCCATAGTTTCTTGAACTTCCTCGACTTCAATTTGCAAAAACTCTAAATCCTTATCGCCTGTTGGCGCGCTTAAGAAATGGGTTTTGCCAGAGAGGGCCGTGGCGCAATAACTTTCATCACCATATTCAGCGACTAGGTCCATGACGTTGCCATCCGTAGTCACTTCTACCCACTCTTCAAGATTCTCAGCTATTCTTTCGCCATCAGTAGTGACGATTCCCCCAACGCGGTACCAGTCTTTTTCTGTAAAAGTCAGATGAAATTCATAACCAGGAATCGTATTATTTATTGCTTCGAGAAGGGGCGTAATGTCCTGTCCTGGGACGGTAGAATTACAGGCTTGGGTTAATGCTTCCATGTTCAGAGATGGAGTAGTCATGTCGCTCGCCACTTCAATTTTTAAAAATTAAGTTAGACTTGCTCTAAGGGAAGGCTAGAACGATGTCAACAGCTTCGGCTTACCAGAAATTAGTTTGATACAAAACAATTTTTGACGAATCTTGTGGAACCTGTTTAGCTAGGCGCAGAATTATTATGTAATTTGAGGTTCACTTTGAGCGTCCATAACCAGCCCATTACTTTAGATGAAAGCTCTGTGGAGACAGTTGCTGTTGTCATCGCCCTGGAAGGGGATATGGCCGTATTAGCCGCGGCTCGAAAATCCGCTTGTGAATCTTGTGCCTCGGCAAAAGGGTGTGGTGTCTCCGCTCTCGCTGGTATGTTTGGAAATAAGAAACTTCACTTTACGGTTCCAAATTCAATGGATGCCCGAATTGGAGATGCTTTTGTTGTGGGAATTTCTCAGAAAGTTATCTTGAAGATGGCTTCTATTGCTTATTTACTTCCTCTCACTGGGACATTAGCGGGGGCAATCGGGAGTTCGTTCTTTGGGGCTTCAGACTTGGGAGCCGCATGTGGGGCTGTTTTGGGGTTGATAGGGGGCTTGGCTCTTGCTCAACGGATTTCCAGCCGTGGTGATATCTTAAATTCGGCAACACCGACGATTCTTCGCCCCGCGCTGAGCCCGGTCATAGCTCAAGGGAAGACAAATTGTGATGGGTAAAGTCCTGCCGTTTGCTTTAGGCCTGTTTGTTTTCATCTCCGGGTGCGGTGAGAAGCCACAGGAGCATAAAGAAACCGTTTATGTTTTCGGAACCTTGGTCGAGTTTGTTATTCGCGGTGTTGAAAAAGAGGTCGCCCAAAAAGCTATCACTGAGATTGATCAAGAATTCCAGCATATGCATAAAGATTGGCATGCCTGGAAACCTGGAGAATTGACGAACCTTAACCAAGCTTTAGCGCGAGGGGAGGCCATGGCTGTGTCGCCATTTCTTTTGCCTTTAATCGTCCAGGCGAAAGAACATTATCGGATTAGTGATGGTTTGTTTAATCCAGCAATCGGTGCCTTGATAAGTGCTTGGGGTTTTCATAGAGATGAATTGCCCAAAGGTTCTTTGCCGCCTTTAGATAAAATTAAAGCGCTGGCGACAACCCACCCTTCCATGGATGACATCCAAATAAGCGGTAACCTAGTTTCTAGCACCAATAAGAATGTTCATATGGATTTTGGTGGATTTGCCAAAGGGGTTGCCTTGGACCGGGCAGTCAATCGGTTGCGGGAAATGGGGATCAAAAGCGCAGTTGTCAATGCTGGAGGAGATTTAAACACACTTGGTAGTGCTGGTGATCGTCCCTGGAAGATAGGTATCCGTCATCCCGTCAATTGGGGGGTGATTGCCTCCGTTGAAATGCGGGAAGATGAAAACCTTTATACCTCGGGTAACTATGAGCGTTACCGCGAGCATGAGGGAATTAAATATGCTCATATTCTCCATCCTGAGACAGGAATGCCTGTGAACCATATTGTTTCTGCTAGCGTTATTCATAAAGATGGAGGCTTGGCTGATGCCGCAGCTACAGCTCTTACTGTTGCGGGGCCAGAAAATTGGCATAGGATCGCCAAAAAAATGGGAATAAAATTTGTCCTGCTAGTCGATGAAAAGGGAACGGTCTATCTCAACCCTGCAATGAAAGATCGAACAATTTTTGCAAAAGATGAGCCTAAAAAACTGGTTATAAGCGACCCGCTTTAAGGACCATAGGTTTCATAATAAACCATCCATTTAATTTTGATTTTTGATAATTAAAAGATTGAGAAGTCGGAACGTCTCTAAATATAAGTAATTTCTAATGTTTTTTGGGTTTGCCCTTAGCTAAGGGGTGGTATTTAAGTAAAACAGACTCTGGAGCTTCCTGAATTTTCATCAAAAAATCCTTCCTGCACGTTTACAAAAGAAATCAACAGTGGTATTACCAGTGCACACAGAAGGGAAGATGTGAAAATAATATCTCAATGTGGGAATTGTTAGCTCGTTGTAAAACAAAGAAATATTGAATTTGGGGTGGGCTTCAAAATTAGTTTGACGCAAAAACGTTTGATACCAAACTAATTTTATCATATCAATATATTGCGCATATTTGCAGTAAATGGTTTGAATGATTGCATAAAGTGGTAAAATGGTACCGAATAACCGCTTTTATAATGAGTTTAATTTTTGATGAAGTTGATTGGGTGAAATGCAGGAATACCTCCTTATCATTTTAGGAACAGCGTTGGTAAATAACGTGGTGCTGGTCAAGTTTCTTGGCCTGTGTCCATTTATGGGCGTTTCCAATAAGGTAGACACAGCCATCGGGATGGGACTTGCCACCACTTTTGTGCTGACCCTTTCTGCGGCGTCTAGTTGGCTGCTTGAGCGCTTTCTCTTAGAGCCCTTTGGCATTGAGTTCTTACGTATTCTGACATTCATTTTGGTTATTGCTGCTGTGGTTCAGTTCACAGAAATGGCCGTTAAGAAAATTTCTCCTGTGCTCTATCAAGTTTTAGGAATTTTCCTGCCTTTGATCACCACTAACTGTGCGGTTTTAGGTGTCGCTCTGCTTAATATCCAGGAGAAGAATACATTTGTTGAGAGCCTGCTTTATGGCGTTGGCTCTGCCCTAGGTTTCACCTTAGTGATGATTATCTTTGCAGGCCTGCGAGAGCGTTTGTCTTTTGCGGATGTTCCGGAGTCATTTGCTGGTGCTCCTATAGGTTTTGTCGTTGCTGGACTTCTGTCGCTAGCCTTTATGGGTTTTTCCGGTTTGTCGGTTCAATAGGGGGGAGGAGAGAACTTAATGTTAACAGCAATTGGTAGTTTGACCCTCTTAGGTCTTGTTTTAGGTGGACTGCTTGGTATTGCGTCAAAATACCTAAAGGTAGAAGGCAATCCGCTGGTTATTGAAGTGGAAGAAATGCTTCCCGGTTCCCAATGTGGGCAATGTGGTTTCCCTGGATGTGGTCCAGCGGCTGAAGCTTTAGCTGATGGTAAGGCTGACGTTACGCTTTGTCCCCCAGGTGGGCGTGCCTTAGCTGCTGATTTAGCTAAAAAACTCAGTGTTGAAGTTGACTTGACTTCCATGGAAGAAAAAGAGCCTGCCGTTGCTTTTGTGAATGAAGATTTATGCATTGGCTGCACCCGTTGCTTTGCCCAATGCCCGACGGATGCCTTCATCGGTGCACCAAAACAAATTCACACAGTGATTGGCGAAATTTGTACCAGCTGTGAAAAATGCATCGACATCTGCCCGACTGAATGCATAACCATGCAACCCCTAGAAGCAACGGTCCAGACTTGGCATTGGCCTAAGCCCAAAGAGCGGAGGCTCGCAGCTTAGCCTATGAAATTATTTAAGATTAGGGGCGGTGTCCATCCAGAATACCAAAAACGATTAACGCGCAAGAACGAGATCGAAGTTCTTCCAATGCCTCCTATGTTGCATATGCCCTTGCAGCAACATATTGGCGCAAGAGCTGAACCAGAAGTAAACGCGGGTGATAAGGTGAAGAAGGGGCAGGTGATTGCGCTCGCAAAGGGCATGATATCTGCACCTGTGCATGCTTCTACCTCTGGAACAATTTTAGGAATACACGAATTCCCCGCCCCCCATGCCTCAGGTTTACCTTGGCAGACAATCACCATGAAGTCGGATGGCAAGGATGAATGGGGTGAAATGCCTCCTCCTATGAATCCATTTGAGTCTACCCCAGAAGAAATTTCCGATAGGGTCGCAATTAGTGGTGTTGTTGGAATGGGGGGAGCCACCTTCCCCTCTGCGATCAAGCTTTATCTGGGTAAATCTCATCAACTTAAAACTCTTGTGATCAATGGGTCTGAATGTGAGCCTTACTTAACTTGCGATGACCGGCTGATGCAGGAAAAAGCAGATGGGGTGTTAGATGGCGCGCGTACTATTGCGCGAGCACTCAGGGTCGAAAACGTTATTATCGCCATTGAATCCAACAAGCCAGATGCTTTGTCGGTGATGAAGGAGGCAACGAAAGGGTATTCTGATGTTAAGGTTGTCGGAATACCGACCCGTTATCCAATGGGGGCAGAAAAGCACTTAATCCAAGTAGTGACTGGGGTCGAAACGCCATCAGGAAAACTGACTGCAGATATTGGAATGGTCGTTCACAACGTTGCGACAGCCTACGCTGTTCATGTTGCCGTTCGTTATGGATATCCTTTGATGACCCGCGTGGTGACGGTCAGCGGTGGTGCTATCAAAGAACCTAAAAATTTATTAGTTCCTATCGGGACACCCGTTGGAAGCCTTATTGATTATTGTGGTGGGTTAACTCAAGAAGCACATCGCATATTAATTGGTGGTCCCATGATGGGCCAACCCTTGATCTCGACCCGTTCGCCTGTCGTTAAAGGGACTAACGGGGTTTTGGCCCTGACTAAAGAAGAAACCAGAAAACAAGATGAGATGCCCTGCATTCGCTGTGGGAGCTGTGTCACGGCTTGTCCTTGTGGTTTGGTTCCCTTGGAAATGGCTGCGCGTATCCGCAAAGAAGAGCTGGATGCTGCAGTTGATATTGGTTTGATGGATTGTGTCAGTTGTGGGGCCTGTGCCTATGTTTGTCCGTCTTATATTCCTCTGACTCAATATTTTAACTATGCCAAAGGCCGTTTGAAAGCCATCCAAGGGGAACAGCGGAAACAAGAAATTACGAAACAGCTTGCTGAACAGCGTGAGGTTCGCTTAGTGGAACAAATGAGAGCGAAGAAAGAAATGCTTGCCAAACGCAAGGCCGAAAAAGCCGCAAAAGCAGCAGCGCAGGCTGAGGCAAAAGCCGCCGAGGAAGCAACTGCTGCTCCTCAAGAGGCGACCTCGACTGAGATGACTTCATCTCCTCCGGAGGTGAATTAATGCCTAACCGGAGTGCGACTGAGGGGGGACCCTACGCCCATAAGAAGACCAGCGTTCAAAGAACAATGGTGTTGGTTATGGTCGCTTTGGTTCCGGCAACGGCTTACGATCTATATCTGTTCGGTTGGCCTGCCATAAATCTCTTTGTTATCACGATAGCCTCTGCCTTGATGATTGAAGCTTTGTGTCTTGTGATTGCCCGCAAGCCGATCGTGATGTTTTTGACCGATGGTTCGGCCATTTTAACCGCTTGGCTCCTCGCTATGAGTCTTCCCCCTTGGGCCCCTTGGTGGATTGGTGTTTTGGGGGCTGGTATTGCGATTGTAATCGGTAAACAGATATTTGGTGGGATTGGGCAAAATGTCTTTAACCCCGCCATGGTCGCCCGTGTTGCTTTATTGATTTCTTTCCCCTTAGAAATGACGACCTTTGTTGCCCCAAGTCCTTTAGGGACAGCAGGGGCTCCAGGTTTTATGGATAGTCTTGCCTTCACGTTTGGGCTCGCTAACTCCGTAGATGTGGTTTCCAGTGCTTCTGTTTTAGGCCATGTGAAGACCGAACTCAGTCGTGGAATTCCCTTACAGCAAGCCCTTGAGGGCAATTACGACCTCTTTGCGATGACCTTGGGGGATGCCTCTGGAAGTATGGGAGAAACTTCTTTTTCTTTGATTCTTGTAGGTGGTTTATTCCTTATTATCAAACGGGTAATTTCCTGGCATATCCCTGTGGCTATGCTGGGGACTATAGCGATTATGGCGACTTTGTTTAACCTGATTAACCCTGCCCAATATCCGGATGCCCTTTTCCATCTTGTTTCAGGGGCAACAGTTCTTGGTGCCTTTTTTATCGCGACTGATTTGGTCACTTCCCCAGTGACCAAGCGGGGTCAACTTCTCTTTGGTGTTGGTTGTGGTTTGTTAGTTTATATCATTAGAACCTGGACAGCATATCCTGAAGGAATGGCCTTTGCTGTGCTTTTGATGAATGCGATGACACCATTGATCGACCGTTATATCAAACCTCGGGTTTATGGTCGGACGATCAAAGGTGATCCACTTGCTCCAAAAGGTGGATCATGAGTACAGACGGGAAAAAATCAATCTTACGTGAAGGGGCAATGTTTCAGGGTATTTTGCTCGGCGGGTTTGCTATGGCGGCAGCGGCCTTATTAGCTTTTGGTAATGAGGGAACATATGCCGCTATTCAGGAACGGAAAGCTGAAGACCTGAAGGCATCAATTAATCAGGTTATTCCGCCAAATCTTCATGACAATAATATCCTTGATGACACTCTAAGCATCCCCCACCCAGCAGGAGATCCAATAACGGTTTATCAGGCCCAACGCAAAGGGCAGACTGTGGCCGTTGCTTATCGGATGAGTGGCTTTGGCTACGGTGGTGAAATCGCTGTCATCATGGGCATAGAGGCCAATGGAAAACTCCTCGGTGTTCGTGTGCTTTCTCATACTGAGACCCCAGGCCTGGGTGATAAGATCGAAGAGAAAAAAGACGATTGGATTTTAAAATTTAACGGGCTGTCTCTTGGAAATCCAAGCCCTGATAAATGGGCTGTTAAAAAAGATGGCGGACAGTTTGATCAGTTTAGCGGTGCAACCATAACGCCGCGAACTGTTGTCACAACGATTAAACGTGGGTTAGAGTTTTTTAACTCAAATAAAGTGAAGCTTTTAGCGCCGAAAAAAATGGAGGCGAAGCAATGAGTACGCCCTATAAAACGATTATGGCGGATGGGCTGTGGAGCAATAATGTTGTCTTTGCTCAGCTTTTAGCTCTTTGCCCTCTCCTTGCTGTAACCGGAACGGCGACCAATGGCTTAGGCATGGGCTTAGCTACCACAGCGGTTATGATGACGACAGGATTGTCGGTCTCTTTACTTAGAAATGCCATTACACCTGAAGTTAGAATTCCTGCTTTTGTTTTGATCATTGCCACGGTGGTGACTCTTGTCGATATGGCGATGAATGCCTGGCTCCATGAGCTTTACAAAGTTTTAGGCCTGTTCATCCCTTTGATTGTGACCAACTGCGCTATTTTGGGGCGTGCCGAATCTTTTGCGGTGAAAGAAAAAGCCCTTCCGTCAATTGTTGATGGCATAATGATGGGGCTTGGTTTTACCTTTAGCTTGGTCTTACTTGGAGCTGTTCGAGAAATTCTTGGAAGCGGAACTCTTTTCGCTAATGCGTCCCTGCTCCTTGGTTCTCCTTTCTCAATTCTCGAAACGGTGATTATTCCCGATTACAAAGGCTTTCTTCTCTTTGTCTTGCCGCCGGGGGGCTTTATTGCTCTTGGGTTTATTTTAGCAGGGAAAAACCTTCTAGAGAAAAAGCTAGAAGGACGTGCCGCAGATGATGAAACACCTGAAACTCCTGTGGCAGAAGCGGAGGCCAGGTAAATGATGGTTGGTGTCGCTTATGCTACTTTGGCAAAACAACTTTGGCTGAATGTTGAAGTTCCTGATGGAGCTACAGTTCAACAGGCGATCGAAGCATCAGGTATTTTGAAAGAGTTTATTGATATTGACTTAGAGACTCAAAAGGTTGGCGTGTTTGGCAAGCTTGTAAAGATGGAAGACCCTCTTAAAGAGGGGGATCGGGTGGAAATCTATCGTCCGATTACCGCAGATCCAAAAGCAGCAAAACGTAAACGTGCTCCGCGCTCAAATGAAGCGGCTAATAGCAATGATTCAGAGAAAAAAAAGGAATAAACTTGCCTGCCTGAGAAACCCCTTCATTAAAAACCTAAGGAAAAGAAGGGGCCAACCGTCGGTCCAATAACTTTAGGCTTTAGCTAGGTAGAGCCTCCAGTTTTATGGAAACGAAACGCTCGCTGACGGTTCTTGTTAAGCAATGGCCATGCAAAACGTCTTTTTCTGTATGGTGCCGATGTAGTCAGTTGCGATAACCTAACTCCATTGATTGCTTTCTCTAGCATCCCCAATCTATGCTCTCGTGGTGCAATCAATAAAATAGCGTTCCCCTAATTGGTCATTCGTTATGTAACTAAAGAATAGTTTGTCCTGGACGATCATGACTATAAGGATTGAGATTATTTGTGATGGTATTTTGAGCTTTTTCTGGGTGAGTGCTAAGCTAAGCTCCATGAAAACATTCTATTTAAAATAATTGAAGCCTCTGATACAGGGATGTTTAAGGTGCTAGACAAAGAGATGTAGCCCATTATAGCTGATTAAAGCGAGAGTTTAGAAAATGACAATTGATAAGCACAAACTAGATACGGATGTCCTTCAGGGTTATTTACAGGATAAAGTTTATGGCTTTGGTCAGTTGCAATCTGCAGAGAAATTTGCAGGGGGACAATCAAACCCGACCTTTCTTCTGACCACTGATAACAGCCAATATGTTTTGCGGCGTAAGCCACCCGGAAAACTTCTCCCTTCGGCTCATGCTGTTGATCGGGAATATAAGGTTATGTCTGCCTTAGCGGATACGGATGTTCCCGTGCCGAAGGTTGTTCACCTTTGTGAGGATGATGCTGTCATTGGTAGTATGTTCTATATTATGGAACATATTGCGGGGCGTATCTTTTGGGATGCCAAACTGCCCGATTTAGCTAAAGATCAGCGTGGCCCTCTATATGATGAAATGAATCGTGTGTTGGCGGCGCTTCATTCTGTTGACGTAGAAGCCGTTGGTCTTGCTGATTACGGTAAACCAGGAAACTTCTTTGCCCGTCAGCTTTCTCGCTGGACCAAGCAATACCGGGCCGCAGAAACAGAAACGCTTTCTGATATGGATAACCTTATTTCATGGCTAGAAGAAGCTTTACCTGAAGATGATGGGCAAGTGGCCCTCGCTCATGGTGATTTCAGGATGGATAATATGCTATTCCATCCAACGGAGCCAAAAATTTTAGGCTTGATCGATTGGGAGCTCTCTACTTTGGGGCACCCATTATCCGATTTAGCCTATCAATGTATGCAGTGGCGTTTGCCAGAACAGGCACCAATTCCAGGCTTTGGTAGTTTAAATCGAAATGACCTCGGAGTTCCAACTGAAGAAGAGTATATTGCTCAATATTGTCAGCGTCGGGGAATTGAAAAAGTTGATAATTGGGTTTTTGGTCTCGCCTTTAGTTTTTTCCGTCTCGCTTCTATTGCTCAAGGGGTGAAAAAACGGGCCATGGATGGCAATGCCTCTAATGCTAAAGCTAAAGAGGTTGGCCAGGCGGTTTATATTCTTGCAGCAATGGCAAATGCCTTGATCAAAGAAAATACTTAAAATAGCTCTGGTTTTGGATTAGCTGCGGCATTGGTGAATTAATCGTGGTCGATGGGAGGGGCACGCTTTAATATGGGTACCATAAGGTTTTACTTGATAGCCTTTTAACTGAAGCAGAGAAAATGGATAAAATTGAAGGACAGCCTTCAGCAGTCCCTGAAACATATGTCGAAACGAATACAGGCCGACCTTTAACTGACTTGGTTCTTTCCAAAATTCTAAATGGACTCATTGAAGGTGAATACCAGCCCGGGCAGAGATTAAATGCTAAACAATTAGCAGAAGCTCTAGATGTGAGTATCGTGCCAGTCCGAGAAGCTATCCATTATCTTGCTGGAGCTGGGTTGATCGAGCTTCTTCCTCTTAAAGGCGCTCGCATCAGGACTATGAATCCTGATGAAATTGTCGATTGGTGGAAAATCTATCGCAGCTTGGCTTGTATGAGCCTGCACATGACAGCGCAAAAAATTGCTGAAAAACCCGATAACAGAGATCAACTTAAAAGAGCTATGGGGTGTATTGAAACTGCATTTGAGAATGTTTCCCATACCCATTTTATTATGGCACTTCTTGATTACCACCGGGTAACCCATTCGATCATTGATAAACCGGTCTTTGATGAGGCCCTTGCCCAGTTACAAGTCGTCTTTTGGTGTAGTTATTTACCCAACGTTATTCCATTTGATACTTATGGTTATATCTTTATTCGGAATTATCATCGGGTGAATGACTGTATTTTGGTTGGGGATGGAAAAGGGGCTGTTGCAACATTTACACATCATGTTGAATGGTCTTCATCCTTGATTCTTGGCGAACGCCCTGATCCTGAAGCTCCTTATATATATAAAGAGCTTTAACGATTTGATTCTGAAGTTATTAGAATAAAAAAAGAGGCCGGAGCATTGCTCCGGCCTTTTGAGTTTTGTCCAGCGATTTTCGCTAGAACGGGAAAACTGTAATCTCCTATATTAGAAGGGGAGTAAGATATCGAGAACCTGAAGACCCCAGCGTGGAGTTTGAAGGTCAGAGATTGAACCACGGCCACCATAAGCGAGGCGCATTTCAGCGATTTTCTCGTGTGATACTGCGTTTGTTGTATCAATATCTTCAGGGCGAACAATTCCAGCCACTTGGAGCTCGCGTAATTCTGCGTTGACCTTAAGTTCCTGACGACCATGAATAACTAAATTACCATTCGGAAGCACTTGAACAATAACAGCAGCGACTTGAAGTTCTAAAGTTTCGTCCCGAGCTATCTTACCCTCACCTTTAGTTACGTGATCAGTATCAAGGCTCATGGTAGAAAGTGGGTTGATTGCTTGTGGAAGCTTTTTCGTCAATTCGGCTTCTAAGCCTAGTAAGTTTGTGACGTTTCCATCTTCAGAATCATCCCGGGTTCTTTCTGTCTTGTTGTTCAATGAAGCGCTTTCAGAGATATTCAAGTTTACCGTCAGAATATCACCGACGGCTTTCGCCCGTTGGTCCTTGAAGAAAGCCCGTGCTCCAGCACGCCAAAGTGAGTTTGGGTTATGACGAGCTATCTGTGGTGTTGGCATTGGCATGCTAACACTTCTGTAGCCAGGTTTCTTTTGAGGGTTAATGATTGGTGTGATAGTTGGCCCATCACCGACTGATGCGAGGCGGGAAACCGTATTGCAGCCAGTGATGGAGGTGGTGATCAAAGCAACCGCTATAAAGCCTAGGAACTTTTTGCCCAGTGATTTTGGGGCGATAGTTTTGTGATCGGTATGTTGTGTATGAATAAACATCGTAAATCTCCTATCTCAAAGCTCTAGTTCATAGCCAATCGACGAATTTTCGCCGAGTTAGTTGCACTATTAGATGTTACAGAAGCTTGCCCTGGGCCAATCACAACGGCTTCGACAATAGCTTTGCTCTTAGTGTTGACGACACGAATGGTCTCACCTTTGGCTCCATTATCAAGGGATTTGCCTTTTGCGGTCATAGTCATCAATGGGGTTTGAAGGATCAGGGTAACCAAAGAGCGCTTTGTTACTGCTATGGGACGCTGAACATCGCGAACTCTAAAGGATACACCTTCTCTCAAAGCCCGTTTAGGGGTCATACCAAGAACTTGATCCAAAGATACTACGGTGTTTGAGTCGAGACGATCTAACCTTACTTTGATCCACTGAATATCGTTTTCGCTGATTATCTCACCCTTACGAATGCGGTGTGCAGGAACGGGAATCTCCTGAACTGCATGGGTGCGACCAGAAACACGGAAACGTTGAGCGGATGGATCACCTGCAGGTGCTGCTATAATCGCTGTAAAGCGGCGTGATTTTTTGTCGTACTGAATTTCCTCTACTTCTACGCTTGGAGCTTGATCAGCATTTACGTGTATTTTAAGGGTACGATTATTGATTTGAACAACACTGCTTTTTGGAGCACCTTGCTCAAGAATGGCATTCAACAATTCTTCTTCGACCTGTGCTCGGTAGATAACATTACTGTCACGAACGACGACGGCACGAACATTTATATCCTCAGGGCGCCATTCTAGTTTATAGGAACGCGCAACTTTGTAGAGCCAACGAGCTTCAAAGACGGTGCTTTTACCTGGACGCGGAGAGTAGGCAACTGCTTTGTCAGCTTTCTCTCCAGCGTTGTCAAATAAATCACCTAACAGAATATATTTGTCGGTAACCTTAATCCGTTCGTTGAGTACTGCAGAATTAACCTGTGCCACACTTGCCAAAGTCATGACTAATCCGACTAAGCCAAAGCTTAAGGTTTTAGTTAAATATCTCATAACTTATCCTCCTACTTCAGCTTGCTGGTGACGTTCATCATTTCGTCAGAGGTAGTAATTACCTTCGAGTTCATTTCGTAAGCCCGTTGAGCAGAAATCAGATGAGAGATTTCAGTTACAGAGTTCACATTAGAGGTTTCAAGGAAACCTTGAAGAATGGTTCCGTAACCAGTTGAACCTGGGGCAGCGGTTGAAGGGTTGCCAGAGGCGTCTGTTTCTTTGAATAGATTTCCACCAATTGCCTCTAGGCCGGGCTCATTAGCAAAAGTTGCCAAGGAAATCTGTCCGAGGTTCTGAGGAGTTACTTGCCCTTCGATTGTTGCGAGAACTTCACCGCTGGAATTAATAGTAATATCGATAGCATTTGCAGGAACGGTCAACCCTGGATTTAATTGAAAACCGTCATGAGACACGATAAGGCCAGAACCGTTGAGCTGGAAGGTGCCGTCACGAGTGTAGGCAATGTCACCATTTGGGCGAGTGATCTGGAAAAACCCTTTGCCTTGGATTGCCATATCCAGAGTATTCTCAGTGGCGGTCATATTGCCTTGTTCATGAATACGATAAACAGCGGCAAGTTTAACACCTAAACCAAGCTGAACGCCTGTAGGTACCACAGTACCGGCATCAGATGAGGCACTGCCTGCACGACGTAGGTTTTGATACAAAAGGTCATGGAACTCAGTGCGGCTGCGTTGAAAGCCCGTTGTGTTCATGTTGGCGATGTTGTTGGAGATGACCTCAACATTGTGTTGTTGAGCTAACATTCCACTTGCTGCAATATTTAATGATCTCATTTTTCCCGTCCTTTCTAACTTAAGGAGTAATCCTTAAACGCCTCTTGAGATGACGCTAAGTAGGCTTTTTAGCCGTTGATCTTCTTTGCTGACTAAGTTTGCGGCACTCTGGTAAGAGCGCTGCACCTCAATCATTCTCGTCATTTCAAGCATTGGAACTACGTTGGAACCTTCTAGGGCTCCTTGAACAATAGCTGTTGTTTCAGCTGGTTGTGGGTCGTCTTTTGAGGTATATAAACCATTTGCGACCTTCATTAATTTCTGATTGTTTTCAAAGGTCACAACTTCCAATTTACCCAACTCACCGTTTGATGTAGAGACGGTACCATCTCCGGCGATATGGATATTGGTATCGGTCGGACCAAAGAAGAAGGGGGCACCAGTTGCGGAAAGGATAGGGTTTCCACCTTTCGTGGTGAGCTGACCTTCAGAATTAATTGTGAAGTTACCGTTACGGGTGTAACGAGTGCCTTGTTCTGTTTCTACGGTGAAGTACCCGTCGCCGTGGATGGCAACATCTAAAGGGTTGCCTGTGTTTTGTACGGGACCGTCCATGGTATTTCTGTATTGAGCGATATCCCGGGCATAGGATAGCTTTGTACCCAAAATTTTATCGCCGTCTTTACTTTTTATAAGATGCTCAACGAACATTGTTTTTTCGCCTTTGAACCCTGTAGTGTTCATGTTGGCGAGGTTATTCGCAATGGTCGACATTTCGCGTCTCAAAGTCGTTTGCCTTGATAAGGCTATGAATAATGTATTTTCCATTTTTCCCGTCTCGCGTCTTGTGTCGCAAAATCAATATGTTTGCCCCATCTAATGCATGAGGTGTGCCAATTTTTAATATTGTTTTTAATCAATGTGTTAGAATGTTTTTGTGTGCTGTGAAGGGGGGGCTATGTTGCCTATTGGGTATGGAATGCCCGGCAGCTTTTTCCCAACGTGAACGGTTTTAAATGTGGGTGAGGGAGGCTATAGTGAGTTTGCTTTAAAAAATGACATAATTTATTATGCGGGGCGTAGGCTTCAACGAGTTGTTAACCCTATGATTCTAAACTGACACTAACTAGGATTCTATGCGGGTGATTTATTCGCTTTAGGGACACAACCGATTTGGATCGGATGAGGGAATGGCAGACGACGACTTAGACGAAGATATCGACGAAGAAGGTGAGTACGACGAAGACGAAGAAGGTGAAGGCGGTGGCGGCGGTGGTAAAAAGAAACTCCTCCTCCTGATTGTACTTCCTCTTCTTTTAGTTATAGGTGGTGCAGCGGGAGCATATTTTATGGGCTACCTTGATCCTGTCCTTGCAATGATTGTTGGTGAAGAACAGACAGCAGAAGGCGAAGAGGGTGATTCTAAGGAAGGTGAAGATGGCGTTCCTTTAACCGTCGTGTTTTATGATTTGCCGGAGCTTCTCGTAAACCTGAATACAGGGGGACGCAAAACCAGCTACCTCAAGATCAGGATTAGCCTTGAATTAGAGAAGGCGGAGGATCAAGCAAAAATGGAAGCCTTAATGCCAAGGGTCATCGATAATTTTCAAGTCTATTTAAGAGAGTTGAGGGTTAACGACTTAAAAGGATCCGCTGGCATGTATCGTTTGCGAGAAGAAATGTTAACGAGAGTGAATGCGGCAGTTGCTCCTGCAAGGGTGAATGATGTCCTCTTTAAAGAAATGTTGGTGCAGTAAATGATGCTGAATCTGAACATATATACAGATCTACTTTGGAGTGCCTTTAAAGGGCTTTCGTCATGATGGATGATGAAGATCAAGATGCGCTAGCTGCTGAATGGGAAGCCTCTCTTGGTGGGGGGGATGATGATGGTGGCGATGATGGCGGTGGTGGCGATGCCGAAGACGGTGATGCGCTAGCTGCTGAATGGGAGTCTATGGTCGCCGGCGATGAAGGCGATGATGACGGTCTAGATTCAGCTGTTATGGCCACGTCTACAGGTCGTGAAGCTACGCGTGTACTTGATCAGAATGAGATCGATAGTCTCTTAGGCTTCGATGATGATCACGGGGACGCTGGTGAGCAATCAGGTATCCAGGCTATTCTTAATAGTGCCTTAGTATCTTATGAACGTTTGCCAATGCTGGAGGTGGTCTTTGATCGCCTCGTTCGTATGATGTCGACCTCATTACGTAACTTTACCTCTGATAACGTTGAAGTTTCTCTTGATAATATCGTCAGTATTCGTTTCGGTGATTATCTGAACTCAATCCCGCTGCCAGCTATGCTTGGTGTATTTAAAGCTGAAGAGTGGGATAACTTTGGTCTGCTGACCGTTGATTCTTCCCTTATCTATTCGATTGTTGACGTTTTGCTTGGTGGACGCCGGGGGACTGCGGCAATGCGGATTGAAGGACGTCCTTACACGACCATTGAGAGAAATCTGGTTGAACGTATGGTTCACGTTGTTCTCTCAGATCTGAGTACGGCGTTTGATCCTTTGAGCCCTGTTACTTTCAGGTTTGATCGTTTGGAAACTAACCCAAGGTTTGCAACGATTTCTCGGCCATCGAATGCTGCGATTGTGGCTAAACTTCGGATCGATATGGAAGACCGTGGTGGGCGCTTAGAATTGCTCTTGCCGTATGCGACCTTAGAGCCTGTTCGTGAGCTTCTCCTACAGATGTTCATGGGCGAAAAGTTTGGTCGAGATTCCATTTGGGAAACACACTTGGCAAATGAGCTATGGCGTACCCATGTTTCACTTGAGGCAGTTTTAGATCAACAAATCTTGAACCTGCGGGATATGCTTAATATGGAAGTGGGGTCAAAAATGCTTTTGAATGCCACAACAGAATCTGATGTCTTGTTAAGATGTGGTCAAATCCCAATGTTTTCTGGAAAAATGGGCCGGAAAGGGGATCGCATCGCTGTGAGAATCGACAACAAAGTAAGTGAGGAGGATAACTAAAAATGGCCTTTTCACTTATCTTAGATATTTTAATTGCAGTTCTTCTGGTTTTCTCAATTGGTTATACTGTGTCCCTCAACCGTAGATTGACCGCATTGCGTCAAGATAAGGATGAGTTGGAATCATTGACCTCAAAATTTTCAGAGGCAACGGGAAAAGCTGAAGCCAGTATTCAGAATTTAAGAGGATCGACTGACGAGATTGCTTCTGCCCTTAATAAAGAAATCGAAAAGGCAGAATCTATCCGTGATGATCTGACTTTCTTAGTCGATAGAGGTGCTTCTGTCGCCGATCGTCTAGAAAGTGGTGTGCGTGAAAAACGCAATGAACTAGCAGCAGAAAACCCCTTGGGTGTTGAAGATGCATTTATGAGCGCTCCTTCAAAACCAAAAGGTCCGCCACAGCGTGTTCCTGATCCTGCCGATGAAGGTCCTGATGCACGGGCTAAAGCACAGCAAGAGCTCCTAAAAGCCTTGCAGTCTATGAGTTAGGGAGAAGAGAGCTATGCTTAAAGTCCTTGCCAATATTCGTATCATTCCCATTACAATTGTGGCGGCTCTTGTCTTTTTGCCAGTTAAGTTGAATTCAATCTGGACGGGCATTGATGGTATGGTTGAGGGCGTGGGCATGGCAAAGGCAGAAGCTCAGCAGGCGAGAAGTACAGGCGAAGAAGCAAAGCCACAAGATATGGCTGCAGATGGAAATGCCAGAGAGGAAGACCCTGCAGATAATGAAGATGAGATTGTGGAAGATGAAGAAGAGATAGATGATGAGGCTGAGGCAGCTAAAATGCTTGCTAACGATCCTACTCTTTTTACCCAACAAGAAATTGATCTCTTACAACAACTGGCAGACCGCCGCCAAATCATCGAAGAACGTGAGGCTGAAATAAACCAGCGTGATGGCTTGTTAAAAGCGGCTGAAGCACGAATCAATAAGAAAGTACAAGAGCTTAGAAACTTAAAAGAAACCATCTCTAGCCTGATGCTACAGCACGATCAGCAGCAGGAAAAGAAGATGGGAAGCCTCGTTAAAATTTACGAAAATATGAAACCTAAAGATGCAGCTCGTATCTTTGGTGAATTGGATATGGATACATTGTTGATGGTAGCGGAGCGTATGAAAGAACGTAAGCTTGCAGCTGTTATGGCAAAGATGAATCCTGCTAAAGCGAAAGAAATGACGGTTGAATTAGCCCGCATGCGGGATATGCCTTTGCCAGGAAGTGAAGGGGGTTGATATAATAATTCACCTTTATTATGTGAGTATTTGAAAAAAAGAGTTGAACCAAAGGGTCCCATGTTTTTACTTTAAACATTCACCCTTCGTGTTAATCTCTATGCTCGAATAAGAGACGCGCCGGAATAATGGAGATATAAATGGCTGTCGATAAAAATATGAGTATCCTCATCGTTGATGATTACAAAACGATGCTTCGGATTTTACGTAACCTGCTACGCCAATTGGGTTTTGCAAATGTTGATGAAGCTATTGATGGCTCATCTGCAATGCAAAAAGTCAAACAAGGCGACTTTCATCTTATCATTTCCGATTGGAATATGGAGCCTATGACTGGCTTGCAGTTCCTTAAGGAAGTACGTGCAGATGATAAACATAAGCACATCCCTTTCATCATGGTTACGGCTGAAAGTAAGTCTGAAAACGTGATTGCGGCTAAAGAAGCCGGTGTATCAAACTACATCGTCAAACCTTTTAATGCTGAAACACTGAAGGCTAAAATGGTCAGTGTTCTCGGGGATTTCTAAGGTAATTCTGTATGACTAATCAGGGTGACGATCTTCGAGCCAAACGAATCGAAGCGATCAGAGAGAGATATGGGGACCATGTCCCCGTTGAACTCCTTGCTGATGTTGCTGGCGAGCTTCTTGCCGTAACAAAAGGCGGGATGTCTAGCGAAACTGATCTCTTTTCGGATTTGAGGGATTTGGCTAACTATATTCATGAGGCGCGTATGGAAATTGCTTCCTTACGTCCTGATGAAGTAGGTGAAACCCTTATTCCGAGCGCGACAGATGAATTGGACGCTATCGTCGAAGCAACGGCGACAGCGACCAATTCAATTATGGATGCGACGGAAGAAATTGAAAATGCCTGTGCTGATCTAGATCAGGATATGCAAAATGGCATCATGGATATTACCTCAAAAATTTATGAGGCTTGTACTTTTCAAGATATTACAGGGCAACGGATCACTAAAGTTGTGACAGCTCTTAAAAATATTGAAGATAAAGTTGATGGATTGGTTGAAGCCTTTAGTGACGAAATTGAAGCCGCTAAAGCTGAACAAAAAATCAAAGATGACGCTAATCAGGACGTTGTGAAGGTAATCAATGAAAAAGATGACCTTCTTGAAGGGCCACAGTTAGCTGGACAGGGTAGCAATCAATCAGACGTGGATGCTTTGCTCGCTAGCTTTGACTAAGTCCAGGGGACAAATCCACCATGGACCAAATAGAGTTCATACAAGATGAGATAGACCAGGGGAGTTCAGGGGGGAGCGATACAATCGCGATCTTCTTAGGCCTCTATCTTCTCATTTTAGCGTTCTTTATTATTTTAGTCAGCATTTCCAGTACAGAAGAACTTAAAGCAAAAGCCGTTCAAGATAGTTTAACAACGACTTTTGCGGCAATCTTACCGCAGCCGAAAGAACTTTCGAGTTATACAGGTGAATCGGGAAATATTATCGCAGGTGAACAATTCATCGAACGCATCCAGGGACTTTTTGCCGCAGCCGTTCAAGTGGCAAAGGTCGAGGTTATGCAACCTGGTAAGCATATGAAAGTCACCATGCCCTCAGATACTTTGTATTTCCCTGATGAAGCCCGTATTCGCCCGGCCCAAAACCCTCTAATGGATCGTATTATTGCTTCTCAAAGCAGCAGCCCGCCAGGTTTGCGCTATGATGTAGAATTCATCATAGGTAGCAAGTCAGTTCCAGGGGGAGGCTTGCCCATTGGTCAATCTCTTGAAATGAAACGAGCTGGGGCGTTTGCTCGTGAGATGCGAGAGCGGGGAGCCCCTCCAGACGGCGTTGTTATTGGCATGATGGCGGGTGACCCTAAAGAGGTGACCCTCCATTTCTTTGTCCGAGATGTTATTACTGAACCGGCCCCTGTCATAGACCCTGAAGATGCACTTGATAACGGTTTACCTTTGGCTGCTCCAGTTGCGACAACACCAGCCCCAACTCAGGCTATTCCTTTAGCTGAGCCTGATCCTGTGGAGGTGTTCCGATGAATTATCAGGAAAACTCCTCAAGTGTTGATGTTTTTGGTGTCGGTGAAAGAAGCAAAAGTTCTAAAGCCTGGATGGTAACATTTACTGACCTAGTCTCGCTTATGCTGACATTTTTTGTCCTCTTGTTCTCGATGTCTTCTGTGAAGGTGGATAAATGGGATGAGATGATTAATGCTTTATCCAAGAGTTTGAACCCGCAATTGGAAGAAAGAGTTACTCAACCGACGGCTCAGTTTAATATTTCTACCGTTTTCAGAAAACGTGCCATTAACCTAGAATACCTTCATGCGGTTATTGAAGAGAAGCTGGAGCCCGGCTCTGCCCTCTCAAAAACTGAGCTAAAACTCCTAGATGATCGCCTTGTGATTTCACTACCTGGGGACCTTTTCTTTAATCCTGGAAGTGCTGTCCTTTCAAAAGCCGCCCAAGAAGCGATGTTTGAGCTAGGTGGTGTTCTGCGTAACGTTGATAACCTGATTGGTGTGAATGGGCATACTGATCCGGTCCCTCTTAAAAGTGCTCTCTATGAATCAAACTGGGAATTGTCTCTTGGGAGAGCTATTTCTGTTTCTAACGCCTTAAGGCGAGCAGGGTATACTGAAGAGATTATGGCTTTTGGTTATGCGGATTCTAAAATTCAAGCCTCACAGGATTTGAGTGAAGCTGAGCAAAATGTTCTAGCCCGTCGTGTTGATGTCGTCGTTATGCCAACGGATTTCACTCGATGATTGGGCGTTCTTTTTTTCTGGTCATACTATGTCTTACCTCCTTCTTGCTGACCGGAGTGGCGTCTGCAGAACCTGTTGAGGTCAAAGGAGGTGTTCATCCTGGTTATGGGCGGTTGGTCTTTAACTGGGGAGTGCCAACTCCTTATACGGCAACTGTTGAAGGCGACCAACTGACGGTTTTATTTCGCAAAAATATTGAAGCTGATTATGGACAAGCTGTAAGAGCTCTTAGGAAATATATTCGCTCAGCGACACCTACGGCGGATGGTCAAGGTGTTGTATTAACGCTCACCAAGAAAATTGGCTTACGTGACTTTGATATGGGGCGTTCGGTCGTTGTTGATTTGATGGATGATACAGGGGAGGGGCCAGAGCCAACTCCTACCCCTAAAGCAAAGGCAGAGACTTCTCCAGAGTCAGCACCAGCAAAAGCCAGTACAAAAGGTCCAACCATCGGCGTTCGGAGTGGGCAACATAAAGATTATAGTCGCCTTGTCTTCGACTGGCCCACTAAGGTGGACTATAAACTTGAAGATAAGGGCTCAACGGCGACCATAGAATTTGCCCGTGGTGTTAATTTAAATCTTAAAGCTGTTAACCGTCGCTTACCTCGGAATGTGAAGGGAATCAAAGCTTCGACACAAGATGACAAAACAGTCGTAACCCTTGATGTTACTCCTGGTTCTGGCTTTAAGCACTTTTTGAGTGGCCCCAAAGTCGTTGTTGATGTTTTAAACCCTACTGCAAAACGTATTGCTGAAGCTGCTAAGAAAAAAACAGAGAAACCAGTGGTGCAACCTGCTCCCCCTGCAGCGAAGCCCGAGACTAAAAAAGAAGATACCAAAGCGGTAGAACCAAAAACACCTCCAGCAGTACCTACCAAACCTGTAACCGTTGCTGGAAAGTTGGAAACTCCTGATAAAGAAGCACTGAAACCAGGAGAAAAACCTGTCGTAGCTAAGCCTGGAGAAGAAGGGACGGCCCCTCTTACAAAGTTGCCTGGGGAAGCTGGCAAGCCAATTCAACTAACGGCGGAAACTGAGGCCGCAACAGGGCCTGAAGAATTCACCTTAAGTTTCCCTTGGAATGAACCTGTTGCAGCAGCAATATTCAGACGCTCTGGAACTTTGTGGGTTGTTTTTGATCGCCATTCGACACCTAATATCGCCGGGTTAAAAGAAGCTGCTGGCGGGGTGATTAGGGATATCATCAAGCTTCCCGTTGATCGAGCTACGGCTCTTCGCTTGGTCTTACCTGAAGATATAAACCCCCGTATTGGTCGCAATGGATTTGATTGGGTTTTACAATTCAAGCGCCAACCTTTGAAGCCACAAAATGTTATTGACTCGAAATCAGAAAAACTTCCTGGAGGTGGCTCTCGGATGTTTATGCCTGTTTCTCAAGCTGGCCTTGCCATTCCATTAAGAGATCAAAACACAGGCGATAATCTCGTTGTTGTTCCCCTCGTTCCCCTAGGACAAGGCATCGGGCAAGAGCGCGATTATGTAGAATTCAAAGTGCTACCCAGCGCACAGGGTATTGCTATTGAACCTAAAATTGATGATTTAAGGGTTCGTCCGTTCATTCAAGGTGTTGAGCTAACGAGCCAGACTGCCCTAAATGTAACGCCGCTTGATGCAAAGCTTGAAGCTGCGGCAAAGATTGCAGCACCTTCAACTATGAGCAGAGTTTTCCAATTTAGAAGTTGGCAAATAACGGATTTAAAAGAATTCAACGAAAACCGACAGAACCTTCAATACAATATTTCAAAAACAAAAGGTCCCGAACGTGAAAAAGCCAGAATGGCCTTAGGGCGATTTTTCCTGTCCTTTGGAATGGGGCATGAGGCTGATGCGATTTTGCGCTTGATGTTGATAGAGCGGCCAGAAGTCACAAAAGATGTCGAATTTGCAGCCCTTCGTGGTGCAGCTAAATTTCTTAAAGGGCGGTATAAAACTGCTATTCAAGAGTTTTCAAGAGAAGATCTCAGCCATAATGATGAAGCGCGCTATTGGCTCGCCTCTTCTTATGCATCAGATGGTAATCTAAACAAAGCCTCTGAGAACCTTCGGCGGTTTGGAGGAATTATTAGAACCTATCCTCGGAAGCTGAAGATGCCTCTTGGGGCACTATCTATTGAAACGGCAATTGCCTCTGGTGATGTTAAAGCTGCAGAGCGCTTCCTGGATATGCTTAAACTTGAAGAGCCAACACCACGTGAACAGGGGCAGTTGGCTTACCTACAAGGGCGGGTTTTAGAGCTGGGTGGTAATGTTGATGAAGCTGTAAAAAAGTGGGAAGAAGCGCAAGATGGAGCCCATCGTCCCTCAAGAGCGAAAGCGGCTTATGCTCGTGCTGAAGTGCTTCGTGTTCTAGAAAAAATTACCAATAAAGAAGCTATTGAAGAGCTGGAAAAGTTACGCTTTGCTTGGCGCGGAGATGATTTTGAGTTTAATCTGTTGCGTAAACTTGGTGTCCTGTACTTTACTGAAAAGAATTATCGCAAAGCTCTTCTTGCTCTTAAAGAAGCTGCGACTAATTTCAGAAAACATCCTCGCACCCCTGAAATCACCCAAGAAATGTCTGGCGCTTTTGAGAAGCTTTATCTTGATGGTGAAGCAGACAAGGTTTCACCTATAAAAGCGATTGCTCTTTATGAGGAGTTTAAAGAGCTTACCCCCGCAGGGGATAAAGGTGACTTAATGATTCGCAGATTGGCGGATCGATTGGTGTCGGTAGATTTATTAGACAGAGCTGCCAAACTTTTGGAAAACCAGGTCTCATTCCGTTTGAAAGGTGAGCAAAAAGCCAAGGTTGGCGCCAAGCTTGCCCTAATCTATATGATGAATAGAAATTTAGAAGAAGCTTTAAAAACCATCACTAATACAGATAGTCCTGGTATTCCGGATGAATTAGCTGTGATGCGACGCCATCTTCAGGCTCGGACATTGATGGAGTTAAAGCGAAACGACGAGGCTTTGTTGACCCTTGGCGAAGATGAATCCAAAGAAGCAGATTTAATTCGTTCTGAAATGTTCTGGCGTAGCCAAAAATGGCCCGATGCGGCTCAGTCCCTGCAACGGATTGTAAAAGGTGAGAATATCGAAAAAGATTCAAAACTCACTGAAAAGCAAATGAAGTATATTCTTAACCTTGGTGTTGCCTTGGTTCTTGGGGGGAATGAGAGAGGGCTTGCCAGAGCTAGGGAAAAATATACCCCTCTCATGGCCGGTGGGCCTTATGAAGATGCCTACCAACTTATTACCAGTGCTTCTAGTCGTGGCTTGATTGATTTTAGATCAGTATCACGGCGGGTTAAGGAAGTTGAGAGTTTCCAAACCTTCATGGCTGCATATGAAGCCCGCTTAAAAGCCGTTGAAGATCAAGAAACAGCTCAAAAATAATTTTTAACGCTAATTTTTCTTGCATTTAAATTCAGAATGAGCGAAATATCCCGCCTTCGCCATGTTGGGGCGGGTGCTGATTTTGGAGTGAGAAATGGCTGATAATGCTGTGCTTGCTGAAATTGGGGCAGATCTGAGGGAAATTACACCAAAATCTGTTGCCGAAAGTAAAAAGAACAAAATTTATCCAGTTATCGACAATGATAAAGATTATTTTGTCGAAAAAGATGGTGTTAAATTTGCGGGAATGCATCTGTTGGTCGATCTTTGGGGGGCAGAAAACCTCAATGACTTGGAAGCCACAGAATATGCTTTGAAAAAAGCAGCTACCGATGCTGGGGCAACCATTCTTCATTGTCACTTGCATCACTTTACGCCAAATGGCGGAATTTCTGGTGTTGTGGTTTTGGCTGAGTCTCATATCAGCATTCATACCTGGCCGGAGCGCCAATATGCAGCCTTGGATATTTTTATGTGTGGTGAATGTGACCCCTATCAAGGAATCCCTGCTCTTAAAGACGCTTTCAATCCCCAAAAAATTGATTTAGATGAGCAGCATCGTGGCATTATTAACGAGTCTTGATAAATGAGTGAATGGTTCGAAGAAGGCCTTCACCTTCATGGAAGTGGACATGGTTACGCTCAGCGTTTTCAGGTCACAAAAGAAATTTATCGAGAAAAAACGGAGTTTCAGGATTTAGTCATCTTTGAAACGCCGACGTTTGGGAGAGTCTTAGCCCTTGATGGGGTTATTCAAACCACTGAAAAAGACGAATTCATATACCATGAAATGATGGCCCATGTTCCGATCATTGCACATGGGAATGCCAAAAATGTGTTGATCATTGGTGGCGGTGATGGTGGCGTTTTAAGAGAGGTCCTAAAGCACCCTCTAGTTTCGCCTACGATGGTTGAGTTAGATCGTAGTGTTGTCGATCTGTGTATTGAGTATATGCCTAGCTTGAGTGATGGAGCATTTGAAAACCCTCGCACCGAACTATTAATCACAGACGGTATTAAATTTGTAGCTGAGATTGATCGGCAATTTGATGTAATTATTGTTGATTCAACAGACCCAATCGGGCCTGGTGAAGTCCTATTTACTGAAGCTTTCTATAAGGATTGCAAGCGGTGCCTTGGTGATAATGGTATTCTGATTACTCAAAATGGTGTCCCAATATTCCAACCAGATGAAGTCACGACGACCTTCCGTCGTTTAAGTCCTCATTTCAAAGATGCCTCATTTTTTGTCGCGCCAATCCCTACTTATGTGGGGGGCTATATGACCCTTGGCTGGGCAACCATGAACAAGACACTACGTCAGCACAGTACGGCGATATTAGAGGAACGGGTTGTCCCCCTCTCTTTACAAACAAAGTATTATAATGCTGCTGTACATAATGCGGCCTTTGCTTTGCCTGAATACATTAAAAATCTCAAAATTTAGTAGTAAATTTCTTGGTCACACTTACGTATAAGTTTAATCCCGAAGGAATGAAGGCTTTTGTTCTTTCGGTTGAGTTTTGTATGTTGAAAATAAATTGCAAATCACTAGGCTCAGGACCCATTAAATTTTAAGATTCCCAATTGAGCTAATCTGTGATTCATTGAGGCAAAGGAGATTCTCTCAATGAATGACTTGTTTTATCT
>JAPHRK010000078.1 GCA_026196105.1 Rhodospirillales bacterium | reverse complement strand
TGTACAACTTCAGGCAATGTCACCAACGAAACTATTATCAACTATATTGAAAGTCATACGCCGGATGAACCTACCGACAAACGTCGGTAGTTGTTCAGTAACCTTTGAATCTGCTTTAAGTGTTTTGTATTTCTCATAATCATTTCGGACACTCATGAATACCTCCCTCCTCCTCCTTTTCATCCCGACCATGTTTTTCATCTCCATCACGCCGGGGATGTGTATGACCTTGGCGATGACGTTAGGTGTGACTGTTGGGGTCCGGCGGACTTTTTGGATGATGTGGGGGGAAGTTATCGGGGTGGCGTTAGTTGCTGGGCTGGCGGCTGTGGGCGTTGCGGCCATGATGAACCAATACCCACGAGTGTTCGAGGTTTTCAAATATTGTGGCGGAGCTTATTTGGGCTGGCTTGGAATCCAGATGTGGCTTTCTCGAGGGTCGATGTCCCTTGACCTTGAAAATATTAAGTCCCGACAGGCTACACCGCCATTGACACTTGCTGTCCAAGGTTTTGTTACCGCAATTGCTAACCCTAAAGGTTGGGCTTTTATGATTTCCTTACTGCCCCCTTTCTTAGGGGCGACCGATCCTTTGGGAATGCAGTTGGTTGCATTACTAGGGATTATTGTTGTTTCAGAGCTTATTTGCATGACCCTTTATGCCACCGGGGGACGTTCCCTGCGGCACTTCCTGGAGAAAAGCGGCAATGTGCGCCTGATCAATCGCGTTGCGGGGACACTGATGATTGGTGTCGGTGTTTGGTTGGCTTCTACATAGATCTAAAAATTATTTGCACCATTGGTTCAGTTTACATACCTTGAAGTAAATTAAATTCTAGGAGGGGTTATGGCTGAAACGATGTTTGATCTAACTGGCAAGGTAGTGCTGGTAACAGGCGGCAATGGGGGAATTGGCTTAGGAATGGCGGAAGCCATGGCGAAAGCGGGGGCTAATATTGCAGTTTGGGGCACTAGTGTAGATAAGAATGCTGCAGCAGAGGAAACTCTTTCGGCCCACGGCATTAAGGCAAAATCTTTTATTTGTAATGTGGCTGACCATGAAGAGGTGAATGCCGCCTTCGGTAAAACTCTTGAGGCCTTTGGTCGGGTTGATGGGTGTTTTGCCAATGCAGGGGTTTCTGGCTGGTCGTCATCCTTCCTTGATATTACCCCAGAAGAATGGCGCAGAGTGTTGTCAGTTAACTTAGATGGAGCATTTTATACATTCCAGGCGACTTTGCGCCATATGGTTGAGCGGGCTAAAGTGGGTGACCCTGGTGGACGGTTGGTGGGAATTTCCAGCCTTGCTTCCGTTTCTGGAGCAGCCCGTAACGAACATTATGGTGCGACTAAAGGAGGGCTCAATGCCATGACCTATGCTCTGGCAGTTGAGTTCGCCCGCTATGGGGTGACAGCCAATAACATTCTACCTGGATGGATTGAAACCGATATGACCCAAGAGTTGTTTGCTAACGAACAATTTGCGGCTGCTGCTAAGGGCCGTGTTCCTGTACGTCGGTGGGGGGTACCAGAGGATTTTGCTGGAGTTGCTGTATATTTAATGAGTGATGCTTCTGCCTATCACACGGGGCAATGTCTTATGGTTGATGGTGGTTACTGGAGATTTTAGTTATGGCCTACCAAGAAATTATCTATGAGCTTGAGGAAAAGGTGCTCACCCTAACTCTCAACAGACCGCAAGCCTTAAATGCATTCACCAAATGTATGCAGGATGAACTCATTGATGCTTTTGATCGAGCTGATGCGGATGATGAGGTTCGGGTGATTATTGTAACGGGGGCGGGAAGAGCTTTTTGTGCTGGGGCTGATTTATCCCAAGGGGCTGAAACCTTTGACTATGAAGGCGGTGGCCGTGGTTTTGCAAATGAGGGGAACCGTGATGGCGGTGGGCTCGTCGCATTAAAAATTTTTGCTAGTAAGAAACCTGTTATAGCTGCCATCAATGGGGCTGCTGTTGGCGTTGGGGCAACTATGCTTCTACCTATGGATATCCGCCTGGCTTCAGAGAATGCAAAAATAGGGTTTGTTTTCACTCGCCGTGGTGTGGTGCCAGAGGCTTGTTCTAGTTGGTTTCTTCCCCGTGTTGTTGGTATTTCAAAAGCTCTTGAGTGGGTCTACTCAGGTCGGGTCTTTGATGCTGTGGAAGCCCATGAAGGTGGTTTAGTCAAAGAGATGGTTCCTCAAGATGATCTTCTCGATGAAGCACGAAAGATTGCTCGTGAAATTGCTGACAATACATCGGCTGTCTCAGTTGCCTTATCGCGGCAAATGATGTGGCGCATGTTAGGCGTAGATCATCCCATGGAGGCTCACAAAATTGACTCTCGGGGTATTTTTGAAATGGGCCGTTTACCCGATGCCCAGGAGGGGATTGAATCGTTCCTAGAAAAGCGGCCTGCAAAGTACAGCATGAAACCTAGTAGAGATATGCCTGATTTCTATCCATGGTGGGAGGAAAGAGAATATGAGTAGGGGGAAAATGACTTGCGTGTTTTATTCCTCCTTCCTTGGCAATGGGAGAGCCCCCAAAAAACATTATGCCTAAAAAATAACTATTAATGGAATTATTTAGGTAATTTTATAAATATTTGATAGTATTAATATCCATAAAGCTATCTTAAGATGTTAATTATTGACTAATACTTTCTATAAGAGCAATTTATTGGTTTGAATGTCTATAAATGAGTATAACCTTGACAAAATAGGAGGTCATAATGCCAAAAAGGCCTACAGATAAAATTTTGCGAATGCTTCATGGTGCGCCTGATAACTCGACGTCATTTGATGAGTTGTTAGCTATTATGCAAGCTGCATGGAAAGCAGTTGACGCTTATATGAAATTAAAAAAAATGAGCCCACTGCCTCCTCTAAACCCTTATACTGCTTTACCGATTGACTATTCAAAACTTACAAAGGGGCAACTTGAAACG
The DNA here is from genome assembly GCA_026196105.1 of Rhodospirillales bacterium. Lineage (GTDB taxonomy): Bacteria > Pseudomonadota > Alphaproteobacteria > Rhodospirillales > JAPHRK01 > JAPHRK01. Next base: position 14,838 of record JAPHRK010000078.1, on the reverse strand, counting down.
GTGCTTCATTCAACAAGCGCTGAAGTCGTAAGATTGAAATCAATGGAAAAAATGATTCGTGAACATATTTCGCGGAAAAGAAAATAGATGGTTTTGGAGTCAAGACTGGCCTTACCACATTGATGCCATCTGTTAATATTTTAAAGCTATAGTCCTCAAGCCCACCATTTCGATTTTGAAGTGTAGTTTTTTGACTGGGTTTGAGGCATAGGTTTGTTATTTCAATTGAGCATTTATAAAGTATAAAAATATTTTAACGGTTCTATATCCTTCCTTTCTATGAGTGTATTTTTGACCCCCACTGAAGATTAAGTGGATTTGATTTATAAAGAATACCAAAAAAAATCACCTCTGTGTCAGCATTGAATTTCCTATCCCTGCTATTTTGACCGTTGGTTAATAGGGGCATGGATTCATGTCCTAGGTGGGGAAAGAGTTATGATCAGCTTTGCAGATGGCTCCAGTCATTTCGAACAGACAACATTCTCACCTTGACAAAAAGGCTCCAAAGGTGTGGATATGCGCGCTTCGTATTGGTTTTTACATTTATATTATTCGCGGGTCAGCGAGGAACAGGCATATGCATCCCTATCGTAGTCATAATTGTGGTCAACTTCGGCAAGAAAATGTCGAGCAAGAAGTTAAGCTTTCCGGCTGGGTTCATCGGAAACGCGACCATGGCAATCTGTTGTTTATTGACCTCAGAGATCATTATGGCCTGACCCAGTGTGTCATTGATATCTCAAGTGACCTGTTCAATATTGCTGAAAAAGTTCGCCCTGAGAGTGTGATTACGGTGACTGGTAAGGTGGTTGCGCGGACAAGTGAGACCAGCAATCCCAACCTGCCCACAGGTGAAGTTGAGGTTTACTTAGATGTGATCAACGTTGAATCTCCTGCAGACATGCTGCCAATCCAAGTAGCAGGCGATGCTGAATACCCAGAAGATATGCGCTTACGTTATCGCTTCCTTGATTTGCGCCGGGAACAATTGCATAAAAATATGCTGCTCCGCTCCAATGTTATTGCCTCTCTGCGTCGTCGTATGATTGAGCAAGATTTTGTTGAGTATCAAACTCCCATTCTGACTGCCAGTTCTCCAGAAGGGGCGCGTGATTACTTGGTGCCAAGCCGGACCCACCCAGGTAAATTTTATGCGCTGCCCCAAGCGCCGCAACAGTTCAAACAGCTGTTGATGGTTTCTGGTTTCGATAAATACTTCCAAATTGCTCCATGTTTCCGCGACGAAGATGCCCGGGCTGATCGTTCTCCTGGTGAGTTCTATCAATTAGATATGGAAATGTCTTTCTGTACTCAGGATGAAGTTTTCGGTGTGCTTGAGCCTGTTCTCCAAGGAGTGTTTGACGAATTTGGTGGTGATAATGAGGTTACTCAAGCCCCATTCCCACGTATTCCTTATGCTGAGTCTATGCTCAAGTATGGCTCTGACAAACCTGACCTTCGTAACCCGCTAATTATTGCTGATGCGACGGAGCCTTTCAGAGGTTCAAGCTTTGGCCTTTTTGCTAACTTAATTGAGAAAAAAGGCGCGGTTGTTCGGGCAATTCCGGCAACAGGTGCTGCCTCACAACCTCGTAGTTTCTATGATAAACTCAATGATTGGGCTCGGGAAGAAGGCGCAGGTGGTCTTGGCTACATCGTCTTCAACGCAGACGGCACCACCAAAGGCCCCATTGCTAAAAATCTTGATGAAGCGCGTATTGCTCAGATCAAAGAAGCAACAGGCGTTAATGACGGTGATGCTGTATTCTTCGCTGCTGGTTCAGCCAATGATGCTGCAAAATTTGCAGGTCAGGCACGGGAACGTATTTGTGATGTGTTGGAACTTCGTGAAACTGGCAAATTTAAATTCTGCTGGATCGTTGATTATCCTATGTATGAAATGAACGAAGATACCGGGCAAATTGATTTTAGCCACAACCCGTTCTCCATGCCTCAAGGGGAAATGAAAGCTCTGGAGGAAAAAGATCCTCTCGATATTCTGGCCTACCAATATGATGTGGTGTGTAACGGTGTTGAGCTATCCAGTGGCGCTATTCGGAATCATCGTCCTGATATTATGTATAAAGCCTTTGAAATTGCTGGCTACAATAAAGAGACAGTCGAGACAGAGTTTGGCGGTATGCTGAATGCCTTTAAATTTGGTGCCCCTCCTCACGGTGGTTGTGCCCCGGGTGTTGATCGTATGGTCATGCTTCTTGCTGATGAGCCTAATATTCGCGAAGTCATCCTTTTCCCCATGAACCAACAAGCACAAGATTTGCTGATGCAGGCTCCAGGAAGTGTGGATGAGAAACAACTACGTGAATTGCACCTCAAACTCAATCTTCCTAAGCCAAAGAAGAAAGAGGAAGCTTCCTCTGAATAGTAGATTTGTTAGTGGCTAAATTTCTTGGTTTTGCCCTTTGAGAGCGAATTAAGACGTTTAATTGCAAAAAAACCTTATCATTTTAAGTAGTTATTCACAGGTTGCCCTGGATTATAGATTTTATTCGGGGCGCTTCTCTCTATATATGAGAAGTTATTAAATCAAATTCGTTATTACCCTTGGGAGGGGATGGCGTGAAAAAAATTGCATCTGCCGCTGCGTTAACATTGATTCTCTCTGGCTGTGCTTTGCCCGTTCCGGTGCAAGTTGCTAGTTGGGTTGTTGATGGAATTATTTATCTCAATACGGATAAGAGCATGACCGATCATGGAATTTCCATGGTGTCGGGCAAAGATTGTGCCTTGTTCCGTGGCCTTAAAGGGGATGAGGTTTGTGTGCAGAGTCCAGATGAGCTTGAAGGCATTGCTGTCGCCATGGCTGATTTTGGAGCTGATCTTCCGGACTTTGCTGCCGTTGATAGTGACACACAGGAAATGGCAAGTTTTGAAACTGCGGCAGGGGGTGATACAAAAACTCAACCATCTGCGCTACTCCTTATCGAACAGTGGGATAGCGAATTTGCGGCAACTCTTGAGTTTAGTTTTGTAACACCAAGACTAGAAGATGTTACCCAAAGTGCTGAGTTGATGATTGACCAGCCTAAGCTTGAAGTTTCTGAAGCCGTTGACGTTTTAAAAACAGAGATTGAAGAAGTTTCTTACAGTTGGGAACTTGTCGATGCAACAACAGGCATTACCTATAATTAAGCTACCATATCGACCGGTTGGTCTATGAGTTGAAGAACTGTATGTATGCGTTGGGCATGTTCTGCCCGTTTGCCTGATTGATCGGCGTGGCGTAATTCAAATGAGAGCTTCTCGCCCCATTCTTTGACGATATCCCTTGGTTTGTCAGGTTCAGCTTCTTTTCCTGTCAAAGCGCCAATCGTAGCATTGTAATCGGGGTGGAGCTCAGGTTGAAAAGCCAGCATTTCATGCTCTTCCCAATTCAAAACCCCTTCAATATATAAATCCATACTAAGCTCGGAGGTATCACGCGGAGAAATATTACGTACGTCGTAATACTCTCCTTTGTCGGCCTCATTACCCCCAGCAGGAGGTTCAATTAATTTTCGAATGCGCTCAGGAAGATGGATGGTAATCAAGTCTCTGCTTGTTGAAACTTTTTGGGTTACCTCAGTTTCAACAGAATTTTCCTGGTTGGCCTTGACCATACCAGTTCCTCCACCTTCCACGGCTGGAGTAACCCGTGGCAAGGTGTTTGTATATGAGTCATATGCGTTGAGTTGTTCAAGCCTCATAAAATTTACCCATATTGCACCTTCTCAAGGTATAGCTTTGGCCCTTCCCCTTGACGCTTGGCGTGATACATCGCTTGATCAGCATGTTTGAGGAGGTCAATACTTGTTGAAGATCCGTCATAAACCTGAACGCCAATACTTGCGCCAATGCCAATCATGCGTCCTTCCCAACTGGTGTAATAGCGATTAAGGGCACGGTCTAAAGCTTTGGCCCGTGTGATGCCGTTATCCCAGGAGGTGCGTACAAGCAGTACGGCAAATTCGTCGCCTCCAAGCCGTCCGGCATAATCATTGTCACGGATATTATCCATTAACAGGCGAGAGGTTTGTCGTAGTACTTCATCGCCAGCATCGTGACCATAGGTGTCATTAATCGGTTTGAAAGCATTCAAATCAATAAAAAGCAGGACGCCTTTTTCATCATAACGTCGAGCATTTGCAAGAGTTCGTTCCATCGCTTTGGTAAAGCCGCGGCGATTATGGAGACCCGTTAATTCATCGGTTAAAGCTAATTTTTCTAGATAACTCAGGCGTTCCTTTTGTTGGCTTGCCAGTATCTTTGCATTATCTAATGCTAATAAAGCATCAGATAACAAAGCGCTGGAAGCTTGTTTACAGGCGCAGGAGCTCTCATGCGAAATCGTTTCCATGCATTCCGTCAAAGTTTCCATGACGTTGGTAAACTGGTTGTTTTCAAGAGCAATGGCTTGGTTATGGCGGTTTTTTTGCATTTTAATTTTTCCTTTCCGTCATTTTTGTACCTACCAAGGGTGTTTTTTTCCTACTAATCGCGAGATTAGGGATGTTCAGGAAATAAAATGCAAATGACATGCCATAAAAAATGGCGGAAATTGGGGGTTTCTTCCTTTGTATCTTTGCCGTTGGCAAGTAAAGAGCTAGGCAAGAGTTGCCTACAGGCGAAAAGTTCCTATTTTTGATGATAAGTACAAGCTGCTCTGGACGCGCCCTCGGTTGAGTTCTATCTTCATGAGGTGTTTTATAAAGGGAAATCGTGGATGAGAATTTGCTGGGGACGAATAGCGCTTCTGGTTTTTTGTTTAGTTATGACAGGGCAAGCATTCGCTGCCGAAATAGTAAATCACCGCGCCCATTATAACGTTTCTTTAAAGTCTGTTCAGAATAAAGCAGGCCTTGTTGGTGTTAAAGGGACGACGGATTTTTATTTTAATGACGTTTGTAATGGATGGGTGATTGAAAATTTTTCTAAAATCCAGTTTCATTATGGGGATGGTCAGATAATTGATACGACCTGGAATTTTTCTGCCTGGGAGTCTAAGGACGGAAAGCGGTTTCGCTTTAATGTACGCCAGACACATAACGGTAAAGAAACCAAAGACATTATTGGTACCATTAACCGTGGAGAGGATGGGGCCGCAGGAAAAGCTATATTGGAACGCCCTGAAGAGACTGAAATTGAGTTTCCCAAAGGTACGGTCTTCCCAACCCATCACACCCTTGGAGTTATTGCTGCGGCTCAAAAAGGAGAGCCCTTGTTTAATAGGGTAATTTTTGATGGTGGCGGGATGGATAATCCCTTTGAAGTGAATGCCGTCATTGGCAAGTCTTCGCCCAAGTTGCCCCTTAAAGTGAAGGGAGGGGATGCTTTTGAGGCTGAACGGGCATGGAAAGTAAACATGGCTTATTTCAAAACCACCGGTCAGGCTGCCCTACCTGAATATGAAATGGGTTTGAACTACCGTGAAGATGGTATTGCCCTCCAGATTGACCAAAATTTTATGGATTTTGTTCTGAAGGCAGAATTAAAGAGTATTGAAAAACTCCCAAAACCGGATTGTTAAAGCGGTAAGGGCAGATATGACCCCCTTATCCTTCTTGTCGATCCCGTCGACGTGTCAGGTTACGTGACAGGCGTTGATGCCAACCTTCTATTTGTTCATCATTGGCTGTGCGGGTTGCAAGTTCTTGCCCACCTTGGTTCATGATATTGCTAGCATCTTCGGCTGTATCGACGTGACGAGCCCCAAAATAGTGGCCGATCTCATGTGCAGCAGTTTTGGCCATTTGACCAATGGTGCGTAATGGCCCTGAATCACCGCCAGTTCTATAAGCAACGATAGTAACTTTACCAAACCATGGAAATTTCGCTAATCCGGTTGTTCCACCATTATCGAATGAATTGATAACAATCATATCGATTTCACGCCGATTGCGCCATGCAGAAGGAAACCGAATGGTTTCTGCTAGAGTTAAATTGAATAACCTGTTGCTGGTTCGTTGATTTATCTGAGCAATATTAACTTGCAGCAAAGCTAATTCGTTGGCGTAGAAAGTGTTAATTTGCCCAGCTATCTGTGCAAAGTCAGCTTGGCAAGCCGCAATGTTTGCCCGCCCACCAGGGAGAGTGCCATCTGATTGACTGACAATGGTAATATTAAGATTTAAGAAGAAGGGGGTTACTCGCGCGGAGGATATGCCGTTTCTGTAAGTACGTTTACCGCCAACTGCAGGCGACCCAAGATTGTCGATTGAATTTATGCCTCGTCGAAACATGACACCGCCGCGCCAATCATTTTTTTTACATAGTAAAATGGAATCAGTTGGTGCGGTCATCGCCATGGAAGATGGATTGCGCCCAACGGGTATTTGTCCGAGGTTGTCTTGATTCGCTGTTATATCATCTGAGTTGCCGCGAAACCTTGTACGTTCGAATAAGGTAATTGTCATTTTGTTCCCCCATCTTTTAAAGATGTTAATTTAGTATATTTTTATTTTTCTTCCATTATATATAGAATATTAGTAAAAATAGCAATTATAGATAGTTTTTTGCCCTTTTTTGTTGTAATTTCATGGGGTAAATTAAGTTATTTTTTAGAGAGATATTGAAAAATCTTACATGCAGATTGCTGACTTCGGATATTCTTGCTTGAAGGATTCTTTTTATAGGACTATCTAATCAGCTATTGTTTATTTTATTGCTCATGGTTGCCATAAATGCCCATAACTACTATTCGCCAATTCCTTAAGCTTGAAGCTGCTAGCGGAATAATTTTGATTATTGCCTCCGTCTTAGCTCTTATTATGGCAAATTCTGCCTTAAGCGGCCTCTATACCGCTATTCTGGATATCCCCGTTGCGATGAAATTTGGGGCTTTGGAAATTGCCAAACCTTTAATTCTATGGATTAACGACGGGCTGATGGCGATTTTCTTTTTCCTTGTCGGATTAGAGATAAAACGAGAATTTGTTGAAGGGGAGCTCTCGACCCCCTCACAATTTGCTCTCCCTGCAATGGCAGCAGTTGGTGGTATGGCGGTTCCTGCGTTGATCTATTACGCTATCAATCATGGAAATCCAGTAAATATGGCTGGTTGGGCAATACCAACCGCAACGGATATTGCATTTGCTTTGGGAATCTTAGCTCTTGTTGGTAGCCGGGCACCGTTGTCTCTTAAAATTTTACTGACAGCAATTGCGATTATAGATGACCTTGGGGCAATTGTAATTATCGCCCTATTTTATACAGAAAATCTATCGATTCCCTCCCTGATGTTAGGCGGTGTGTTTATAGCAGGAATGGTGATTGCTAACCGATTGAAGATCGTTCGTCCGTCAATCTATATTATCTTAGGGATAGCCCTCTGGGTATGTGTGCTCAAATCAGGGGTCCACGCCACTTTAGCAGGGGTCGCTACGGCTTTTGCTATCCCACTAGAGGGCCGAGAGGGAAGTGGAACCTCTCCCCTTAAAGACCTTGAACACACCCTTCACCCTTGGGTCGCTTTTTTAATTATACCTATCTTTGCTTTCGCTAATGCGGGCGTTTCTTTTGCAGGGATTGGGCTTGAAAACTTTATCGAACCAGTAAAACTTGGTATTTCAGCAGGCTTGTTCTTCGGTAAGCAAGTTGGTGTATTCCTTATGATATGGCTCACAATCAAGCTAGGCTTATCTGCGATGCCTCGGGGAACAAACTGGCTCCAACTCTACGCCGTTTCTCTGCTTTGCGGAATTGGCTTTACCATGAGTCTGTTTATAGGCGCACTAGCCTTTGAGGGATCAGAATTTGATGTCCCCGTTCGGCTTGGTGTTTTAACTGGATCAATCTTATCGGCCGTACTTGGTTTCTTACTTCTCAGGTTTAGTTCCGCAAAGGTCGATGAAGCTACGGCAGAAACTAAATAGAAGAATTCACTTCAAGCTGCGCCCTTTTTGGATGATTCCTTTACCGAATTTGTCTCGGGCGGCGTCCATTAGCTTTTCCATTTTGGCTTGTTTGCCAAGCTCTGGGTTTAACAGGTCGGGGGTATCGGCGTCTTCTTCAGAGCAGAGGTCCGCTGCTCCGATACCAATAAGGCGGTAGGGGGTGCCGTTGGCTTCTTTCTCAAGCAGGGGGAGGGCGGTTTGGAAGAGGACTTCTGCGAGTTGAGTCGGCGAAGATATATGGCGGGAGCGGGAGAGTTGTTTGAACTCCGCTGTCTTAAGCTTGAGGGTAATGCTTCTTCCGGCAATGCCTTTGGAACGTAAATCTTGCCCCACTCGCTCACATTGTGACCAGAGGCGTTTTTTTAATTCAGCAAAATCGGTTACATCTTCATTAAATGTGGTTTCGGCCGAGACGCTTTTGACGGGGCGGGAGGGATTAACTGTGCGATTATCTTCACCCCGTGAAAAATGGTAGAGCCGACTGCCAATGGTGCCATATTCTTTAAGCAAATCTTCTTTGGCAAGCTCGCGTAATTGGACAATAGTTCTTATACCGTCATTTTCTAATTTTTTGGTGAGTGCCTTCCCAACTCCAAAAATCGATTTCACCGGGCGGGAGGCTAAGAAATCTTGAGCCTCTGCTTTGCCAATCACTGCAAAGCCACGTGGTTTATCTAAATCGGACCCAGTTTTTGCGAGGAATTTATTATAGCTTAGCCCAATTGAGGCGCTAACACCGACCTCAGATTGGATGCGCCTGATTATCTCAGTAAGAGTCTCCGCAGGGCTCTTCTTGTGCAGTTTTTCTGTCCCAGAGAGATCAAGAAAAGCCTCGTCCAAGGAAAGGGGTTCAATCAGCGGGGTCATTTCCAACATGATTGCGCGGATTTGCTTCCCGGCAATACGGTACTTAGACATATTTGGTTTGATCACAACTGCATCAGGGCAAGCTTTTTTGGCTTTATACATGGGCATGGCTGAATGCACCCCGCGCATACGAGCGATATAACAACAGGCCGCGACCACTCCACGTTTACCACCTCCGACAATGACGGGCTTATTGGCGAGGCTCGGGTTGTCTCTTTTTTCCACTGAAGCATAAAAAGAATCACAATCAATATGGGCGATGGACAGGGAAAAAAGCTCGGGATGACTAATCACCCGAGGTGACCCGCAAGTTGGGCAGCGATCAATTTTTCCTTGTTGGCTTGTCCTAAAGCCGCAATCACGGCAAAGAGTGTCCATACTATTCATTCCAAAGCCAAGCAGCGCCTCTGACGCCGCTAGAGTCTCCATGCTGATTTTTGACCAATTTGGTCACAACTGTATCGGAAAAGACCCATTCCTGCCAAAGCTTTGGAACATTGATATAAAGCCTGTCCAAATTTGAAAGGCCTCCCCCAAGGACAATGACTTCAGGGTCAATGATGCTAATAACTGTGGCTAAAGAGCGGGCAAGGCGATTTTCGTATATGGCTAAAATCCTTTGAGCCGTTTCTTCTCCGGCTTCTGCCCGAAGGTAGATTTCATGAGGAGAGAGGGGGAAACCTTGTACCTTTTGATAAAATTTAGAGAGTGCTGGGCCGCTTAGGAAGGTTTCGATACACCCTGTTTGCCCGCAATAGCATGGAGGGCCAGGAAATTCATCTGGCTGAGGCCAGGGGAGGGCGTTATGCCCCCATTCACCAGCAATGGCGTTAGGGCCACAAAGGGGCTTGCCATTGATAACAATGCCACCGCCAACACCCGTGCCTAGGATAACTCCAAAGACAGAGCTTGCTCCTTTTCCAGCACCATCTGTTGCTTCTGAAACCGCAAAACAGTCTGCATCATTGGCGAGCCGAATAGGGCGCTCTAAGAACTTTTCTAAATCCTTATCAAGGGGGTGCCCAATAAGGCAGGTAGAGTTCGCATTTTTCACTAGGCCCGTTGCCGGTGAAATTGTTCCGGGAATTCCGATCCCGACTGTTCCCTTTTGATTAAGCTTATCCTCGAAACCATTGATCAGGGTTTTGATTGCTAAGAGAGTCCCGTCATAGTCACCTTGTGGCGTGTTTATGCGCTGTCTATCTAGCTCAATTCCATTTTCATCGAGGGCAATGGCTTCAATTTTTGTCCCGCCCAGATCAATCCCAATTCTCATTTAATCCACTGCATAATGTTGGAAGTCGTTATAATGTATATCTCAATCGACCAACAAAGTGTGAGTGAATATATTGAGAACCCTTTGAGAAATTATTGTGTAGATATAGCTTTTTAAAGCTCGAATAATAAAGCTTCTCCCCCTTTCCTATAATGATCAGGGAAGGGAATTGCTTTTCGGGTCTTGAGATCAAAAAGAACCCCAAGAACATCAACGGTTGTTACAGGTTCCCCTGTGTTTTGATCGGTCATGAAGTGGACAAATCGAAAGACCTTCTCCCCCATTTCAAGTAAGCAACTTTTAATTTCGACTTTGGTTCCCTGCTTAATAGGGTGATGGTAATTTAAGCGATAATCAAGCGCAGTTGAACCAACCCCTCCTTCGACCATTTCAGCATGAACAATGCCCATTTCTTTCATAACATTTGGAAATGCGGTCCAAAAACGAGCGATATGAGCGTGAGGAGCGGCAAAACCAGCAACATCTGTATCTTGTTCAGGGATATCCCCTTGATAGGTTGTTCTGAGTTTATCGGCCATTTCAGGGAGGAGATGGATATCTTTAAAAGGCTCAGGGAGAGGCGCGTCAGGGAAGACACCTGTTTTCTTCGCTACTTCGTCTAAGGCCTTCTGAGGCCAGGTAACGATTTCTCCAGTCGCTTTATCAACTAAGTTAACGGTGGTTTCAAAATGCGCTGCCAAGTTTCCGTATTCCTGGTTTTCCAAAAGATTGACCACTTGAATTCCACCGTTCTTATCAATCCCTCTGATTCCAGATTCCATCACTAGAGTGTCACCGAGGTGCACTTCACGTCTGAAAAAGATTCGATCTCTAGAGGAAATAAGCGCCATGGATTTTTTATTGAGTTCATTATTTGAAAGGCCAAGGGAAAATCTGAGATTAGCAAGAGCATCACTAGATTTTTTAAGGTAGTAGGCAACATTCATATGGCCCATTTCGTCTAATTCTTCTCGACGAACGGTTCCCCGGTATGTTTCAAATAGTTCTGACATTCTATCCTCATAGCATCTAAAGTATCACCCTATAAAAGCATGAGAGATACCGTCAGGAAAGGGTTTTGACGGAAAGGGTGGACTTTTGACTCTTCGTTCAATACTTTGGTTACAACATTATTTTATTGAAGGAAAAAACATGTCTGTGAACGTCAATCGTCAGATTACCCTTGCCTCACGTCCTGTTGGGGAACCAACAGATGCGAATTTTTCACTTAAAGAAGTTCCCGTTCCCCAGCCTAGTGAAGGTCAGGTCCTTTGCCGTACTCGATACCTCTCCTTAGACCCTTATATGCGCGGGCGTATGAGTGATGCAGCTTCTTATTCTGAACCTGTTGCAATTGGTGATCCTATAGTTGGTGCAACGGTTTCAGAGGTTATGGAATCTAAGCATAAAGGATTCAGTGCTGGTGATACTGTTCTCGGTTTTGGTGGCTGGCAGGAATATGCGGTGCTCAATGGGGATGAACTTAGTAAAATTAATCCTGATTTAGCGCCAGTTTCAACAGCGGTTGGTGTTCTTGGAATGCCGGGCATGACTGCTTACACTGGGTTGTTGAATATTGGTCAACCTAAAGCTGGAGAAACCGTTGTTGTTGCGGCGGCTTCTGGGGCGGTTGGGGGCCTTGTTGGGCAAATTGCTAAAATCAATGGCGCTCGTGCTGTTGGTATCGCCGGGGCACAAGACAAATGTGATTATGTGGTGAATGAGTTGGGTTTCGATGCCTGCATCAACTACAAAGAAGACAATTTTGCGGCGGCCCTTAAAGCGGCCTGCCCTGATGGGATCGATGTTTATTTCGAGAACGTGGGAGGCAAAGTTTTTGATACAGTCTTGCCCTTGTTCAATGATTTCGCCCGCATCCCTGTGTGTGGCCTGATTGCCAATTACAATATGACTGAGCTTCCTCCTGGGCCAAATATGTCCCCAGTTCTGATGCGCAATATCCTGGTTAAACGCCTTAGTTTCAGAGGCTTTATTGTTTGGGATTTTGCGGAGCAACAAGGCGAATTCCTGAACGCCATGGCGGGATGGATTAAAGAAGGCAAAATTAAATATCGGGAAGATGTTGTTGAGGGCTTAGAAAATGCACCACAAGCCTTCCAAGGGCTGTTGAAAGGTAAGAACTTCGGCAAGCTCATTATTAAGGTAGCCGATTAAAAACGGGAGTTTCTATAATGGCAAAGCGGTGGGTGAAGAGGCCCGAAGGGTCTAACTGGGGTGATTTTGGGGAAGATGATCAACTTGGTCGGATAAACCTTCTCACGCCAGAGGTTGTTCTGAAAGGAATTGCTGAAGCTAAAACCGGCCACCGCTTTTGCCTGAGCCTTCCCTTGGATTATCCGGGCGGTAATAAACTCAACCCCCGTCGTCATCCTCCTCAAAAATTCTCAACACAGCGGGAAGGGGGCATACCTAACTTTAACTTCCCCTTGAGCCGGGAAGACGAGCGGCTCACAGATGTTATTTGTGATGATGCTGTGGTTCTTCATACCCAATATTCAACCCAATGGGATTCGTTGGCTCATGTAGGTGAAGAATTTGATGCTGATGGAGATGGGGTTGCCGAGATTGTCTATTATAACGGTTGGCGTGCCCATGAAGATGTTGTTGGGCCACCTTCAAGTGAAACCCATGAAGGGAGCGAAGCACGCAAGCTCGGCATTGAAAACATGGCCCAAGCTGCCATTCAGGGCCGTGGGGTGATGATTGATTTAGAAAAACATCATGGTCATAATCGCCAGCTTGTTGGTTATGACGAACTTATGGAAGTTTTAGACAAAGACGGGGTTCAAGTTGAACCGGGGGATATGGTTTGTTTTTATACAGGGTTTGCAGATGTCGTGCTCTCCATGAACAAAGCCCCCTCTCATGAAAAACTAGAGAACTCTTGCTCTGTGCTCAATGGTCGAGATCCTCGTTTGCTGAACTGGATTACCGATAACGGTGTTGTGGCGATGATCGCTGATAACTATGCCGTTGAATCATATCCCGCAGAAGAAGGTGAGGGCTGTTGCGCGGCCCTTCCATTGCACGAACATTGTTTGTTTAAGCTCGGCATTCATTTAGGAGAGCTTTGGTACCTAACCGAACTTGCCCAATGGCTTAGAGCAAATAACCGATCGCGGTTTCTACTAACTGCGCCACCTTTGAGACTTCCTGGAGCTGTTGGGTCACCGACGACACCAGTGGCAACGGTTTAACTATCTGATTTTAGGTAAGATTTAGAGAAGTGGTGCCGCAAGAGAGACTCGAACTCCCGACCCCCTGATTACAAATCAGGTGCTCTACCAGCTGAGCTATTGCGGCACTGTGGTAGGTTGCGGAGACTATTTAGCTTGGGTTGGCATGGTAATCAACCGTCTATTCTTTATTTCTTGCAACTTCATACAGAGTAATAGCAACGGCGTTGGAAAGATTGAGGCTTTCCACGGCGTTAGAGATAGGAACTCGGATCAAGAAATCACACTTTTCTTTGGTCAGCCGGCGGAGGCCTGGACCTTCTGCACCAAAAACTAGGGCGGTTTTGCCGTCTAAGTTTGCTTTGGCGAGAGGGGTGTCTCCGTGGGCATCAAGGCCAGCGCACCAGAATCCGGCTTCTTTAAGTTGCTCCATAACACGGGAAAGGTTGCCGACTCGCATGACAGGAACACGCTCTAACGCCCCACAGGCTGATTTAGCTAAGGTTCCTGTCGCTTCAGGTGTACCCCGGTCGGGCATGATAACGGCATCAGCACCAAAAGCAGCCGCAGAGCGCAAAACAGCACCAATATTATGGGGGTCATTAGGTTGATCAAGAATAACCACGCAGGCGGTTTCTTGGTCTTTCACCTTTTTAAGCAGCTGCTCAATTGGGTAGCCGGGCAGGGGATCGACGAGGAGAGCAATTCCCTGATGAACGGCTTCTGCAGGCAAGAAATCATCAATTTCGCTTCTACTTTTAAATTCCGCGCCGAAAGATTTGTCCTTTAAAGTTTCATCTAGCTCTTGTGAGTGGGCATTATAAGTCTCTTTTGTCAGCAAGAGTTGGAGACTATGACGTTTGGGGTTTGCCAATGCTGCCAGGACTGCATGGGTACCAAAAAGCCATAAACGACCTTTGCGCTCAGGGAGGTTTTCCCGAGTCTCATCGCTGCTGGAGTTATCCCGTCTTTTTTTGTTGGTAAAAGAGGGGCGATTACGTTTCGGTTTGTTTGTTTTGTTCATTAGGCAGTTTTACAAGGTTATTGCCTGTCTGTCAGGGCAAAATTTCCTTTTAAAATCAATGAAATTTGCGGGTTAAATTTTTTTCATTATTTTGAGTTGACAATGCAGACGAAATCCCGATTATTCCGACTTCGTTTGCACCCAATCAGCGACGATTGTGATGGAGGGGTGCCCGAGCGGCTAAAGGGGACGGGCTGTAAACCCGTTGGCTCACGCCTACGTTGGTTCGAATCCAACCCCCTCCACCATTTTCTTTGAAGATGGCGCAAACGAAAAGAAGTGAGGTTGATTGGGTTTTCCTGCTTCATAGAAGTGGCTGGGATGCTCGTTTGACCATTTTGCGGGTGTAGCTCAATGGTAGAGCAGCAGCCTTCCAAGCTGAATACGGGGGTTCGATTCCCCCTACCCGCTCCAAATTTTGTATGTTTTGTTTAGAACCAAGGCTGATATCAGCCGTTGAGCAATTAGAGAGTTCGTATCATGGCGAAAGAAAAGTTTGAACGTACTAAGCCGCACTGTAACGTAGGCACGATTGGCCACGTTGATCACGGCAAAACGACGCTGACGGCTGCAATCACG
>JAPHRK010000074.1 GCA_026196105.1 Rhodospirillales bacterium | reverse complement strand
TATTGGTGATAATCTCAAATTCATGGGAGAAGCTGTAGAAGATATCATGAATGTACTAAAAAATTACTCTGAGCTGGCTGAAGAAACCAAGGAGAAAGATGTGGGTTTATCTACAGTTGCTCGCTGCGAAGAAGCGTGCGAAGAGGCAGATATTGAATTCTTGCGTGAGGAACTACCACAGGCGGTTGAGCAGTCTATTCAAGGGGTGCGTCAAGTTTCCAAAATTGTGTTGGCGATGAAAGAATTTGCACATCCAAGTAGCAAAGAAAAAACCTTGGTTGATCTGAACCGGGTTGTTGAGCGTTCTATCTCTGTGTGTAAAAGCGAGTGGAAATCTGTTGCACAATTGGAGATGCAACTGGATAAAAATATTCCGCAGGTAATGGCTCTTGAAGGTGATTTAAATCAGGTTGTTTTAAACCTTGTTGTAAATGCAGCCCACGCAATAGAAGAAAAATCAACCGATATAGGCCATATCACTGTCAGTACAAAAGCTGTTTCTGATGGGGTTGTTCTTATGGTTAAAGACAGCGGAAATGGCATGCCAGAGGAAATTAAAGAACGAATTTTTGACCCATTTTTCACGACAAAAGAAGTCGGCAAAGGCAGTGGACAAGGTTTAGCCATATCTCATGACATTATTGTTAATAAACATGGTGGTCGCATAGACGTTGAATCTACTGAAAATGAGGGAACTATTTTCACTGTGAAATTATTAAAAGTGATTAGCGAATGAGTACACTGGTCCCAGAGGGGCCAACCGAAAGAGTGCTCAAGTGGTGGTCTATACAAGGATGAACTATGCCCTCGGCGCCGGCTCAGGTACAATACAGATTTCTTTTCTCTTTAGTGAGGGCTTCTTAATTAAGGGAGCTTTCAATTCTTAAGGTTAACGAAGTATTCCAAGGGTGTTACCGATCATCTCTTTGGTTAGTTTTATGACTTTGACATTTGCGTCATATGACCGTTGGGCTTCTTTCATATCCATGGATTCAACGAGCCCTTTAACGTTGGGTGTTTGGACGTAACCGTTTGCATCTGCTGCTGGGTGGTTGGGTTCAAATCGTAAGCGAAACTTTGATTTGTCTGCTTTGACTTTATCTACAACAACTGTCTTGGCTCCGAGTTCACGGTCTAATTGATTCTTGAAAATTGTAACTTTACGCTGGTAAGGTTTTTCTCCTGGTTGCGTTGGCAATGAATTTACATTAGCCATGTTCTCTGAAATGACTCGAAGTCTTGTTCCTTGTGCCTTCAGCCCAGCAGCTGAAATACGCATGGTTTTGAAAAGATCATCCATTTGTCATATTCCTTTTGCGTGGGCTTAGGCTTGCTGATTCAGATGTGGCATTAATGAGGGCGAGTTTAACCATGAAAGAATCTCCTATTTTCATCATAATAAAATGAAAATACAAAAAAATTACTAACAGCCCTCAACATTAAATGTATAGCCCTATCACTCTTACTTTTTGATCTCTTCAAATTGATTGGTTTCAGCATTATAACAACTGAGTGTGCCTTGGCGTATGTCAACCATCCAACCATGAAGGCGTAACTCATTGTTGAAGACCTTTTCACGAATACAGGAAAAAGTCATAAGATTTTCTAAAGAAACCATCACTCCACCTTTCTCACAAGCTCGTGCCTGTTCAGAATCTGTCGCGTTGGGCATCGTTGCAACAACTCGTCGATGAGCAGGCTCTGCAATTGTCATCCAGGGTGATATGAAATCATAATCAACCTCTTTGTCTTCTTTAGGTGCAAACAATGACCCAATGCCGCCGCAGTAGGCATGCCCGAGGACAATGATGTCTGTTACCTTCAGGTGTTGAGCAGCATACTCAAGAGCCGCACTGGTACCATGATAGCCATAAGCAGTGTCATCATAAGGCGGAACCAAATTAGCTACATTGCGAATAACAAAAATTTCACCTGGTTCGGCATTCATCATGAACGCCGGGTCAATTCGTGAATCAGAGCATGCAACAACAGCAATTTTTGGATGTTGACCATTTTCCACAAGGTCTTCCCATTTCGCTGATTTTTCCTTAAAATTCCCTTCATGAAATTTCATGAAGCCTTCTTTTAGATGACTAATTGACATGAGTAACTGTCCTTTGGTTGGTTGAATTGTTCAAGGGCAGAGGTGTAAGCTTGCTGTCTTTAAGCAGATTTTCTTCCTCAAGGGTGACGGGTGATGTGAAGTCCAAATTTTTGAGGGCCAAAACAGAGTCGTTGATGTTACTACAGGCGAATTTGCCGAATTGCCCACGATGAAACCTGGAATTCCTGTGCGAGTTACAGTGCCCATGATCACAATCTGGTGTAGCAACAAAAATAATGTTTTTGGATTCCTGTAAATTATTACCCTCCGCTATCTTCACTTTTTTGATCAGAGAATATAACATATGTTGTAATAATCAAACGACAGAATCATCTTAAAATCTTGTAATAGAAATTATTTTTAATCCAGTTTTAGTCGTCGTTCCCAAAGCCATAAAAAAGTAACGGACGTAATTTCTGTGGGCACTATATCCCCCAATTACTTGATAGTGTCACAAAATAATAATCAGTACTAATCGAATTAAATTCGCTGATTGTTCGGATAATTCGATGTTGTGGTGGGGATATTTATCGTTATGTCCAAAGACTTAAGTGAGCATTCATCGGTGGATCGAGAGCAGCGGCTCTTAAGATATCGCTACGCGATACTAATCCAATCAACTCTCCCTTTTCATTGACGATCGGTACCGAGCTTAAACGATAATCCAGCATGACTCTTGCTATACGCCGGACATCGGTTACGGGGTCTGCAACAATCACTTCATTTGTCATAACCTCAGCGACAGTATTGTTATTCTGGTAAGCGGGTATATCTGCATTAGTTACCAGATGTTTAAGTAAATCGCGTTCTGACAGGATGCCCACTATCTGGTGTTGTGTATCCAGTACGGGAAGTTGATGATGTTGGTTTCCACGAAAGCGCTCCCAGGCAGAAAAAACATCCTGGTTAGATTGTATTGTTTCAACTGGGTGGCTCATGAGCTGAAAAGCATGGGTAATGGCTACGCGATCGCTGAGTTGTATTTTTTTTCTATAAGCTTGGCTTGCTTTGAGTATAACTTCCTGGTTGTTCCCGTGAAGGTCGTTAGTTTTTTCTGGAGTTTCTGTGCTTAATAAAGTCTTTGGACTTTCTTGAACTTTCCTTACCTTATGGAGATTTTCAAGTGTGTCCCGAAAACGCAAACCTTCGAAATCGTAAATAGCGAACATAGGGTTTCCTTAGAGGAGGTAGCTCCAGTTTTTATGCTATATGGTCATCATGCCTCAGCCTTGGGCTCTCATTTTGGCGCACTTAATTTGCATTAATGGATGGCTTTTGAGTTGAAGTATTCGTGGTGGGGGTGTCCTTAGCGTCATCATTTTTAGGGCGAACGGATAAATGTGCCGCGAGGATTAAGCCGCCTAAGAAGCCAACAGCCAGGAGGATTATTAGGTCTTGCGGGTGAAACCAGTCAAAACTCATTATCATTCTCTTTCTGTAATCACGGTTCATGTGATTTGTTTAATTTCCCCAACATTTAGCGAAAGTGCTTTGAAGGGGGTAAACTCCTAGCCACATGAAATTTATTTTCATATAGAGTTACTATCGCCGATAATTAACATCAGTACAAATCGAAATAAAACAGGCAACGATACGGAAAATACGAATTGAAATTGCAGCTAATATTGCAGCGATTTACTTTTGCGAAGCCAGTTCCTCATCATCAGCGAGAGGCTCACTTTTGAGGTTGCCGCCATCTCGCATTTTCTGCTGTACCTGTTGTATCTGCTCTGAAGGTTGATCAAGCCTCTGAAGTACTTCGGCGCCTAGTTGTAAACTAGCTTCGAAAGCTTCTGACACAGCTTCATCTGCCCCGGCAACAAGCAGTTGCTCACAATGTGCGCTGTCTCTGCCACGGGCAAGGATGTGTAGCGTGGTTGATAACCTGCGAAGCTCTCTGACCAAGAGCTTTGATGTCTCTTGCTGGTCGATGGTGACAACGACAAGACGACTGTTTTTGACACCAACGCTGATTAATACATCGAAGCTCTCTGCATTACCAAAATAGACAGGAAAGCCTTCAGAGCGATATTGGTTCACGAGGTCGGCATTGGAATCTATAGCGATATAGGGTGTGTTTGCGAAATCCATCATTTTCGCAATCCGCCGACCAACGCGCCCAAACCCCACGATGATTACTTTATGCACGAAATCACTTTTATCTTCAGGTGGCTGAGTGTCGGTCGATGTTGTGTTGCTCACAAAGAACTGCTTTGAAAGATAAGCTAAGGCAGGTGTGATAATCATACTCAGAGTAACCACGAGAATGAGTTGATCAAAGAGTGTTTTTTCAAGCAAGCCATGAGTTAGGGCGACGCCGAAGATTACAAAGCCGAATTCACCACTCTGAGCCAGTATCAATGCGACAGCAAAGGCAGGGCGTGATTGAATGCCGAAAAAACGTGCTAAAGCCCAGATGATGATGGCTTTTATGGATAAAAGCCCGATAAGAGCCAGAACAAGATATTGCCAATCACTTATCAGCGCACCGAAGTCCATGGACATGCCAACAGACATGAAAAATAACCCTAATAGAAATCCTCTAAAGGGTTGTATATCGGCGAGGACTTGATGGCGGTATTCTGAATCAGCAATCAGTAAACCAGCGACAAAGGCACCCATGGCCATAGAAAACCCTGCCATTGTAATTAATCCGGCTACTCCCAGAACAAGAAGCAATGCAGCGGCAGCAAAGATATCCAGGTTGCCTGAACGGGCAACAAGATGAAGAAGGGGGCGCAGGAAGAAACGGCCACCAACAATAATAATGATGAGTATCAGTGCAGCTTCGCCAAATGCAATGGCAAGGTCGAGCCCTAAGCTGACATCAGTTTGAGTTAGAAGGGGTACTAAGGCGAGTAAAGGAACGACAGCTAAATCCTGCAAAAGTAGAATTGCAAAAGAACGCCTTCCGGGTTGAGTTCCAATGAGCCCTTGATCAGTTAATAGTTGGAGAACAAAAGCTGTTGAAGATAAGGCTAAGCCAAAGCCAATGATAATACCTTGACGGACATTTAGGCCTAACAGCAACGCAATGCCCATAAAGACAATGCCTGTTACTATAACTTGAGCGCTACCTAGCCCAAAAACCCATTTGCGCATTAAGAGCAATCTTTTAGGTTTTAATTCTACACCAATGATAAAGAGCAAAAAGGCAACACCAAGCTCAGCAAAGTGGCGTATCTCTTCAACTTCGGTGATAAGGCTTAACACCCAAGGTCCGACAACAACACCTGCCGTTAAAAATCCAATAATAGATCCAAGCCGCAGATATTGCATGAGCGGCACCAAGATTACGGCGGCCGTTAAGAGGATAATGCTGTCGATCAAATAGGTGGGTAACATTTTAATTGATTTCTCAGTTCAGTAAGACGAACCGCTAAGTGGTTAATTTTTTTAATAAAATCAATGATTTGTAGGTGGGTGCCACTTTATAAAAATATAGGTTCCAGAGATATAAAATATCGCTTATAAAACAAATTAGAACAATTCGGAAAATACAGGCCAATAACTCGAGAAAAACGAACAAGGTGATGCGTGGCGAATATTAATTTTAAACACCTGAAGTACTTTTGGGCGGTCGCAAAAGAGGGCAGTGTCACTCAGGCGAGTGAGTTTTTGAACGTTACCCCTCAGACGATTAGTGGTCAATTGAAGCTGCTTGAAGGAGACCTAGGGGTAAAGCTTTTTAAGAAAACTGGCCGTAACTTAATCCTTACTGAGGCCGGGCACAAAGCTTTAGGCTACTGTGAAAAAGTATTTCAGTTGGAAGCCGAATTGGAAACAGCCCTTTTAGGCCCCAAGGGTGACTTAGGGTCTTTATTTAGGGTCGGTATTGTTGACGCTATCCCGAAGTTAATAGCGTATCAGATGATTGAGCCCGTATTCCAATTGGATAACCCGGTGCGATTGGTCTGCAGAGAAGGTGATATCGATACGTTACTCGCCGACCTAGCTGTGCATAAGTTGGACTTGGTGCTAACAGAATGTCCTGTTCCGCCTACTTTACGGCTTGATCTGTTCAGCCACCCATTAGGTGAGTGTGGGACAGTGTTTTTTGGAACGAAAGATTTAGTTGATCGGTTCCAGGAAAACTTCCCTAAATCATTAACTGGTGCGCCTATTCTTATGCAAAGCAAGGAATCTTCCCTGCATAGCGATCTTAGAAGATGGTTCAATACGCATCATATTTTTCCATCAATTAAAGCCGAAATTGAAGATAGTGCGCTCTTGAAGGTGTTTGGCGAAAAAGGATTTGGTATATTTACTGCTCCTGCCATCATCGAAGATGAGGTCGCCCAACAGTACGATGTCATGCCAGTAGGTCGTGCAGAGGACCTTAGGGTGCAATTTTATGCGATCTCTGCTGAACGTGAACGCCAACACCCTGGCGTGACCGCCATTACGGACCATTTTCGATCATTATTTTCTCGAGATGGAGAACTCACATAACGCCCTATGTAGGTCAGAGTAATTAATAATAAGGTTTTTTCGATCTATATGCGGAGTAAATACGACTTTACCTTCGCTTGCTGTGGGATTTAGATAGTAGCTGAAGCTAAGTAGCTTCGGAGTGAGTTATTCTTCCTCCGCATGACACATACTCGGCCCCTACCAGTTATTTCTATTTGTATGAATGTAGTTCTCCCCTTGGTCTACTTCCCAATATACATATAGGGTAGGGGCCTATTTTTTGGCAAAGCGATGAAGTGATAGTATCCTTATAGCCGTTCCTTATAGAATTAAATCTTAGCCCTTAACAATATTACCAACGGCTAAATGTAATAGTGTTCGACCTATAATAGGCGAGGGCATATAATAGAATGCTCGATGAGTTGCGGGAGAGACGTTGAAGGTTTTATAGTAGTCACCCCGATTTAATTTTAATGCTCTTGTCTTTTTCAGGTTGCCAATCGTTTGTCCAGGTGAGGCGGAAATTTAAACTACTTTTGTCCTCGTCTTGTGAAGCAGTGATTTTGAAGTTAACCAGTTGGTTGGGCTCCATAGTCATAGCGCCATCTTCGTCTTCCAAGGTGATTTTACCTTTTGCTATTCCAGATGTCAGTGCCCTTAAGAGACGTTTGATTGAGTCTCTGTCCTGAAGAGATTCATGGCGAAATTTTGTATTGTGTTTCATTTCATTTAGCCTCTTTTTCTGGCCGTACATCGTCTAAGGGAAAAGGTTGATGAGTGCTAGGCGTATTGGGGAGCTGGTTGTTTTCGCTGTGACGAATGAGAATGGCAATCTTTTTGAGCATCATGAGCCCTCGGTATCGTCAGAGAACTTCAGTGCTCCGGGCAACTTCAGGACCATTTTTTGAACGTCTGCATTCAAAACAGCTCCAGCAGCTTCCTCAACTGAAACCCAACGACGCCCACGATGACTTTCTTCCCATTCTTCTTCTGGTAATACCCGAGTGACCTTCATGGGATAAACCGAAACCGTACAGGTAGCATCCCATTTTGGATAGCTATAGGTTCCAATCATTTTTTCAGCCACATCGCCTAAAACACCAGCCTCTTCAAAGGCTTCGTTAGCAGCTGATGCTTGGGCACTTATACCTGGATCATGAATTCCTTTGGGAATAACCCAATGTTTTTGTTTGCTAGAGGCGACAATAAGGACCTCAAGATTTCCTGCCTCAATGCGGTACGGCACGACAGACGATTGGGAATAATAATAAGCAGGCCGACAACGGTCTTCTTTGTCTTCCAGGCCAGGGAACGGAAATTGACGAGGGAGCTTTTTGGGGCGAATGATTTGTTGGCAGGTACCGCTATTTTTAGCAATGTTTCCCCAATCGCAATCAAGTTCAATGTGAGCTAAGGCGGCGGCAGGTAGAATAGATCCAGATTTTGTTCGTT
The DNA here is from genome assembly GCA_026196105.1 of Rhodospirillales bacterium. Classification (GTDB taxonomy): domain Bacteria; phylum Pseudomonadota; class Alphaproteobacteria; order Rhodospirillales; family JAPHRK01; genus JAPHRK01. The sequence goes on along the minus strand of JAPHRK010000074.1, from coordinate 13,774 downwards.
TTACTTTCTCTCGACACAGCTTTTCGATCAAGGCTTCAAAACCGGGATTGTGGCCTACCAGCATTAAGCGTTTGGTTGCTTTTGGAATACTTTTGATGATCTCTAGAAGGTCTTCTACTTTGGCTTCATAAATTCTCTTGTCAGTGATGACGATATCACTGTTGAGGCCAGAGGTTTTACAAGTTTTTTCAGCTGTCCTGAGGGCTCTAATCGCGGGAGAGCTAATTACATGATCAGGGTGCAAGTCGTTACGGGCTAGCCAAACTCCGACTCGTTGGGCATTTCGTTTCCCCTTGTCGCGTAGTTCACGCGCAAAATCACCCCCACCTTGTCCCGAAGGTGGAAAATCATTGGCGTGACCGTGGCGCATAATGAGGAGTTCTTTAACCAAAATTTCCTCCTAAAATTTTGAGGCAGGCAGATGCTGCAATATCAAAGTTAACCGCACCACTGGCCTCATAAATATCTATGCCCTTTAAGGCCTCAAGGTAAGGCCCTGGGGGAAGGTCGGTGGTGTCTTGGAAAAAGCTACCAGCAGAATATTGATAGAAAGGTCCTGGAGATTTAATAATGGCGCCGAGGAGCTCAGGACGCTGATTAATATCAACCTTCTGCACTTTGGTTTTACTATCCCCCTCTCTTTGCCAGTTAAGGATTAGAAATGAACCTAATGTTGTTTTAGGTGCAATCTTACCAGCGCCATAAACCGCTTCCACATCTACATCGAATTTCTCTTCAAGTTCCCATAATTCGACCTTTGGTAGGGCCAATAAATCCTTGCGGCGATCTTCATCAATGAGATGCTCTAAGGTTGGGTTAGAAACAATAGTGCCAGGATTAATTCGGGGTAATTTGGGGATGCCGATGGCTTTCAGGTCCCCATTGTTTTTTTGCAGGAATAAACGATCATTGGTGACATACCCCAAACCTTGCTTCTCCATCAAGCGCAGCATCAATGTCGATTTTCCTCCACCAGAGAACCCTGCCATGCCAAGGCATTTCCCATCTTGGGCCAAGCCAGAGGCATGGCAAATCAATGCGTCGTTTTGCTGTAACCAATTCATATATTGGGCATTTATGAAATTAATCACTTGGTTGTCGTTTTCAAGGCATGGGCCATAGGCAATTCGGTGGTTTTCACTTTGTAGGAAAACCATTCCTGTTCGGACCTTCTGGACCAAACGACCATCACTTAAATCGCTGTAGGCATCTTTGCGACCTTTCTTGCCTGGCTCTCTGGCCCAATCTTTAAATTCAAACCCAAAGTCATCTGCTTTGCCTTCAACAGCTATGACTTCAATATTAGGGTTACCAGTACCCACCACATGGGCAAAGTATTTGTTTAAACCAGATAAGAGAGCAGAGGAGTTTGATCTAAGTGAGATGATATAGCCATCTAAGTCGAGAATTACAGTTTCTCCAGCTAAGAAAGCATCGCCGATCATTCTATCTGCAACGGTTTTTGCTGTTGTCATTGGGCTAATTCCTTCAAAACATAATCGGCGTAAGCGGTGGCGGCATCAAAGCCAATGCCTTCCTTGGCACCTTTAAAACCACCAAAGGCGGAAACTTCAAAAACAATAGGACCATCGGGGGTATCTGCGACATCCACGGTGGTGAAATCCATGCCAAACAAGGCTTGAGCTTTGGTTGCTAAATCAATGGTGCTTTGGGGGGGCTTATGTAGGGCGTATTTACCGCCGCTATTGATGGTCGTATTCCAGGCATCACCTTGTGCAACGCGAGCATAGGAGCCGTAATACTTGCCACCAAGATAAACCATGCCGAAATCTCGTCCCGGTAAATCTACTTTTTGCTGGATATACATCATAGGGTTGGTGGCCTTGAAATCTTCAATGGCTTTTATAATTTCAATTTCAGACTGGTTGGCCTCAATCAAGCACATGCCTCGGGCTTTGGTCGAATAAAGAGGTTTGAAGACAGCGGCGCCGTAATTTTTAACGGTGCTTAGAGCCTCTGAGGTGCTCTCAGTGACCGTTGTCGCTGGCATGGGGATGTCACCATTACGTAGAGTGACCGTGCAGCCTAGGCGGTCAATCATGCGGATAATGGTTTCAGCTCTCGAAAAGACACGAACGCCCTTTTTCTCAGCCAATCGTAATAGCTCAATACGGTCCAATGTATTGGGGCTATATTCTTGGCTGATTTTTTTTACGATTAAACCATCAAGTTGACTCAGGTTATGATCTCCTGCCCAGAGTTCTACTTTGGTAAGGTCGGCCCGAATGTCAGACATATCAAGGACAAGCCGAAACCCAGTTTTCTCCTCAATGGCATCAGCCAGAACTTCCGTTGACCATTTGCCAGGAATTCCAATAACCCCAACTCTCAAGTCCCTCATTAGAAGAGCTCCTTTATTGGTAATTTGAACGTTTCAATGGACTTTTTGTTACACTTGGAAAGACGCTCTAGAATGTAATATCCACGCAGATACATAGCTTTGGCCAATGACTTATCTAAAATGAACCGCGTGGAGGTAATGAACGATCGGGCCAACCCTAAGGCGAGGCGGAATTCAAATGTTTTGTCTTTATTCTTTTCCGCATATTCTGCTGCAAATTCATAAAACCTCAGGGCGACTTCACTAATGCGTTTGCGGGTGCGTTTGTTAAACACCTGTAGACGGTAATTAGATACCATGAAAACAGAGACATCCTGGGTATAATCTGAATAACAAGAGCGATGGAGATCGATAAAATTGATCCGCTTTTCGCCTGGGTCAAAAATGATGTTATCCAGGTTAAAATCACCGTGAATATAGACCGAGAAAGGTGCAGGACATTTAGCTTCAATTCCCGCGGCTTCCTCTATGAGTTTTTCTAAGGCAAGGTTTGGGGCACCACATACCGTCGTTCCCCCTTGGCCCAACCCTCTGTGGACTTCACGAATGCTCGGAAGCCTTTTTGATAATTGTCCCATATGATTGGCATTAGATTTTTTTGAACGTTTGGTTTCTTTCCAAACTGCTTTAAGGGTCTTAGTCAGGTGTTTGAGGGTTTTGTCTAGAATTTCGTCACTCTCATTGAGCAATACTTGCTCAAAGGTGTGCCCGGGAAGGTGTTCGATTAGCATTGAGGCATTGGCGCCTCTTTTTCTGTAGGAGAGAATTTGTGGAGCCAAACCAGGGAATATTTCGTGCCAGCTTTCCACGCTTTCGCGTTCTTCTTTGAGCTTGTCTTTTCGCCCGTCTTTGAAAATCGCGGCATAACCTTCTTGGCCATGGTCATTATCAGCGATCCCTGAAATACCGCTACCAGAATTAGTTTCTGCAATGGAATCTACTGAAGCGTCATCAATCCCGAGGTCTTCAAAGGCCGTTTCTAAAGATTTAAACCGCTCCATATGCATAGGATGGCCCAATTTAGCAGAGATAATCGCTTCACTGATATCAAGGAGAACTGCACCCATCTCTTTAAGACGATGGGCAATGAAAAGAGTTGAAATAACTTTACCCGCGTTCTTCTTCTTTTTAAGGTCACGGGTTTGGCGTTTGTATAGCGACTTATATTGGCGATTAATTTTGCGGCCTATTTTGCCGACTTTTAGAGCTTGTTCTGAATTATCTTCTTCCAAGCTGGTTTTGATCAGTTGAAGCCCCTTAACAAGGGTTTCAAGCAGCTTAGCGGATAAAATTCTTTTAAAGACTTTTCTACCTTGGTGCTGACTAACTTCCCTAACACAATCTTGGCCAAGATCACTCAACCATTCTAGTTCCGAGGCAATGGCTTCAGCAGAGCGTAAAGAGTAGACATCAAGGGTGTCTTTACGATGACTTTGCCGCACTTCATTGATACAGCTGTCATGAATACGCATCTTTAGATTATAGGTATAGCCTCGGCGATCAAGAATTCTTTGGGCTGCTGAAGACGTGCCTGTTTCTAGGAGAACTTTGAGATTGCCAATTTGAGAATTAGCTTCGGCAAGGAGAAAATATAGGTTGTCGCGAATGTGTGTTGGAAGGCGCATGTGTTCAGAGCCTTTGGCCTTAGTCAATCAAACCTAAATAGACAGGATTTGAAGTGGAACTGGAGAGTAGGATATCTCTAAAGGCTTTGGGATAAAACATGTTTTTATTAATTTCATCAAAATGTAACCAAAGGATATCAATTTGATGTTTGTCGGGTTTTGGTCCATTTTGAGCTTTGTATCCCGAAGGTAGTTCGCAGCGAAAGAGGAATTCAACCTGTTGGCGTTTGCTTGGGGGGTCTGTCATCCGGGGCCTATGATAATCTGCTACATGCATCAGCTCTAAAACTTCAACATCGGCTCCAATTTCTTCAAAGCATTCTCGTTTCAGGCCATCAATCAGGGTTTCTCCCGATACCCCTGCTCGATGGCTCGTCCATCCTTGAATCATTCTTCTAGTATAGGAAAAATATGCAAGGGTCGAAATTTCTTGGCAACTAACGGCGAAGCCATGGCGCGGATTAAGGCGCTGTAGTTGACTCCGAATGCCATCTCACTACCAATCGAAGGAAGGCTCTTGCCACAATCGACGACGAGATGGTCGCTGCTGGACCCGAGAATATGAATGCCTTCGGGAGGAGTGAGACCGCTGGAATCGGTATCCATTTGCCCCACAGCTAGGATAGCCTGGCAAATGGAGCCGCTATCGATCGCCGGGGTAACCACACCAAAAGCGGTTTCCCCTATCTCACCCCAAGGCTGTGACGGCTTGATCTTGGCCTCAATAACTTCAGCCACAAGGGTGATCGCATCAATGTAAAGTCCTTCAATTGGCTGGCGATGGAGCGGTTCACGGCCGAGAAGAATTGCTTCACCCAGACGAAGGTTGTTAATTCTACCTACGCTCGCGCTGCTAAGCGCCCACTCAAGATTGGCTGAATTGCCCCCGGAAACGACATCGAGGATTGGGCCAAAGGTCGCCTCAATTTCATCGGCCAATGCTGATAATCTCCCCATATTCAGCTCGTCAGGGACAACACCGCATCGACATGCCAAATTCGTCCCGATGCCCTTTAAGGTGATATGGGGGAAACGCAATGTCTGACGGACGACTTCTTCAAGATCGGGGGGCATAATGCCTTCCCGTAAATCGCCAAGCTCAACCATCAGGATTATCTCATGCATACGCTCTGCCGCCCCAGCCGCCTTCGACAATTCTGAAATGATATCAAGTTCGGAGTTAAGGCTAATATCTGCGCTTTCGACCACCAGCGCCACCTGACTAATCATCGGTGTCCGAATGAGCGTCATAGGCGCTTTGGGCGCAGCGTGGCGCATGGTCTGGATATTTTCAATTCGTGAATCTGCCAGTCCGCTGACCCCTGCAGCCAGCAGTGCCTTGGCAAGGTCCGGTGAACCAAGCATGGCTTTGGTCACCCCCGAAACCGAGATGCCCCGTTTCCGCAGCCGATTAACCAGCTCAAGGGCATTGTGATAGATTTTGCCAAGGTCTACTTCTAACCGTGGTGCCGTCAATTAACGCTGGCCGTCAGCTTCTTTCTGAGCTGTGGGAAGGATGCGAGAACCATCTCTACCAGATGATCAGGGGAGCGTGTCAGCGCGTCGGTGGCTGGAATACCAAGTTCACGCTCATATTGGATGAGGGCAATGTCCACTTCAGGGCCAGTCATGTTCTCGTGATTGATCGTCAGCCCAATAACTTTGGTATCGCTGAAGGTCTCAATAAGGTTAATCTCGCTGGCCGGGGCAGGCATTTTCATCCCCTCGAAATCGCAGCGGTTGATCCGTCCGGGTGCATGCTGGAGCACAACACCATCGGGGCAACTGCCGCGCAGAATAAACGACGTTGTTGAAAAAGCTGGATGACTAAGTGCCCCTTGCCCCTCAATGATGATCACGTCTGGGTTTTCGATTTCGAACGCCTCGACTATTGTTGCTTCCATTTCACCGGCACAGAATTGGGATGGCACTGCATCAAGTGCTAGGCCGTGGCGCGCCCCTTGGATCAATCCGGTCTGACCGGTGCCTACCATTACGGCTTTAATGCCGCGCTCATTCAGGGCGCTGGCCAGGATGGTCGCCGTTGTCCGTTTGCCGATGGCGCAATCGGTACCAAGGACCGCGATACGAGGGCAAGTAACCTTGACGATCTGCCCGCTGAACATGCGTAGATCTTTTTTAGCGCGAGGTTTGCGGACATCCGTTATTGTGACGTTGTAGGTGGCGCATGCTGTGGTAAACACTGGATCATCGTTGAGGAATTCATGCAGGCCATTCACAATGTTCATGCCATAGCCCATCGCCTCAATGATCAAACCACGCTCTTTTGTAGACAACATGCCGCTTGAGGGCGCCATGCCGAAAATGAAGTAGTCCGGCAGACTTTTGGCTTGCTTCAATGCATCTGTGATATCGCGACAAATGGGTATGTGATTTGGGGCATCTCCGAGCACCTCACCCGCATCAAGACCAGCTTTTTCGCTGTCGATGACTGATAAGATTTCATATTTCTCTGAGTGGCGGACCAACCCGTTGGCGGTCTTGCCATCAATGGCACCAAAATTACCTTCGCAATAAACGATTGCGGTCTTAATTTTGTGGAGACTTTTGCGCGAAGAAAAAGGAATAACTGATTTGTTATCCTTAAGAATAGTAGGACGATCTTCAGGGCTGGATGAAGGCACCAGCTTCGGATCGGTGAATAAAGACATGATGTCTCCTCAAATAGAATTTGCGCCAGCAGCGGTATTGTGCCGGCGAAGTCATGATAGTTCTTGATCGTGGTGGCGCAGAAAACTATGAAATTCTGCATCGCATAGGCGTCATCAAAGGCTAAGCATTCCCGAGAATTACGGGAGCTATTCAGATCAGAAACAAGCCGCTCCACGACTTGAGTTGCTCTACACTCATCCAATGAAGTTAGCTGAACAAAGCCTTCCAAATAACGTTGATTGGTGCTGTCGGGTAGGCTCTCTCACACGTGCAAGAACCCTATTTTCAGCTCTCTGAGCGATTGCTCAGTCAACGTTCCCGCCGATCTTACGCCTGAAAGCGCAAGTTTCGTCAATGCGGGGAGGCTACATGATTTGGGTCCAGTCATTATCGGAACAGATACGCATGATTGCGTACAAGATTTGTCATTATAACACACAATCCAAAATAGTTTGCATGGTTTATGCGGTGGAGGTCTGCAACTAGTTCTGCAAGCGCCCCTATCACGAGGTCAGCAATTACTTTGATTTCGGGCAGGATGGCAACAAACGTTAGATGCTAACTTGAAGGCTCAGCAATCGATAACAACCAACACAGTACCGACACACAGCAGTGCGCCGCCCATTTCGACTTTTATTGTCAAATAATATGCATATTATTTTTATTATAGGTTAATAAAATTCGTATTATTAAAATAAAATATAAATATATCACACATATTTTATAAAATTATTAGCAATAACAACAATATTTTCTATATCTCTATTGTGATTTACAATCCATATACCCATATATATTTAATAAATAATCTTTTTATTGCAATGAAAGTTAAATCACATGACGACCAACATGAGCGATCAGCAAGACAATACAGTCGAGCTGACAGACGATGCCCCTTCTTCTATAAGTCCAGAGAACATGGCTGAAATGGAGAAATATGGTATCACTAGGACGCTGGTCGATCATTTTCATCATGGGGAATATCGGTACGCCACACTGAGCGATGCACTCGCACAAGCGAAGCGCGTGGCTGACAAGATATGACCTCCCCAACTACCAAACGCTCAGTGGCAAGATCATGTCATTGAACTTCTCCAACCTAAGCCGCAGTTTTGAGGCCAAGCAAAACCGCGTTCGGTTTTGGGGATATGACAGCGCGATTGAAATTACGTTCTATATTCAGACTGATGCTCTTTTGAAAATATGTCCCAAAGTGAATTCATCTGAAAACGGATTTCTTGAAGTATTTGATCGCACATTGGAACGGATCCATCAAATTGCCCGCAAGGTCTATGGAAGAAGCCGAAAACACTCTTACGTTTATGTCTTGGTAGCGGAGGATTTTTGAAGAACTCCGTCATCTGACGGCCAAGCCAAACTACGAGGCTTTTCAAAAAGTCTGCCCGGAATGAAAATTCCGATGACCAAGACCCATCGACCCTTCATTAGTTCCCTTTTAAAAGATTACGGCAAATTTGCGAAATTTGACGAGGAAGATGACAAGAATGAATTTCCAAGACCATACACTCGCGACAGAAGAACCATTCGGGAGCGAACCTGACGGAACGAAAAAATCCCGTCCCTGTCTCAGGTGCCACGAAATATTTGAAAGTGAATGGGCTGGCGAACGAATATGTCGTCGCTGCAAGACCTCATCAAGCTGGCAAAACGGTGATCCATATTGGCGTCACCGGAATACAGGAAAAAAGCGGACTTCCCGCTAATTCAAGAGAGACTGTCAGATCGGGTCGGAACTAATACATCTAATGCTCTACCATTCCAGCCATTCTTTGCCCTCTCAAGTTTAAATTCTCTACATAGGAGTTGATCTCCAAGGTCGTGTTTGCCGTTTGTGCAGCCAGAACTTTAACTTCTCCGGCCACTACTGCAAAGCCACGCCCTAATACTCCTGCACTGTTAGCCTCAATTGTGGCATTAAGTGCAAGCATATTTGTTTCCTTGGCCACTTGAGCTATCCGTTCTGAAATTTTACCAACGGTTTCAACCCCCTCAATCAAGGGCGCAATTTTTGCCACAATAGCCCCCTCTGCACTGCTTACTCCTTGTCGTATTGTCACAAGCAACGATTCCGATAGTTCTTGCAACTCTTTGACAGAAGCATAAATCTCTACCGTTGCCTTGCGTGATTCACCTGCAAGCTCACGTACTTCATTTGCAACGACTAAAAACCCAATCCCAGCATTCCCAGCCCTGGCTGCTTCAATAAGTGCATTCAGTGCCAATAAATTTGTCTGCTTGGCGACAGCAGATATTTGATGGGCTGCTTCGTTTAAATTATCGATCTCTGTAAAAGCGTTTAACACCTCAGTCTCTAGTTCCGATACGTCAGCCATTTCAGGTTCACTCACGATTCAACTACTCCTCATAAATACGAGTGACCCACAATGGTCCCTCAGTTAATCACTTTTAAAATTAAACCAGCAACCACATAGAATTTCTGTTGCTCCAATAGTTCAGAGAGGAACACATTGAGTGTCCCGCTTCTGATACTGTTGATTACATTTCCAGTCGTTGCCAGAATAGTTGAGGTGCGCGTTGTTAGGCAGTTTAATCAGGCTGCAAGTGGTGTTTGTTTGGCGATACCCTCGATTGCATTCCCATCCTTCCCCATAAGTGGAATCACTGAAATATCCATTTTTGGGAACCTTTACAACTATACACTTATTTTTATCTGCACGGTATCCACGCTCACATTTCCAACCAGACCCGTACGAAGAATCAGACAAGTAACCGTTAGCGGGAACCTTGATAAAAATGCATTTTTTGTCGGCTTCTACATTCCCTCTTCCGCATTCCCACCCGTCTCCACTAGAGTTTAAAAACGCTCCTGGGGGAACTTTGACAGCAACGCAGGCAGTGTCACTTTCCTTGTATCCTCGTTCGCACGACCAACTGCCGCCAGAAGAATCCAAGTAACCATTAGTTGGAACTTTAATAATAAGGCAGCTGTTTTTGACTTCTAAATACCCTCGTAAGCATTCCCAGCCTCGTCCATATGTGGATTTGCTCAGGTAGGCGTTAAGAGGCAGTTTAATCGCGAGACAAATATCGTTGGTCTTGCGAAATCCGTGATTGCACTCCCAGCCAGTACCGTAAATTTTCGCCTTTGCATTTTCGGGAATTAAGCCATTCCCCCCTTTGGAGAAGGCTTCAGAGGAGAATGTCATTAGGGCCATTGATATAAGAAACAAGGGGACAATAATGCTATATAGGTTTCGCATTTGACGCATTGAGATTCCTTTTACCTTTCAACATAATGAGAGGTTGTTTTGGGCTGTTTCAGCGGGCAACTTCTTTAGTGTAGGCTTGGCAAGATTTCTACCCCTAGACGATATCAATAATTCGTTGGTGCTCTTTCTTGAGTAGTAACGGGCAATTCTTCATCTTGTTTTAGAGCTGCGGTCAAATCATCTGGGTCTATTTCAAACGGACGGGTCAGTTTGGAATGCCCGTTCTCGGAGTTTAGATATATTAACGTCAGAACTTTTCTGTATGCAGTAAACGAAATTCCTTGAATAAGTTCTTCGTCAGTTTCAACCTGATAGGCCCCCGCAGGCTGCGCTTCATCCAATCCATTTAAATAAAACGGGCGAGAGAATGTCACTGTTTCGGTGCTTGTTCGTGTTGTCATTTAGTATCTCCCTCTGGGAGTTTTAACTCTTGATGCAAGCAGCGGAAATAGAATGTTCAATTTACAGGATAGCTTATTAGAAACCAGAGAAAGGCCAATTTTCAACAATTGATCAATAAGCCATCCATTTGCTGGGGTTTCGATATTCTGACTGGCTAGATTAATGAGGTGCGGAGCCTTCTATTTCGAAGGAATTTTCTTTGCCTCTGGTGAACAAATAAAGATCACACACCAATTGAATATTATACTCACATAAAATAAATAAAATAACAACAATAATAATAGTTATTATTTTATTTGGGGCTGCCCTAATTAACTAAGTTAAATATTCTCTAACTCACAGTTTTAACTGTAATAACTGAGATGACGGGTCATTGTTGTTAAAATGCCACTCATATTCCTTAAAAAAATAGCCCGAAATTGTCCTTGGGAATACCTTAAATTTTCTTATAAGTCCCATTTAACACCTTTTAGACATTAACTGGGACAGCTCTTAAATTATTCCTGAAGTTTCATGGGCTTTATGTTGCACAAGCAAGGCGTTATCACGGATGATAACGGCACGAACGGCATTTCTAATGCCAAAGATCAACTCTACCATTTGTTTGACCTTTCAAAGGTCGAATATTTAGCAAATATTAGGTGGACCTTTTCACTAATGCGTTCCATGTTAGGGCGATTATCGGTTTTGGGGAATCATTTGGTATGGGCAAAAAAATTCAAATTACTCGAACAGTAATGATTCCAGATGTTACCCGGGTTTTGCGCTATGAGAAGTTTCCCGAGCTTGGCCCTAAGGTTCTTTTCTTTTCGGGTGGTACGGCCCTTAATGATTTAAGCCGTGAGCTCAAAAGCTTTACCCATAATTCCATTCATATCGTCACGCCTTTTGATTCTGGGGGAAGCTCAGCCGTTTTGCGGGATGTGTTTGATATGCCTGCGATTGGTGACCTTCGGTCGCGGTTGATGGCCCTGTCTGATGATACAATTCGCGGTAACCCAGAGATTGTTCGGCTTTTTGCCTATCGTTTGCCAAAAGATGAGAAGAAAAAAGAATTGCGCGCACGGCTTAATGCTTTGGCAGAAGGCCGTGACCCTATGGTGGGTGTTATTAAAAACCCCATGCGTCGCCTCATCCGAACTCACTTAGAAAAGTTTTTATCTTATATGCCTAAAAACTTTGATCTTAGGGGGGCTAGTATTGGCAATCTCATCCTGGCATCGGGGTACCTCTCTAACGAAAGACGATTGGATCAGGTCCTGTTCATGTTCTCTCGATTAGTGAACGTCCAGGGGAGGGTGGTTCCGGTTATTAACCAGCCTTTGCATCTCATTGCGGCCTTAGAAGATGGCACATCAGTAATTGGGCAACATCGCATCACAGGCAAAGAGGTTTCTCCTCTGAAGTCCGCCATTTCGGATTTAAGCTTAACCGCTGATTATAAAGGGACCCAACCCATTGAGGCTGAACTGCCGAGGAAAAATCGTAAATTAATCGGTGAAGCAGAATTAATCTGTTATCCCCCGGGAAGCTTTTATACCAGCTTGTGCGCCAATTTCTTACCAGCAGGTGTGGGAAGGGCCATAGCCGCCAATAGTTGCCCTAAGGTTTATGCGCCGGGATTGGGAAGCGATCCTGAGAGAGTGGGTTTATCTTTGGATCAGTCGATTTTTAAATTGCTGGAATTCCTCAAAGCAGACTTTAACCAAGATTGTCCCACAGAAAACCTACTCAACTTTGTTTTGATTGATAGCCAAAACGGGGAGTGTCTCAAGCGAGGTACTTTCAGTCTGCTGCGTAGAGAGGGGATTGAAGTGATTGATACGACTTTGATTACAAATCAAAGCAAACCCTATTACGACCCCCAAATGCTGGCGATTGCGATAATGTCTTTAACTTAGGAATGACCTGACGTGATTTCTTGACACGCTTCAAGGACGGTTTGCAAAGGAACGGCCTCGACACAAGGGAATGAGTCTTTAGGGTTCTGGCGTTTATCGCAGCGCCAGAAACAATGGTAGCAATCCATCTCTTCATGGACAAAACGCACTTGTTCAGGCGTTTGTTCTGGTGGGTAAGGAACAAAGCTTGTGAAATGACCTCCCCCAACAATCACCACCGTCGGTGCGCCAAGGGCGATGCTGAGATGGGCTGGGCCTGTGTCGTTGCTGACCACTAGTTTGGCGTTTTTCAACAAGTCTAGAAGACCATTAAGGTTTGTCTTACCCGTCATATCAATGATGCCGTCTTCTCTGGCGATCGTATCAAGGGCATCAGCGGTTTTCTTTTCATCCGCTTTTCCGACAAACATTACTTTATAACCAATCTTAACCAGTTCACGGGCAAGCTCAAAATAGCTCTCTAAAGGCCAACGGCGTCCGTATTCATTGCTGCCTGGATTTAGGATCGCGTAAGGCTCTGGGATCGTAGCAGGTGTGTCGGGCCATGTAATAGCTGGGGTAACAGGTTTACAATCTTTCCCACTAATTTCAGAAACAAATCGATGATGGCGGATAATTTCGTGAGTGGGGTAGGGGCCTGTATCTATGACGTCCGTAAACTGGCTCAAGTACCAGGTGTACTCAGCTTTAGTTGGTTCATTGATATAGGGTAAACAAACTGCTTTTCGCTCGGCACCTGAGACTAAAACAAGACTATCGGTCATTAAGGCCCGACGCAGGAAGGAATCTCCAACAGCTATTTTGGCTGAGAGCTTGCGTATTTTGAGGGAAATACGAAAGCGATAAAAAGGGCGTTTGGCATAGCGATGTTCATTGATTGAGATAACATTATATCCCTCAAACACCTGACCCGCTAAAGAAGACCAGCTTTCACAGCCGACAACAGTGATATCGGCTTTATCGACATCAAAGGCTTGGCTGTAATGCTCTAGAGAACTCCTGAACAATACCATGTCACCAATGCCATCCATACGAATGACCAACAACCCTTTTTTCGGTTTGAAGACAGGCCAACGCTGAGCGATTACGTCAAAGAGGCGAAACATCCACCAGCGTTTTCTCATTCCCGCTGGGAAAATGCGCCCTAAGAAACTGGTTTTAAACGGGTTGTTTTCCATGAACCTCTTTTAGACAACGACTAGAGTTAAGGCAAGAATGCCTTTAACCTTGCTTGCTAAATTCCAGGCAGAGGTCAGCTAAGGCATCAACGGAACCTTTGAAAAGAGCAGCGCCTTTTTCTACGGAGGCGGTAGAGGGATCTGAGCCAATGCGCCCGTCAGGAAAATTTTTGCGAAAATCAGCCGCGTCTCTGAAGCTTCCTCTAGGAGCTACTTTAGGTTCGACAATCTGGGTTTGAGCAAGTTCAGGGTACAAGTGCCAGGTAATTGCGAGTTCGCTGGGGGTTGCATGAGAGCCTTCACCAACTTCAAACATCTCTTTGCGTAGTTTTACGACGGGCCCAGGCTCATACCAATTGTGGGCTTGCAAATGAATATCGCT
>JAPHRK010000021.1 GCA_026196105.1 Rhodospirillales bacterium | reverse complement strand
AAGAAATCCGTGCTGAATACTGGCGTCGAAAATTTGCGACTGAAAATGTTATAAAGAAAGCTGAGCCCAATCTCGGTCATAAAGCCTTGGCCCACTTGGTTACAATAGGGACGGTCTCAAGTATTATTACTCAAAACATTGATGGTCTTCATCAGGCGTCTGGGGTGGCTGAGCATAAGGTTATTGAGCTTCACGGTAATACTACATACGCTCTCTGTCTTGATTGTAAAACCCGTTATAGCCTTGATCCTATTCGGGAGGCTTTCAAGGTCAAAGAGTCTCCCCCTTATTGCGACGCTTGTGGGGGAATTGTTAAACCAGGGACTATCTCCTTTGGTCAGCCAATGCCCCAGGAGGAGATGGAAAAAGCAGCCCAAGAAACTTTAGCTTGTGACTTGTTTATAGCTATCGGCTCTTCTTTGGTGGTTTATCCAGCAGCGGGTTTCCCAAAGTTAGCCAAAGATAATGGAGCTTCACTGGTTATCCTAAATCGAGAGCCAACAAATATGGACCCTATTGCCGATCTAGTCTTAAATAAAGAGATCGGGCCAACCTTACAAAAGGCGACTGGTATAAGATGAAATTTGGGTATGAAAAATGAGCGGCTGGAGTTGTCCGCATGAAAAAGACAAGCTTTGCACTAAAGTGGATGGGCGTCTTTGTGACCCAGGGATGAAAGGATGTGTTCTCGCTGGCAAATATACATTTGCGACTCCAGAAAAAACATCTATTCCAGGACCGAGAATGACAACAAAATCATCATCTCAATCAGAAAGTTAAACCGGGACGGACCTTATTTTGTGGTCACCATAGAGAAAAACTCATCCATATTTTTATCAAGAGATTCAGCTGGTTCAACCAAATCTCCAGCCGCCCAGATAACATTAATCGCCGAGGCATAAGAACCTGCTGAGGCTTTTGCGATTTGACCAACGCTCACAGAAACACCTTCAGCCTCACTTGATACAATGCGAACTTTATCGGCGATATCGTTTGTTGCCGCTCCTTGTTCTTCAACAGCGGCAGCAATAGCGCCGGAGGTTTCATGGATTTCGTTCACTGTCTCAACAATTTCCTGAATTCTCCCAACAACGTTTTCAGTAGCTTTTTGAATGTCACCAATTTGACGATCAATGGTTTCTGTTGCTTGAGAAGTTTGGTTTGCAAGGTTCTTAACTTCTGAAGCAACAACAGCGAACCCTTTTCCTGCCTCTCCAGCTCGAGCCGCTTCAATGGTTGCGTTGAGAGCCAATAAGTTCGTTTGGTCTGCAATGCCCGTAATCAATTCAACGACCTCGCCAATTTTTTGGGCGTCATCTGATAAGGTTTGGACTTCGCCTTGAATTCCGGTTGCATTATCCATAGCGATTTGTGCTGTTGAGCTGGATTGGCTTACTTGACGGGTAATTTCCCGGATTGATGCAGATAGCTCTTCAGTTGCAGAGGCAACTAAGATAGAGCTTTCAGAGGTTGTTTCAGCAGCCTCAGCAACTTGGATAGTCCGGTTTGAGCTTTCATCAATACGTGTACCCATAGCTTCGGCAAGCTCAGTAATGTCTGCGGCACTTTTAAGTACTGTCTCAACGACACTTTGAACATTCTCTTGTACGCCGCCTGCTTTATTAGCAACGCTGGACATCGCTTCAATAGTCTTATTGATATTGTTTGAATACTCTCGGAATTCACCAGGCAATCCTGTTAAGATAATTTTCCGATAATATTTCTTGTCTGCAGAAGCGGCCATTGCAGCTCCGACTTCTTTTGCGAAGGCTTCTGTTAGATCGAGTAAGTGATTTAGGTTATCGGATAAATCTCCAATTTCGTCATTGCGATAGATATTTATTGACCGTGTGTTTAGATCGCCTTTAGCAGCAAGACTTATAATGGAACTTGCGTATTTAATGTCAGAAGCATTTTTTATTGAGGTCCGCGATTGCTTTAAAACTAGAATTAAAGCAGCCGCTCCAAAAACTATACTAGCGAGCATTCCAAAGAGGAAAACTGCTGAAGAACCGCTTTCACCTGCGCTGCTCATGAGCCAGCCACTAATCAGGTTTACGACAGTCATCAATATGATAGCGCTACTAAGCATTAGTGCGGAATTTTTAGCTTTTTTCTCAATTGATGAGGTATTTAACTCAGCCATGAGTCTGCTTCCTTCAGTTCTCTTAGGGCATTACAGGTTGTAAGCATGCTTTAGGTTTTCTTTTTAAACATCATTCTTAAAACAGCAAGGTTTCTTCATCTTATTCTTCAAAACCAGATTTCATTGTTTCAACGGCCTGCATAGGTGCCTCATTGACCAAAAGTTTAAAGATATCTGGTCTTGCATAATGCCCTGTCGCGTCAAAATCGTATTTACCCCGGGCGATTTCGTCCATATCTAAATCAGCGGTCAAAATCGCTTCCTTCCCAAACACCGGGTCGGCGAGGAATTGACCGAGAGGGCTGACAATACAACTCCCACCGTTTGAAATTATGGCTTCAGGATCATCACCTTGAATTGCATCGTAATTTTTAGGGAAATCTCCCCGTTTGGTGAATTGATTACATGATAGTACAAAACAACGGCCTTCCATGGCGACGTGCTGCATCGTGGAGGGCCACGTGGGACGGTCATCTGCCGTTGGAGCACAATAGAGTTGGATGCCTTTGTTATACATTGCGAGGCGTAAGGCTGGCATGTAATTTTCCCAGCAGATGACGGAACCAATTTTGCCGATTTCAGTATCAAAGACAGGTAAGGTTGAGCCGTCACCAAAGCCCCAGACCAGACGTTCTAGAGCCGTTGGCATGAGTTTAC
Organism: Rhodospirillales bacterium; assembly: GCA_026196105.1. Lineage (GTDB taxonomy): Bacteria > Pseudomonadota > Alphaproteobacteria > Rhodospirillales > JAPHRK01 > JAPHRK01. Next base: position 66,866 of record JAPHRK010000021.1, on the reverse strand, counting down.
GGTGTTTACCCAAGAATGTGCCATCAGGGGCAAAAGTTAATGTTGTGCAATAGAGTGTACCACCGTCACGTTCCAAGACCCCAATAACCAAAAAGATATTGTTCTCGGCTGCTGTTTGCCCCAAATGATCAACTGCAGGGCCAGGAATATCCACAGAGCTATCAAAGTAACGGCGGAAATCTTCCCGGCCTTCGGCTTTACGCATGCCGATCCGGGCTCCAAAATCGAGCCCCTTTGGATAAGCAGAAACAAACGCTTCAGGGAAAAGAACCAGTTTGCTGCCTTCTTTGGCAGCATCAGCTGCAAGGGCTCTTACTTTCTCGAGGGTTTTCTCTCGGTCAAAAGGAACAGGGGCAGCTTGAACCACAGATGCACGCACAACAGCCATATGAACAAATCCTTATTATTTATGTTTCTTCAGTTAACAACGACACTTCTAAGGTGACGCGTCTTCTTAGCCAAGGACTTGGGCGATAACGAGGGTCTCCACTCAAAGTGTAGATATTTTCAAGTATGGATAAAATTTTTCGCGCCCCAATCGCATCCCCAAACCCAAGAGGTCCGAGTGGATACCCTAATCCTAGTTTGACGGCTTTGTCTATATCTTTAGGGTTGGCAATACGTTGTTGAGCCATGTCACAGCCAATATTGATGATGGTAGCAATGATACGTTGAGCAACAAAGCCACAGCTATCGTGAACGATGCTGACTTTTGAGCCGTCAGAGCAGAAAAGACCATGGGCTGTTTCAACAGTACGTTCATTTACGATTGGGTTTTTCATCAAGGTTCGCCGTCCCTCCAAACCAAAGAGAGTGTCGATGCCAACGGTAAGCTTTGGGTTTAACCCATGTTTGCGACAGTAAGTCGTAACATCTTCACCGAGAGGGGCGACAATGCAAAGAGCTTTTGCGCTTGGATAGGTTCCCGGCTCCCATTCAACATCGGCGGCTTTGGCAATTTTTGCAACCTGATCCCTGATGTCCGGGCGAGAGGGGCTAATCCAAACAGATTCTGGCCTTAAGCTTGTGGGCTCGAGATCATGAGGCATAACCGCTTTGCCATCTTCATAAACATAAAACCCTTTTTGGGTTTTACGGCCGTATAACCCCGCATCCATACGCTGTTTTGTCAGGGGGGAGGGACGATAACGGGGCTCTTCGTAATATTGGTGATAGATTGATTCCATAACTGGATGGGAAACATCCAAGGCCGTCAGGTCCATTAATTGGAAAGGGCCGATTTTAAAGCCAGCGGCTTCAGTCATTATCCGGTCCACGTCGGCAAAGCTTGCGACACCTTCTTTGATGACTTGTAAAGCCTCAGTGCCAAAGCCTCGACCAGCATGGTTAACAATAAAGCCCGGAGTGTCAGAGGCCGTGACGGCTGTGTGGCCCATGCGATCGGCTAACCCAGAGAGAGCGTCTAGTACCCATGGTTCGGTTAGAACACCACCGATGACTTCAACAATTTTCATGATGGGAACAGGGTTAAAGAAATGGAAACCCGCAACTCGTTCAGGATGTTTGCATCCTGCGGCAATAGAAGTGACAGAAAGAGAAGAGGTGTTGCTGGCTAAGATACAGCTTTCTTTAACAATAACTTCTAAGGAAGCAAAAAGCCCCTTCTTAATATCTAGGTTCTCAATAATTGCTTCGATGACAACATCGCAATTGGCGAGACCTTCAAGAGTAGGTGTGGTTTCTAACCGAGTAATGGCTTGTTCCGCTTCTTGTGTTGTGCATTTGCCTTTTTCAGCATTGCGGTTCACCATTTTGGTGATAAATGACTGAGCCTCAGTTACTGCGGCTTCATTGGCATCATGAAGAATAACTTGCGCCCCACCGACAGCTGCAATTTGGGCAATGCCTCGACCCATGGCACCTGCCCCGATTACACCAACAACTAGGCCGTTCTTACTTGCATCGAAAGTCATCTCTTTACCTCTGATCACAAAAAATAAAATTTTATGTTTAAAATGTTTACTCTCCCCCTATTATTGACCTGCTAACTAATATGTTCAAGAGGAGGAAGCACCGTGAGCAGCATGTTTTTTGAAGATTTCCAAGTTGGAGATAGCTTTACCACCCCTGGGAAGACCATAACGGAGGCAGAAATCCTTGAGTTTGCTTTTGTTTATGATCCCCAACCCCTGCATACAAATAAGGTTGCTGCCGAAAAATCTGACTTTGCCGGGCTTATCGCCAGTGGTTTCCATACCCTATCACTTAGCTTCAGCCTGTTTTTCCGCCTTCGACTTTTGGATGAAGCCAACCTTGCTTCCCCTGGAATGGACGAAGTCCGCTGGTTAGCACCTGTGCGTCCCGAAGATACATTGCATGTCGTTGCCGAGGTCACCGAGGTTCGACCTTCAAAATCCCAGCCAGATAAAGGCATCATCTTCATGAACCATTTCACCTATAACCAGAGGAATGAAAAAGTTCTATCTGTTCATTGTATGCATAGGCTTCGCTGTCGTTCATGAAGTATCGTTCACCAACGAACTAAATTGACGATAGGATATGTTTCTGCCAAACTACCGACCTTTCAAGAAACATACTCCGCGTTCAAAATGACAGGGATAAGCTAAATATGGCTCTCGACCAGGAAACTTTTAATCAGTTTAAAGACACACTCTTTCGCTTCGTACAGGAGCGACTAATTCCGGCTGAGGATGCCGTTGCTGAAAGTGACCTTATTCCAGATGAGATTGTTGTTGAGATGAAGGAAATGGGCTTGTTTGGCATGTCTATTCCTACGGAATACGGTGGTCTGGGCCTGACCATGAGCGAAGAAGTACAGATGGCTTTTATCATCGGTGGAGCTTCGCCTGCATTTCGTTCTCTGATCGGAACAAATAATGGTATTGGCTCTCAAGGAATTGTTATGGATGGGACTGAAGAGCAAAAACAGTACTACCTCCCAAAACTTGCCAGTGGTGAAATGGTGGGTTCTTTTGCTCTCACGGAACCCGGGGCAGGATCAGATGCTGCCTCAATTAGGTGCTCAGCTGTGAAAGACGGTGATGATTATATCATCAATGGGACGAAGCGTTTTATCACCAACGCTCCTGAAGCTAGCGTCTTTACCCTTATGGCTCGGACAAACCCTGATATTAAAGGGGCTGGAGGCATTACAGCCTTCCTCGTTGATGCAGAGAGTTCCGGGATAACCTTGGGTAAATGGGATCGTAAAATGGGCCAAAAAGGGGCTCATACTTGTGATGTGATGTTTGACGATTGCCGGGTACCCGCTTCTGCCATTATTGGCGGCAAAGAGGGGATGGGCTTTAAAACAGCGATGAAGGTTTTGGACCGGGGGAGACTTCATATTTCAGCCGTTTGTGCTGGTGCTGCTGAGCGTTTGATCAAAGATTCTCTGGCTTATGCCATGGAGCGGGAGCAGTTTGGGGAGCCCATTGCTAATTTCCAACTTATCCAGGCTATGCTTGCTGATAGTAAGACAGAAGCTTACGCAGCGCGGTGTATGGTCGTTGATGCGGCGAACCGGAAAGATGCTGGTGAAAATGTTTCAACAGAAGCCTCGTGTTGTAAGCTTTTTGCCAGTGAAATGGTCGGTCGTGTAGCTGATCGTGCCGTGCAAATTCACGGTGGGGCAGGGTATGTAGCAGATTATGCTGTTGAACGTTTCTTCAGGGATGTTCGACTCTTCAGAATTTATGAAGGAACGACACAAATTCAACAATTGGTTATCGCACGGAATATGATCCGAGATGCGAGTTAATGATGAATTTACCAAGGCGGATTAGCACGCGCCCTCTAGAATGGGCTGCTAAAGACCCTGACCGTCCAGCTGTTATCGAAGATGACGTTAGGTGGTCTTACGGAGATTTAGCAGAAGCGGTAAAAGAGGCTAAAGCTTTGTTGGTCGGTCTCGGCGTTTGGCCGGGAGACCGGGTTCTAATCCTCAACGAAAATTGCCGTGCTTTTGTTGCTCTCTTGCTAGCCTGTAGTGAAATTGATGCTTGGGCCGTTACTCTTAATGCTCGTCTCTCAGCCAGAGAAGTTGATAATATCCAGCTTCATTGTCAACCACGGCGCACTTTCTATACGACGGGGGTCTCAGAAGACGCCTCTGAGCACGCTCGTCGTCATGGGGCAAGCATAAGAGAAATTGGTATGCTAGGGCAAATAGGTTTTGGCCCTCTATTGAATACTGAAGCCGAAGAGGTTTTTGAAGATAGCGCAGAGCAAGTAGCTGCGATGATCTATACGACGGGAACAACGGGTCGACCTAAAGGGGTGATGCTTACGCACCGTAATTTGCTCTTTATATCAGAAAGTGGGATTGCTTTACGAGGTATGAGAGATGATGATTACGTTTACGTAACGTTACCTTTGTCCCATATATTTGGTTTAGTCTCCAGCCTTCTCAGCACCCTATATGTTGGCGGGGCTGTTCATCTTGTACCCCGGTTTTCACCAAAGCATATGTTTGAGACATTAAAGAAGGGAATATCTGTTTTCCAAGGAGTTCCTGCCATGCATGCTGGGGTGTTGGAATATGCTGAAAGTAAAGGCGTAAAGGTTGATGCGCCAAGGTTGCGCTATCTTTCAACAGGGGGTTCTCCGATGGATATGAACCTCAAAGAGCGGGTTGAGAAAACTTTAGGGAAGACGCTCAACAACGGTTATGGCCTTTCTGAGACTTCACCAACCATTGCTGTTCCTAATTACAAAGTACGGCGAGAGGATAATTCGATCGGTTTTATATTACCGGGCTTAGATTATCGATTTGTTGATCCTGAAACTGGTCAGGATGTGCCGAAAGGAGATGTGGGGGAGCTCTGGGTCAAAGGTCCCAATGTGATGAAGGGGTATTACAAAGATCCGGAAGCAACCGAGCGTGTGCTCAAAGACGGTTGGTTCAATACGGAAGATTTAGCTAGGCAAGATGATGAAGGCGCCGTATTTATTGTTGGTCGCTCTAAAGACATGATTATCCGGTCAGGATTTAACGTCTACCCAATTGAAGTTGAAGGTGTCATCAATAGCCACGAACTCGTTCTCCAATCAGGCGTCGTCGGGCGTCCTGTTAAAGGAAATGAGGAAGTTATTGCCTTTGTTCAGCTTGTAAAAGGAGCCTCTATAGAAGAGAACGCTTTAAAAGAATGGTTGGCGGAACGAGTTGCGCCTTATAAAAAACCAGCACACATTATATTTATGGATCAACTCCCCGCAGCTCCCACTGGGAAGTTGTTAAAAAACAAAATGTCTGAGATGGCTAAGGAACTGGACGAGAGCGATGCAACGTGAAGTGATTAATGAAGACCATGCTGAATTTCAGCGTCTTTTAGGTTATGAGTTGGTGGAATGGCGCAAAGGATATGCGGTGCTGGAACTGCCCGTAACCACAAAGCTCCTAAATAGGGCCGGAAAAGTTCATGGTGGGGTTCTGTGTACGTTAGTTGATACGTCATGTGGTTTCGCCGGGTGCTATCCCCTTAGTGAAACTGAGGTTCCCAGATGTGTGACACTCACCTTGAATACGAGTTTTATTGGCCCTGTCACAGGGGAGAAAATTCGCGCCTTGGGTGAAGTCCAAGGAGGTGGCAAGCGTATCTTTTTCGCTAAAACGGTTATTTATAATGATGACGGGAGCTTGGTTGCGACGGGCGAAGGGAGCTTTAGCTATCGCGGTACCTTTGAAGTCGCGGCAAAGAAGGATTAAGGAAAATGAGTGATTTGCTGCTGGTTGGCCGTGTTGGTCGTGTCATGACCCTTACAATCAATAATCCAGAGTTTATGAATGCTCTGGGGCCGGATATCTATGCGCCGGCACTGATTGCAATGAAAGAGGCCGAAGAAAACCCAGAGATTGGAGCAATTGTTTTGAGTGGTGCCGATGGGGTTTTTTGTGCCGGGGGAAATCTAAATCGCCTCAAGGGGAATCGGGAAAAGCCTAAGTCGGTTCAAAAAGATGGTATGCAATTACTAAACGGTTGGGTTCGAGCTATCAGAGCTTGTCCGGTACCGGTGATTGCCGCAGTTGAAGGAGCCGCAGCAGGCGCCGGCTTCTCAATTGCTCTGGCCTGTGACCTTATCGTCTCCTCTGAAGAAGCTGTTTTTTCAATGTCTTATGTTAAAGTAGGCCTTAATCCAGATGGCGGTGGTACGGCCTTTTTAAGTCGTGCATTGCCTCATCAACTTGCGGCTGAAATTGTGTTAGAAGGGGGGAAGGTTGCTCCTGCGCGTCTTCATGCTGCAGGGGTGATAAATAAACTTACCCCAAAAGGAGAAGCTGTTGATAAAGCGATAGCCTGGGCAACAAAGCTTGCCAACGGCCCACGCGAGGCTACGGCGCGGGCAAAAGGATTGTTAGAAGCTGGATACGGTACCGTAACAAATCATTTGGATTTAGAGGTTGATGCTTTTGTCGAAGCTTTGCACCACGATGAAGCAGGGGAAGGCATTTCAGCTTTTCTCGAAAAACGAAAACCAAATTATCATAAGAATTAATTACAAACCACTCTAGACCACTGATTGAGATTGATTTTGAACATTCAAACCTGTGTGTGAATGTTCATGAAATTAATCTATCAAACGATTAAAATTCATTACCCTATTTCCTCAGGTATTCTCTTGTTTTATGAGAAAAATCTTCCCACTATTAGTCATTCAGCGTAGCTACCCATTGGTGAATAAATGTAGGGTATCTTCAAGAATGTTTTCTTAATTTCCTCTAAGTAAGCTGCGAACCTATAAATAGAATAATTAAAGTGTTGAAGGATAACGACTTAATGGCGGTTCAAGTAGTGGGACAGAGAAAAAAAACAGGTGCTTTTCCAAAAGGGAGGCAAGTTGATCCAACGATTCGGGCTGCTTTGGAAATCCTCCTTGAGGGGGACGAGATGCGCTCAGATTTACTGATTGAGCATCTACATAAAATACAAGATGAGTTTGGTTATCTTCCTGTTGCTTACTTAGCAGCCCTTGCCCAGATGATGAAACTTTCCCAGGTTGAGGTCTATGAAGTCGCTAGTTTTTACCACCATTTCCAGGTAGTGAAGGAAGATGAGGTTGCCCCGGTAAAGTTAAAAGTGCGGGTTTGCCAAAATGCTACTTGTCACATGAATGATTCTGCAAGCCTTCTCAAAGATTTAGTTTCAAAATTAGGTGATAGCGCGGATGTCGTTGCTGGCCCTTGTATGGGGGCTTGCGATAAAGCTCCTGCAGTGAGTGTTGGGAAGACACAAGTTGGCTTTTCGACAGTTGAAGCTGTTCAAGCCGCAGTTGATACAGGTGGCGTAGCTGAAATACTTTCGGCAAACAGCGGAACAGAATATAGCCTTTGGAAATCTTTACTTGCCGGTGAGAAAAACCGAGAACAGGTTTGTGAAGAAGTTGAAGAAGCCGGCTTGCGGGGCCTAGGCGGTGCTGGTTTCCCAACCGCACGCAAATGGCAATTTGTTCGCCAAGAAGCGGGGCCGCGCTATCTTGTTGTTAACGCGGATGAAGGAGAACCTGGCACATTTAAGGATCGTTATTGTTTCGAAACGAATGTGGGACAAGCCCTTGAAGGAGCCCTCATCGCTGCTTGGGCTATTGAAGCTTCAGCCATTTATATTTACTTGCGGGATGAATATCCAACTATCCACACATTATTGCGCCAAGAAATCAAATGGTTAGAAGAGAACAACCTTACTGGAGGGATGGAAATTCATCTTCGAAGGGGGGCTGGAGCTTATATATGTGGTGAAGAGTCCGCTTTGCTTGAAAGTCTGGAAGGTAAACGAGGAATACCCCGCCATAAGCCCCCATTTCCAGCCCAATCTGGCCTGTTTGGACAACCGACAGCGATTAACAACGTGGAGACTCTCTATTGGATTCCTGCGGTCCTCCGAGGAGAGTGGAATGGACAACGGCTTTTCTCTGTATCTGGGCGGGTTAAAGAGCCAGGGGTTAAAGAAGTAAAGGGTGGTATAACCGTTCAGCAACTTATTGATGATCATTGTGGTGGAATGGCAGAAGGTCATGAATTAAAGGCCTTTCTTCCTGGTGGTGCTTCGGGAGGAATCCTCCCCGCTAGCCTTAAGCAGGTTCCCTTAGATTTTGGCTCTCTTGATGAATACGGCTGTTTTGTTGGTTCGGCCTCTGTGGTGGTTCTCTCTCAACAAGATGACCCCCGAGATATGGCTCAAAACCTTATGGAGTTTTTTGAAGATGAGAGCTGCGGGCAGTGTACTCCTTGTCGGCTGGGAACAGAAAAAGCTGCAAAATTGATGGAAGCAGAGGTTTGGGATGAAGGGTTACTCACTGAATTAGCTCAGGCAATGACAGATGCCTCCATATGTGGTCTTGGTCAGGCAGCTCCTAACCCCTTGCGTTCGGTGATGCGGTTTTTCCCGGAGGCAAAACCATGAGCAACGAAATTCGCTTTAGCCTCGACGGTAAAGATGTCATTGCCCAAGAGGGAGAGAGCCTCCTAAAGGTCGCAGAACGCCAAGGGATTGAAATACCTCGCCTTTGTTATAGCGAGCAACCAGGGTATCGGGCCGATGGTAACTGTCGCGCTTGCGTGATGGAAGTAGAAGGCGAGCGTACTTTAGCGGCCTCATGTCGCCGAGAACCTACAGAAGGTATGGTGGTGCGAACTCAATCTGAGCGTGCAGCAAATGCCCGTAATATTGTGATGGAGCTTATTACTGCTGATCAACCAGAAAACATTACGAAAACAGAACTATCTTCGTGGATTGCCTCGATGGGGATTAGAGAAAGCCGGTTTAAGGCCCATGAGCAAAAACAGGGTGTAGATAAAACAAACCCGGCGATTTCTGTGGATATGGCGGCTTGTATCCATTGTGGACGTTGTGTTCGGGCCTGTCGTGAAGTTCAGATGAACGATGTGATTGGTATGGCTGGTCGCGGCAGTCGGGAGCAAATTGTTTTCGATATGGCTGATACTATGGGGACAAGTACCTGTGTCTCCTGTGGTGAGTGTGTTCAAGCATGTCCTACAGCAGCACTTCTTCCAACAAAAATCTCAGAGAGTGTTGAGAAATCTGTCGATAGTCTTTGCCCCTTCTGTGGGGTTGGCTGTCAAGTGACCTATCATGTAAAAGACAATGCTATCAATCATGTAACGGGGCGAGATGGCCCCGCAAACCAAGGGCGGCTTTGTGTTAAGGGACGCTTTGGTATGGATTACCCAAGCCACCCTCATCGGCTGACGACTCCCCTGATTAGACGTGACGATGCTCTTAAAGCCGGGGATATTGAAATTGATCCCGCTAATCCTCTGTCTCATTTTAGAGAAGCAACATGGGAGGAAGCCCTAACAAAAGCTGCGGAAGGCTTTAAAGCTATTCGTGATAGTAAAGGTGGCGGAGCTCTCGCTGGTTTTGGCTCTGCAAAAGGTTCAAACGAAGAGGCTTACCTGTTCCAGAAGTTAATTCGTACTGGGTTTGGTACCAATAATGTGGACCACTGCACCCGCCTTTGTCATGCCTCCTCAGTCGCTGCTCTCATGGAAACGATTGGTTCAGGGGCGGTGACGGCACCCTTCATTGATGCTGAAAGTGCGGATGTAATCATCGTTATTGGCTCTAACCCTGCCTCAAACCATCCGGTCGCTGCAACTTATTTTAAGAATGCTGTTTCTCGAGGGGCTGAATTGGTGATTATCGATCCTCGAGGGCAATCGGGTCTTTCCAGGTACGCATCCCATAACCTTCGGTTTAAGAACGGTACCGATGTCGCTCTGCTAAATGGGATGATGAATGTCATTATTACCGAAGAACTCTACGATAAATCCTATATCGAGAGTCATACGGAAGGTTTTGAGGCTCTTAAGCAGCATATAAGTGCATTTACCCCTGAAGAAATGGCTCTTATCTGTGGAATAGATGCTAAAACCATCGCAAAAGTTGCTAGAACATATGCAAAAGCACCTAAAGCAATGATTTTTTGGGGTATGGGTATCTCTCAACATACTCATGGGACCGATAATGCCCGCTGTCTGATTTCATTAGCGTTGATGTGTGGTCAAGTTGGGCGTCCCGGCACGGGGTTGCATCCATTACGGGGCCAGAACAATGTCCAGGGGGCTTCTGATTCGGGGCTTATTCCTTTTGTCTATCCAGATTATCGCTCTGTGGAAGACCCTGAGGTCCAGGCTTTTTATGAGGATTACTGGGAAACGTCCCTTGATCCTAAAAAGGGCCTTACAGTAGTTGAAATAATGGACGCTGTTTATGATGGGAAAATTACGGGTATGTATATCATGGGAGAAAACCCTGCGATGTCAGATCCGGACCTTAACCATGCACGTGGAGCCTTAGCAAAGCTTGAACATCTTGTTGTCCAAGATATTTTCTTAACGGAAACGGCTTGGCATGCAGATGTTGTTCTCCCGGCTTCCGCTTTTCCTGAAAAAGATGGTACCTACACCAATACTGATCGGCGTGTTCAGATTGGACGACAGGCCTTAGAGCTGCCTGGCGAAGCTCGCCAGGATTGGCAAATTATCCAAGATTTGGCGCAAGGATTAGGGCTTGATTGGCGATATACTCATCCAAAGGATATTTTTGCTGAAATGCGTGGTTGTCTCAAAGGGTTTGCCGGGATTTCATGGGAGCGCTTAGAGAAGGAAGGGTCTGTGACCTATCCTTGTTCGGCTGAAGATATGCCCGGGCAGGATGTTTTATTTGGAGATGGCTTCCCAACAGAAAATGGACGTGGAAAATTTGTTCCTGCCCAAGTGATTGAGCCAGATGAACTTCCTGATGAAGAGTACCCAATGATCTTAAGTACGGGGCGTTTATTGGAGCATTGGCATACAGGAAGTATGACCCGTCGGTCTCACGTACTTGATGCTATTGAGCCAGAAGCTATCGTGATGGTTTCTCCTCAAGATTTGGCAAGGTTAGGAATCCTACCGGGGGAAGAAATCTCGGTAAGTTCTCGCCGTGGATCAGTGAAAGTCATTGCTCGAGCTGTCGAAAATATCGAACCCGGGACCTTATTTATGCCTTTCTGTTTTAATGAAGGGCCAGCAAATAAATTGACGAATTCAGCGCTTGATCCATTTGGAAAAATACCGGAATTAAAATTCTGCGCAGTATGCATTAATAAATGATGCAAAATCGTCATTTTCCGTCAGATAATTGCAATTTTGATAAATGTGTTGGTTGATCATATTATAAACTCCCATATGATTAGGGATTGAATAGAGAACTTTAAAAAAGAACCAAAACGTATGGCCGGTGACGATATTGAGTTGGATCTTGAACTCGCTCTAGCAGATTCGATTAAGGATGTTGACCTTGAAGAATTAGCTTCAGATACGGGGTTTGAGGATGTTCAGGGGGAGATGCTTAAAGAGCGTGTCCTCCAATTAGCAAGGTTGCGCCCGGATACCAGCAAAGAAGAGCTTGTTGACCTACTTGATGCGACATTTACCACCGCCAATGGTCTATTACGTGATTATGCCGCTTTCCGTGATATTCCGGATGATATGATCAAGGATGTTGGCTTTTTCATGCAGATTTTGGAGCAATGTATTAAGTTCCAAGACCGTGAATTTAAAATGTATGCACAGAAAAAAGCCATGGGACTGCAAAAAACCATGGAGTTCGCTTTAAAACGGCGCAAATTTGACCATAAACCCCCAGAGCCTCCGAAAATTAAACTTCCTTCAGATGTTAAGCTTGATCCTGAGTCAGTCGAGATTTTTACCAAGGCTTATGGGCGTCATGTATGGCAAAGGCTTGCTCCACTGCATATTATTGATCCAGACAATGATCAAACACTTCCTTTCTTTTTGTCACCTGTTTTTGGTGAGCGGTTCACTCAGGGAATTTATAAACATATTATCCCATGGATGTTGGGTAAAAAGGCCATCCAAGCTTTGGTCGCAAGCCTTCCTCGCCCATCTGAAGCAGAAGAATATCTACGCAGTAAGTTTAATCATGAAGGGGCTAATCCAAGTAAAAATTATTGGGAACTTGGTTTTAAATCTATTGCGGGTTCTGGCAAAGAAAAGAGGTCCGCGTTTAATGAATTTTGGGATTTCCTCTGTGAGGAACCAGCCGGAGGGGAATACCTTCCACCAAAACCTGCCGATTACTTGTTATTCAGAGACATCTTTAATTTTGAGATAAGTAAAATCCGTAGCGGTGTGGTTGGCATTCAGCAAGTTTTAGAACAAGAGTCTCATGCTGGGGGGCGAGAAGGGTCATCACGAGATTACCTCTGCAAACTTGCTCGAGATCTCCATTTTCACACAGGTGATCTCATTGCTGTTTGGGCAGCCTATACCTACCCCGTTGAGATGAGTGAAGAGATTAAGCAAGGCTTTATTAAAAGCATGGGGCGCACAAGATCAGAACGCCGTGTTTATGCTCCTTACTTCATGGATTACGTTTTAGGGCAATTTACGGATTAAGCTTTGTCGGTTTCTAAATTAAAACCCTGAGCATTTTTATTGCTCAGGGTTTTTGTTTTGAGGGTTTTTATCCCTTGGCTTTAGCGGCTTCCTCGGCCACCAGTTCTTTTTTAGACAGCTTTCCAATAATGGTTTTTGGAAGTTCGGGGCGATACTCTATTTGCGATGGCATCTCAATCTTTGAAATTTTATCTTTGAGGAACTCCAACATTTCAGCTTCTGTCAGGGGCTGGCCTTCCCGCAATTTGACAAATGCTTTAGGGCTTTGCCCACGATACTCATCATCAATGCCGATAACGGTTACTTCTTCGACGGCAGGGTGCAAATAGATGGCTTCTTCAATAACCCGAGGATAAACATTGTAACCGCCGCAAAGAATCATGTCTTTAATGCGGTCGACAATGAAGATATAGCCATCTTCATCCATGATGCCGACATCACCCGTGTGAAGACGGCCATTGACGAGGGCTTTCTTGCTTTCCTCTTCTCTGTTCCAATAACCCTTCATAACCTGTGGGCCGAGAATACAAATTTCGCCTTTTTCTCCTTGAGACATCAGCTTCTCAGGGTCTTCAAGATCGCGAATTTGCAGGATTGTTCCCGGCACTGGAATACCGATTGAACCCTCTTTATTCAGGCCGCCTAAGGGCCCACTAGAAGCAACGGGGGAAGTTTCACTCAGGCCGTAACCTTCAAAGAGAAGACAGCCAGTTAGTTTTTCAAACTTATGGCGAACCTCATTTGGCAAAGGTGCCCCGCCGGAATTACAAGCCTTGATGCTGGAGAGATCGTATTTAGATGTGTCTGGGTAGTTGTTTATAGCAGTATAGATTGTCGGTACTGCTGGGAAAATTGTGGCTTTGGTCCGATGAATTGTTTTTAAAGTCAATTCCAGATCAAAACGGGGAAGAAGGATGATCTCTGCTCCAATCGCAATTCCTTGGTTCATGACCACGGTCATGGCAAAGACGTGGAAGAAGGGAAGGACGCCAACAATTTTTTCTTCGCCTAAACCAAGCATTCCGACAGGTTGTGTCCAGGCCAACATTTGAGAAACATTGATGGATAAATTGGCGTGGGTCAGCATGGCACCTTTTGGGAAGCCTGTAGTGCCGCCAGTATATTGCAACACGGCAATATCAGTATCAGGATCAATGTCAATTTTACTTGGCTGACCATCATTGGCGGTAAGGGTTTCGTATGAGACGTGCTGATCATCATTTGGAATATTGGCAATTTCTTTGCTTTTGAGCAGCCTGAACAAGAAGCTCTTTAATCCCGGTAGGATTGGCACCATTTTGCAGATGACGATTTTCTTGAGATTTGTACGCGCTAACATGGCCCCAACTTTGGGATACATGACTTCCAAATCCATCGTGACCATAATTTCGGTCTCAGAGTCATCAATTTGAAAAGCAAGTTCACGTTCAACATAAAGAGGGTTGTAGTTAACGACAGTTGCGCCGGCTTTTAGAGCACCGAAATAACAAATGATAGAGTAAGGGGTGTTGGGGAGGCAGAGGCCGACTTTGGTCCCTTTTTTGACACCCATTGTTTGAAAACCTTTAGCCGCTTTGTTGACTTCAGTTTCTATTTCTCCAAAAGTATATTTCTTCCCGAGGAAATCGACCCCAGGATTGCTACGGTATTTAGCAACTGATTCATCAAAGAAATCCGAAAGGGATTTGCTTTCTAAAGGGGCGTCCCAAGTCACATTTTCGGGGTAATGTTTTAGCCAGGCTTGGCCTTCGGCTGATAACTGTTCACTCACTGTCTTGTCTCCCGCGATTTATCTTAATTTTCGGTATAAATTTATGTTGCGAAGGCAGCTTATCAAATTTGTCACTAAACGCCACCTCATATCGTCACGAAAATGAAAATCGTTTTATGCTCGAATTTAAGAAAACTAAACGTTTCGGTAGTTTTGAAAACACAATTACTTGCTTGCAAATCTACGATGAGATAAGCATGGGGCTGTTTCCTCACAAGTTCATGGCTATTGATCGGAGGAAACACATGCTGGGAAAAAGAATGGCTTTTCTAATAGTGTCCTAACTCAGGAGAGAGTTTAATGAATTACGGTAAAGTACTGGCCGCTGCAGGTCTCGCTATCGTTATGGCTAGTGGCTCTGCCATGGCTGCTGATGGCAAAAAAGTTTTTAAAAAATGTAAAGCTTGTCATACAGTGAAAGAAGGCGGCAAAAACAAAGTTGGCCCAAATCTTTATGGTGTTGTTGGCCGTGCTGCAGCTGCAGTTGAAGGTTTTAAATATTCCAAAGCTATGAAAAAATCTGGCCTGACTTGGGATGAAGCAACCTTGGATAAATACCTGGAAAAACCTAAGAAATTGATCCCGAAAACAAAAATGGCTTTTGCTGGTCTGAAAAAAGAATCTCACCGTAAAGCCGTTATTGAGTACATGAAGAACCAATAATCTGGCTATTTGAAGCTTGGTTAAAGAAAAACCGCAGTCTCTATCAGGGATTGCGGTTTTTTTATGCGTTAAATATTTGAGATGAGCTCAATTATTCTTCAAGTTTCCACTCATCGCGCCATTTGAGGATATCTCCTGCTGGCATTGGCCGAGCCATCCAAAAGCCTTGGGCTTGGTTGCAACCACAATCACGAAGCACATCCCATAGCTCTTTATCTTCAATGCCTTCAACAACAACTTCCATATTTAATTTATGCCCTAGTTCAACTGTTGATTCGATGATCTTTCGGGCCTCTTCATCATTCGCGGCATTTTTAACAAATGACTGATCGATTTTTAATTCGTCAAAGGGAAGGTTCTGTAATTGCTGCATGGAAGAATAGCCGGTGCCAAAATCATCAATGGCAAGATGGAAGCCTTTCATGCGAAGCCGAGTGAGAATATCAAGAGAACGATTAAGCTCGGTGACAATAGCGGTCTCGGTTAATTCGACAGCGACAAGAGATGGGTCGATCCCTCTTTCCTTCGCAGCTTCCCAAACGTGATCTGGGAAATCTAAATCTGTTAGGCTTTTTGCTGACATATTGAAAGCAACTTTAATTCGTTCCCCCTGCCTTAGCCATTCAGCACATTGCTCAATGGCCATTTCAGTAACTTGGGTGGTTAGCTCTTCAATGAGACCTGTTTCTTCCGCTAAGGGAATAAAAGCGATAGGGGGAATCATACCTTTTTCTGGGTGCTGCCATCTCACCAAAGCTTCAACGCCGGCGAGGGAGCCATCAGACATATTAATTTTTGGTTGGTAGTGAAGCAGGAGTTGCTTGTTAGCAATCGCTTCCCTTAGTTCCGTTTCAGTAGGCCCGTCTACGATAGGGGCGTTAGTCTTTCTAAAAGGGGCTGCTATCTGTGAATGGGCGTGCGGTACTCTTTCGAGGTGCTTTTCTAAGTCATCAACTGATACGGGTTTTTTTAAAGCGCCAACAATGTTGAGGCCGTGATGCTTTGCTAATTGTTCTGCAGAATGCAAAATTGTTGAGTCGACACCACTCATAAGAATAATTGAGGCTGAACTTTTGTTGTCAGCAAGAAAACGAATTAGCTCAATACCATCCATGCCGGGCATGGTTAAATCAAGAACGATACAATCAAAATGCCTTGAATATGATGAAGCAAAGCTTCGCCCGTCGGTTATTGAAGTTGCTTCAAACCCCACACCTTCTGCGACTATTGTTACGTATTCACAAACATCAGGCTCATCATCGACAACAAGAATTGTTCGATAATCACCTTCAGTTGTATTGTTGTTATCTGTTAAACCCATATTCATGATCTTACAGGCCTTTTAATATTTTCCAAGGCCTGTGTGATCTCCTTAGATTTTCCTGCTACAAAAGGTTCTATGCTCTTATCCATTGCCTGAATATGATCTATTAGCCAAGACATCAAGTACTGAACAAACTCTCCGAGTAATTCCAGATCATTTTTCGTTTCAACCTGTGATGCAAGTCTCCCTACTTTCTCAGACATCATCCGATGAACCTTGCGGTGGTTATTCAAATGAGGATAGTCACATGCTCCCATTAATGCTTCTTCTCGTTCAAAATGATAATTAGTATAGTCGACAACTCCCTCAATTACATGCCGAATATGATCAGTTTCTCTATTATTTTCTATACAAGCAAACAGTTTGTTTAACAATGAGATAAGAACGCGATGATCTTCATCAATTTCTTTGATGCCGACTGAAAAATTATCATCCCATGGAATGGTAATATTTGAATCTAGAGCTTTTCTTACCTGAAGAGCTAAATTTTCTTTTTTGAAGGGTTTAGAGAGTAAGTGATCAAGAAGATAATTTAAAATTGGATCTGACATACTCTTTTTTTCTTCCAGCTTGGATGTGTAGCCGGACATTAACAGCAAGCGGATATTTGGCCGATAACGGATAACATGATTAGCAAGACCATACCCATCCATATTTCCTGGCATGACTATGTCAGAAAGCAACAAATCAATAGACTGTTCGCTCTGTATGATTTTGTTTGCTTCTTCAGCGCTGGTCGCTCTTAAAACCGTATACCCAAGTCGTATCAACTCTTCGGCTGTTACGGTTAGTAAATCCTCCTCGTCATCAACAACCAAGATTATTTCTGTGCCTTTTGGTAGATCATTGTCATTAGAAATATTAATATTTTCAGGAATGTTTGCCACAGTAGATTTTGATGACTTCGGTAGAAACACCTTAAAGGTTGTCCCTATGTTTTCTTCTGAACTAACGTCAATAAACCCACCAGAGCGTTGGACAAAACCATAGACCATACTGAGGCCTAATCCAGTACCTTTGCCTTCAACTTTGGTTGAGTAAAATGGTTCAAAAATCCGAGCAACAACTTGCGGGGTCATTCCAAGGCCATCATCAGAAACATGCACAACAACGTAATCACCTGATTCAGCCATCGGGATCAGGTCAGCTTCTGCCACAGATAAGTGGTTATTCTCCGTCTTGAAGGTCAATACACCGTTTCCATTCATGGCATCTCTTGCATTAATTGCTAAATTAATAATGGCATTTTCAAAATCACCCGGATCAATATCTGTTAACCAAGGGTCGTCTACGAGGTCGAATTCAATTTTAATTAAAGAGGTTAGTGACTTTTCTACAAGTGGGATTGTCCGTAAGATCACCTCATTGAGCGAAGTTGCATGGGTGTCTTGGGCAATACGGCTAGAAAAACCTAAGAGGCGTTTGGTGAGCTCAGCCCCGCGTTGGGTGGCTCTTAGGGCTGGTTCCGTTCTTTTGATAATGAGCTCATTGTCTTTGGCAATTGAGTTTATAAGTTCAAGATTGCCCTGGATAATTCCTAAGAGATTGTTGAAATCATGGGCTATTCCCCCAGATAATTGGCCGACACTTTCCATTTTTTGAGCAACAATTAGGTTTTTCTCCATTTGTTTGCGCTCGGAAATATCGTGTATGACGCCGCTGAAATAAGTTTTCTCATCTTCTTCCCACATGCCAAGTGAAAGCTCGATTGGAAATTCATGACCTTCTTTATGGAGCCCGGATAGTTCAACCGTTTTCCCAATTATTTTATAGGTGTGTTCTTTGATTGCTCGTCTGAATCCGTTGTTATGTTTTTGGCGATAACGTTCAGGCATAAGTATGGTTAAGTGTTTGCCAATGATTTCGTCAGCAGCATAACCAAAGGTTATTTCTGCTGCTGGATTGCAGGAAATAATATTACCTTCATTGTCAGTGGCGAGGATCATTGCGATTGATGAAGAGCTTGAGATTGAACGGAAACGGGCTTCGCTTTCCCGTAACTTTGATTCAGCAGCTTTCTGGGCAACCTCGGTCCTTATATCCCAAATGCCAAAGGCTAGAGTTTCTGCCAATGTAGCAAGAAGGTTAATCTCTTCCTTATCAAAGGCATTAGTTGGCTCTGCATAGATCGTTAATGTCCCAAGGATTTCTCCAGATTCCAACTTGAGAGGAAGGGCAATAACAGAATGATATCCAACTTCAGCAGCGCGTTCTTTCCATGGTGTGAAATCAACATCCTCAGGAAGGTCATTAATTACTTGCGGGGTACCCTGTTTAATTGCTTTCCCTGTAGGTCCTTGCCCATGCTGTCCATCACACCAAGTTACTTTGACCTGATCTAAATGCTCAATCCCATTGCCTGATTTTGCTACAGGGATAATATTTTTTTCTTCGCTATTATCTCTGAAGCCAACCCAGGCAAGGGGATAGCTACCATCTTGAATAACTCTATTGCATATATCAGTGAGAAGTTTTTGCTCATTTGTTGCCTGGTTGACGATTGAGCTGCAGTCACTCAATAATTGTAAAGCCCGATTAGCTTTAATCAGTTCAGCTTCTTTCTTTTTTAGTTCAGTAATATCAAGTAAGCTTACAGGAACACTCCTGGCTTCTTCCAAGGTTGCCGGTATGGGCATGGAAATAAGAACAGTAATTTCTTTTCCATCAAATGTTAGTTGAGCGCTTTCGGTGCGAAAAGTTTCTTCCTTGTTCCAGAACGCATAAAGCTCATCAATGAATTGGTTTATTGATGTCTCTGAGAATGTTTTGTCGATAGAACCCATTAAGTTTTTTTTGTCAGGGGCTCTGAAGAGTTCTACGGTTTCAGCATTGATATTAATAATTTCGACTGCTGAAGCGAGTTGCCAGGCGTGGTCTGGGTTCTTGTCAAAATAGTCTCGAATATCTGTAACGCCTTTTTTGCGAAGGGTTTCTAATTCTAAAAAGATCTTACTAAAATCTTCTTCCCATATTGAAACCTCAAGGCTATCCAATAATAGATGATATCGGTGCTCGCCTTCTTTAAGGCTTGAGTTTTGGGCTAGAACTAATTGCTCAAGATTTCTGTTTGCTTCACGGACATTCTGTTCCGCAGCTTTCCATCGTCTGCCTATTTGCGTAACAACAACTATACTGATTGCTGAAATGATAAAGAGTACGAGGGCAATAACGGCAGTTGCCCCGATGACATCTTTTCTAACGGCACTCTCAATAGTATTGGTTCCTCGCATCATAACGAGTTTCCAATCAGGTTCTAAGGTTGTAACATTTACAACAAAATTTTGCTTATTTCCCTTGAGGATTTTAATGCCAGAGTCCTTTGCAAGGGCTCCCCTTGGTTTGTGTTTCTCTACACCTTTAACACTTTGCTTAATGAGCTCCATATGTTGATCAATAATTGATTGATCATCGGTCCATCCGGAAATTAATTGATTTTTTCTACCTAACAAAACCCATTGATCAAAAGGGCCTTCAACAGCTTTTTTTATAAGTGTGTTTAGTTGAGGTAGGTGAAGGACACCACCAATGTGACCATAAATTTCTTTCTCTGGAGAAAGAAGGGGGACATCAATTACGACTGCAGATATTCCATCTGCACCCAAAAGGCTATCAGAGAGCGTGGGCTTTTTGCTCTCTGTTGCCGCTTTAAAATATGGACGGTCGGAGAGATTGTATTTTTTTAGGTTTTTCTGAGTGCTGAAGGGGTGTGAGATATAGTGGTCGCCATTTGGTTTTAATAGGAAGATAACGGAGAAAGCATCTTCACCTTTCAATAAGGTATCGAACAAGCTTCTAGTTTCTTGGGCAAGGCCTACGGGTAGGCCATTAACGCTTCGATCAATGAGAGAAATATGTGGCAGGTGGGAAAGCTCAGGTCGAGAAGCTGTTTGTTCTAAACGCTTTTGAGCATGGTTTAAGGTTTCTTCTATGTGTTCGGCGATGTTGCTGGCAATTGCTTGGTGTTTGTAGCCCCATTGCTCGGTGGCAATTTCTGTTAGCTTTTCATTTATGAAGGCCGCAACGAGAATTATGCCTAAGAGATTAGAGAGGATAAAAGCTAGAATAATTTTTGTGAGGTAAGCCCTTTGGAGAATCATAAAACAACCTCACCAAAACCCGTGGTAGGCATTTTTCCTTCATCATTGGGCTTATATAGAAACACTCGCCCCCCTTTTTATATGGCAATGCCTTAATGTTGCGAGGCAGTACTTTTACCACCAAGTGAATGTAAAATCTATAGGGTTTGCCCTTAACTTAACTGATGCTAACGGTAGTAAAATGCCGGAACTGTAAAAAGTTCCGGCATTAGTTCGCCTGCAAGTCTTAAATAGCCTTAACTTCAGCTAAGAACCCATCAACCAGAGTTTTCAAGGATGCTGCTTGGGTGGAAAGTTCAGATGAGGCGTTCGTTACTTGAGATGATGCTTCTCTCGTTTCACCTGCCCCTTGGGTTACCCCCGAGATCGTTTGACTAACTTCATTGGTACCCGAAGCAGCCTCTTCAACATTACGGGCTATTTCTTGTGTTGCAGCACCTTGTTCTTCCACTGCAGACGCAATTGAGGACGCGATTTCATCAATTTCTTTGATAATAGAGCCAATCCCCTGAATGGCATGAACGGCTTCTTCGGTGGCACCTTGCATACCTGTTATCTGGGCACTGATCTCGTCAGTTGCTTTGGCTGTTTGTGTTGCAAGGTTTTTAACTTCAGAAGCAACGACTGCGAACCCTTTGCCTGCATCGCCCGCCCTAGCGGCTTCAATCGTCGCGTTAAGAGCCAGTAAATTGGTTTGCTCGGCAATATCCGTAATTAGGCTAACTACATCCCCAATCTTCTGGGCAGCCTCTGCAAGGCCTTGAATATGTGCGTTGGTATTTTCTGCTTCTGTGACAGCATTTGCAGAAATTTGTGAGGATTTTGCGACTTGCCCACTGATTTCTGAAATTGAATTGGCCAATTCTTCAGCTGCAGTAGCTACCGTTTGAACATTTACAGTCGCTTCTTCTGATGCTCCCGCTACTGTAGAGGCCTGTTGGTTTGTTGTATCAGCGGTTACAGCCATTGTGTCAGCTGTTGCTTTGAGCTGGCTAACGGCTGAAGCTACAGTGTCAACTGCAACGGATACTTTTTTGTCAAATGCTTCAGTGAGGTTTTCTCGTTTTTTCCCTCTCTCGCTCACCCTGTTCTTTTCTGCTTCTTGTTCTGCTTCGAGTTCAAGACGTTTAGCGGCATTTTCTTTAAATACTTGGACCGATTGAGCCATCTCACCAATTTCATCGCCTCTATCTTTGTCTGGGACTTCGACGTTGCCATTGCCGGAGGAAAGTTCATCCATAACACCTTTAAGGCGGGTTAAAGGCTTGGTTACGCTCCCTGAGACAGCCCAGGCGATGATCCCGGCAGTTGCCATGATGAAAATAATAACGCTAGCCAGTAAGGCCTCTTCAAAATCTTTCTTGTCGCCACTTTTGGACATGAATTCAACGGCTTTATTCTTGGCAAAATCAATCAAGCCTTGCACCTTGGAATTAAGCATTTTTACGTGGGCTGCCCCTTTTTGCTTGGTGATTGCTGCTGCCCCAGCAATGTCCCCAGCTTTGCGGAGTTTAATCACTTCGTCTCGGATTATCTTCCAATCGATAAAGGCTTGGCGGGCTTCGTTAACCTGTGTTTGGTCGCCAAGGAACCGTTCCTTGATAAGTTCAAAAATTTCGAGAACTTTCTTTTCTCCAGCATCAACTTTTTCGATAGCTGTTTGGATTTGAGCATCATTTTTAGCGAGGGCGACATCTTTCATATCCCGGTGAATTGCCGTGATATAGCCATTGATTTCAAGCATTCCATTGCTGACAGCAAAGGGGTGTTTATAAAGTTTTTGGGTAAAACCATACATTTGCCCCAAGTCTCTGATAGACAAAAGGCCTAAAACGGCAATGAGGATGAGGATTATACCAAAACCACCCATGAGCCTTGTTGAAATTCGTAAGTTAGATAACATTCTATATCCTTTCACAGGTGTTGGCCTCTTCTAAAAAAGACATTAGCTGTTGGTGACTTAGGGAAATTCCTCGGGATTATTATTATTTTTTGTTGTCTCTACCATCAAGTATGTAAGAGCAAAGTTAAAGATGTAAAGAGGTCTTGCTTATAATTTTACGAGAGTATAGATGAGTGCTTATATTTCAGCATATTAGCATCAGTTTTTTGAAACCATATGTAGATATTTTTCTGCAAAAGTAATTGTTTTGAATTAAATTAATAGTGTGTATAAATTTTTCATTGAAATAAAGCTGAAATACTCCTGAAACAATCATAATTTAGGTTTCCCTCACAAGTTTGTGAATGAACGTTCCTTGTTGACTCATTGACATTTTAGGTTGATTTGATATATATCAATTAAATATATATCTATTTGACATACTGGCGTGCGCGCTTTTAAGAGTTTTTGGAAAAAATTATGGATGTGAAAACACTTTGTCTGGGCATTCTGAGTTGTGGGGATGCAACCGGATATGAGATTAAAAAGCATTTTGAGGATGGGCCTATGGCCTATTTCTACGATGCAGGTTACGGGTCAATATATCCGGCACTTAATAAAATGAGTGATGAAGGCTTGGTCTCGTTTAAGGAAATGGCCCAAGAAGGCCGCCCTGATAAAAAAGTCTACAGTATCAATCAAACAGGTTTGGGTGCTTTGAAGAAAGCTCTACATGGAACACCTCATCGGGACAAACTTCGTTCTGATTATATGTTTATGTTTATGTTTACTCACCTGATAAATGAAGAACGTCGCAAAGATATCTATGAAGAATATCTCGCCTTTTACCGCGAACGAGCGGCAGAGATGAAAGGCGAAGAAGATAGTGAATGTGCGGAAATGGCAGAAGATTTTGACAATCTTCCTGGGCATGATTTTGTCCATGGGTTTGGTCTAGCAATTTATAGCGCTGCTATCGATTTTATGGAAAATAACCGTCACCTGATGTTTTCTGATGATGAAAAACAGGTTGCCGAAAAGAGGTCAGCGTAATGAATAAATCTTATATTTTAGCTCTAGGTGTTGCCGTTGTTGTTGGTGGCTGGATCGCTTCAGGTCAATTTGCTGGTGGTGAATCTGCTGCTAAATCTGTTGACGAAGGAGCGCTGCCTGATTCTTCAGTTGAGGTGCCTCTTTATGAGGTGCGAGTTAAAACCCT
This sequence comes from Rhodospirillales bacterium, assembly GCA_026196105.1. Taxonomy (GTDB): domain Bacteria; phylum Pseudomonadota; class Alphaproteobacteria; order Rhodospirillales; family JAPHRK01; genus JAPHRK01. Next base: position 43,507 of record JAPHRK010000021.1, on the reverse strand, counting down.
CACTGCAACACCCATGTCGCAAAACATTAACTTGCTGGGCCGAACTGAAGCAAAACGGAACGTTTTTCTGAGGGCTGAAACTGCAAGCCGTGTTGTGGAAGTTCTGGTGAGTAAGGGCCAAGCTGTTAAAGCTGGCGATATTCTCGTTAAACTTGACCAAGATGACCGTCTAGCAAAGAAAAGAGAAGCACAGGCTCTCTTACGTCAAAGGCAAATAGAGTTTGAAGCAGCAACAAGCCTTTCGAAGAAGAATTTTAGATCAAAAACTAAGTTAGCCGAAGCTCGGACACTCCTGGATGGTGCGAGAGCAAGCCTTAATCAGATTAATATTGATATAGGCAATACAGTTATCAGAGCACCTTTTGATGGGGTCATGGATAACCGTTTTGTCGAAGTTGGTGATTATCTTAAAATTGGTGAAAACATTGCAACAGTACTTGATTTAGCAACAATAGTTGTCAAGGCCAATGTAGCTGAAAACGATGTGGCAAAACTCAAAATTGGGGCGCCTGCGAAGGCTATCCTGGTTGATGGCCGAGAGATCATTGGTACTGTCACCTTCATTTCTAAAGCAAGTGAATCCTCTACTCGTACCTTTAAGGTTGAGATGGAAGCGCCTAATCCCGACAGCGCTATAGCCGATGGTATTACAGCTCATCTATTTTTCTCAGTTGGTGAAACAAAAGCGCACCGATTGACACCAGCTATCCTTGCTCTTGCTGACAATGGTGTTGTTGGGGTTAAAGCTGTTGATGGAAATGGTGTAGTAGAATTTCATCCTGTAACCCTTCTTTCTGATACGCCAGAAGGGGTATGGCTAAGTGGATTGCCTAGTGAAGTCACTTTGATCACTGTTGGACAAGAATTCGTCAAGGTTGGGCAAAAGGTTAAGACAACCCTTGAGAAGGGGGAGTAATTACCCATGCTTGCTATAATTGATGCTGCCTTAAGTCGGTCGCGAACCGTCCTGGCTACCTTAGCGCTCATCCTGCTCTCCGGCGCAGTTGCTTATATGGATATTCCCAAAGAAGCTGATCCGGATATCAATATTCCCATTATTTACGTTACCGTAAAGCATGATGGTATTTCGCCGGAAGATTCTGAGCGGTTGATCATCCGACCTTTAGAGCAAGAGCTTCGCACCATTGAAGGTATCAAAGAAATGCGTTCCACCGGTTATGAAGGTGGCGGCAATGTCTTGATGGAATTCGATGCTGGTTTCGATGCTGACAAAGCATTGTCCGATGTACGTGAAAAAGTTGATGACGCTAAAACCGATTTGCCTGATGATTCGGAAGACCCGGAAGTTCATGAAGTTAACTTCAGCCTCTTCCCTGTCCTTGCTGTGAACCTATCTGGTAATGTTCCAGACCGGGTTCTCTACAAGCTTGCTGATGATTTAAAAGATGCTGTCGAAGGAGTTAATTCAGTCCTAGAGGCTGAAATTGCTGGTAAGCGGGACGAAATGGTTGAGGCTATCGTTGACCCGGTTAAGCTGGACAGCTATGGCCTTGCCCCTGACTCGGCTGCCAATGCTGTTGGTGGGAGTAACCTCCTTGTTGCAGCTGGGGCTCAAGATACAGGAAAAGGACGTTTTTCCGTTAAAGTCCCAGGGCTTTTCGAATCGGTATTAGACATTATCAAGTTACCTTTAAAGGTTGAAGGTGATTCCGTTATTCGTCTTGGTGACGTTGCTGATGTTCGCCGTACGTTTAAAGACCCAAAAGGGTTTGCCCGTGTAGACGGTAAAAACGCTGTTGTTCTTGAAGTCTCAAAGCGCACGGGTGAAAACATCATTGACACCATTGCCAAGGTTCGAGCCGTAGTTGCCGAGGAACAAGCTAATTGGCCAGAAAGTTTAAATAAGGCTGTCACTGTTGGTTTCTCTCAAGATAAGTCAAATAACATTCGTGATATGCTCAGGGATCTGCAAAATAATATTCTAGCTGCTGTTCTTTTGGTCATGATTGTGATGATTGGCGCCCTTGGTATTCGTTCTGCCTCCTTGGTAGGGATTGCCATTCCAGGCTCGTTTTTGTCTGCCATGCTTGTCCTGCAGATGATGGGTTTTACCATCAATATCGTTATTCTGTTTGGCTTGATCTTTTCTGTCGGAATGCTGGTTGATGGGGCCATTGTGGTCACTGAATATGCTGACCGTAAGATGAGCGAAGGTGTTGATCGTCGGCATGCGTATAGTCTTGCGGCTCGGCGAATGGCTTGGCCAATTATTGCTTCAACTGCGACAACCTTAGCTGCCTTCCTCCCCTTGGTCTTTTGGCCGGGTGTGGTGGGTGAGTTTATGAAATACTTGCCGATTACCTTGCTTATCACCCTATCTGCGTCGCTCTTTATGGCTCTTATTTTTGTCCCAACCATGGGATCAATTATAGGTAAAGCCGGAGCTATGGATGCCAAAACCATGAAAGCAGTGGCGGCTGGTGAAGAAGGTAACCTGGATGATATTGAAGGGTTTACAGGGCGCTATATTCGTATCTTGCGTAAAGCCCTGCACCACCCTGGAAAGGTTCTTGTTGGCTCTGTCACTGTCCTGTTCAGTGTATGGTTTACTTACGGGGCTATCGGTGAAGGTGTTGAGTTTTTCCCTGAAGTTGAACCTGAGTTGGTGAAAGTTCAAGTACGTGCCCGTGGTAACCTTTCTATCTATGAAAAAGACACTCTGATGCGGGAAGTGGAAAACCGGGTTCTTGGGGTCAAAGGATTTAAATCTGTTTATACCCGTGTTGGCAAAGAGGAGAATAGCCAAGAAGCAGAGGATATTATTGGCAGCATTACTCTTGAGCTTGCCCATTGGCAGGAACGCCGTAAAGCGGCAGAAATCCTTGCTGAGATTAAAGATAACACCACTGATATCAAAGGTATCTATATTGATCTTCGTAAAGAAGAAAATGGTCCTCCAGTCGGCAAGCCTGTTCAGGTCCAACTTTCTTCTCGGTTCCCGGAATTGCTAACGCCAGTCGCCGAACAGGTTCGGACGAAGATGGAAGCCATTAAAGGGCTGATCAATATTGAAGACTCGCGTTCTCTCCCAGGTATTGATTGGGAAATCGTTGTTGACCGGGCCCAAGCTGCAAAGTTTGGTGCGAGCATTGGAACAGTCGGAAATATGGTTCAGATGACCACTGGTGGTTACAAAATTGGAACCTACCGTCCAGATGACAGTGATGATGAAATTGAACTGAGAACACGGTTCCCTGAGAAACACCGGACGATTGCTGAGTTAAGCAATATTCACGTCAACACTGATAGTGGTGCTGTTCCCATCAGTAACTTTGTGAAACGAGTTGCTAAACCCAAGACTGGCACTATTAAACGTGTTGATGGACGCCGGGTGTTAACGGTGAAATCTGATGTCGAAGAAGGTGTTCAAGTCGACAAGCTTACCAAAGGTCTTCAAGAGTGGATTAAAACTCAGAACTTTGATGATCGGATAACTGTGACCTTTAAAGGTGAAGACGAAGAGCAAGAGAAAGCTAAAGCTTTCTTAGGAAAAGCCTTTGTTGTCGCTATGTTCATTATGGGGATTATTCTAGTTACTCAGTTCAATAGTTTCTACAGTGCAGGGCTTATTCTTTTTGCGGTCGTGATGTCGACAGCCGGTGTTTTCATCGGCTTGATGATTACGGGACAAGCCTTTGGTATCGTGATGAACGGTGTTGGGGTTATCGCTCTGGCGGGTATTGTGGTGAACAATAATATTGTTTTGATTGATACTTATGACCGTTTGAAAGAATCTATCGAATCTCCTTTAGAGGCAATTTTAAGGACTGGAGCACAGCGTATGCGCCCTGTGCTGTTGACAACGACTACAACAATGCTTGGTTTGTTGCCCATGATGTATGGGGTCAATATCGACTTTGTAACTCGTGGTGTCACTGTTGGGGCTCCTTCCGCACAGTGGTGGACACAGCTCTCAACTTCGATTGTTTACGGCCTTGGGTTTGCAACGGTTCTGACTTTAGTTGTCACACCTTGTGCCCTTATGGCTCGGGCAAATGTTCACGCTTGGCGTCGCCGTCGCCACTTGGCATTAGTTGAAAAGGAATTGGCGCACAGTGGGGGCTAAGAGTATTCGTCGACTACGACTGGCAGGGTTTGCAGTTATGATCTCCATAGCGACTTCCTTGTCGGGTTGTTCCAGCAATAAACACAAAGAGGGAGCACCTGTGCATCACCTTGAAAAAGGGTTTCAAAACCCTGACGGAAGTCGTGTCAGTCGTGGGAGTATTTCTGACTGGGTATCTTTTTTTTATCGTCGGATTAAGGGACGAACTTATTGGAGTAAACCACTTCCTCCAGCTGAATACCTTATGGAGAAGAAAGATATCCTTGCTGGAATTGAAGCTGTCAAACAAGTAGATAGCTTGACGTGGTTAGGCCACGCTGCCTTTCTCGTAAGGCTTGAGGGAAAAAATATCCTGACGGACCCTTTCCTCTCAGATTATGCGACTGGGTATCCTCCTTTTGGACCAGAACGTTCTGTGCCACCAGCTTTATCAGTCGATGAGTTGCCCCCCATTGATATGATCATTGTTTCTCATAACCATTATGATCATCTTGATGCCCCTACTATTGAGGCTCTGCCGGGGAAAGAAAAAATCCATGTGATTGTGCCTTTAGGTATGGGGGCTTTTTTTAAGGACCGGGGATACACCAAAGTTAGTGAGTTGGATTGGTATCAAGATACTTTAGAAGAAAACATCAAAATTACGGCCGTTCCTGCTATCCATAACTCTGCGCGCTCTCTGTTTGATAGAAATGAAGTTCTCTGGGCTGGGTATGTTTTAGAGAGTAAGGGAAAAAAAGTTTATTTTGCTGGTGATACTGGCTATGGGGCAGTTTTCAAAGAAATTGGAGAGAAGTTCGGCCCCATAAATTATGCTCTTGTTCCAATAGGGGCTTATGAACCAAGAGTGATTATGAATGTGGTCCACGTAAACCCTGAAGAAGCTGTGGCTATCGCGCAAGATCTAAAGGCCGATACAGTGGTTGCTATGCATTGGGGTACAATCAAGATGACTGATGAACCATTCGATGAACCCCCGAAGCGTTTCGAAGCTGCGGCAACGAAAAATAGTTATGCAAAAGATAAAGCCTGGGTGCTAAAAATTGGTGAGTCAAAAGAGCTTGAATAAGCTTAATTGCAACATCATTGAAGCTAGAAAAATTCACGATACTCTGAAGTGGTGATTACATAGGAGAGCGTTTTTTTGGAGACTATAGGGCCATTCATTCTTGCAGCCCTGGCGTTAACCGGAAGTCCAGGTCCTAATACACTCAGCCTGGCAGCGGTTGGTGCGGCCTATGGGCAGAAGCGTGGTCTTCGTTATATGCTAGGGCTTAACCTTGGTATGGCAGGCGTAATTCTAATCGTTGGATCAGGGGTTTCAGGTTTTCTATTCGCCCTTCCTGGTGCAGCACCAGTTATAACCGTTATTGCCGGGCTCTATTTCATATATCTCGCCTACAGAATTGCTAGTGCGCCGCCGCTTAAGGCGACGATGAAGCAAGATAGCGAGCCAAAATGGTTCGAAGGCACATTTTTATCGCTCATTAATCCTAAAGCCTATGCTGCCATGGCAGCGATGTTCTCCAGTTTCATTCTCGTGGCGGAGAACCGGGTTATGGACAGTTTTTTTAAAGCCGCTGTGTTGATGTTGGTTCTTATTGTTGTAAATATTTGCTGGCTCTACGCAGGTTCTATTTTAACCAATTTCCTAAAACATGACAGATTAAGCCGAGCAATCAATGTGATGTTTGCTGGGTTGCTTATCATATCTGTACTGATCACGGCGTTCATATAGGATAATAGCGCATATAGTGATTACCCTCGAAAGAGACGTCACTCCCCTAAAGGGCGCATGGCACCTTTGTAATACACTCGAGTTGTTAAGGTGTTTTTGATTCGCTCCAAAACAACGTCTTGTTGGAATGGTTTGGTGAGATAATCATGGGCCCCCATTTTTTCAGCGTGGGCTTGGGCCTCTTCGTTTGTCAGAGCTGTGAGGACAATAACTGGAAGGAATTCGGTTCTAATTTTGTCTTCCAAGTTTTCCATAACTTGTAGGCCATCCATTTCTGGCATGAGAATATCAAGCAGAATAAGGTCAACCGGGTTATTCTGACAGTAGGCCAGCCCTTCTTTTGGGTTGGTGAAGGAGGTAATATTCTCGTAATCCTCATCTTCTAACATGATTTCTAAAACAGAAACATTAGATGGGTTATCGTCAATAATGACGATATTTAATGTTTGCAAATTTTCGAACGTACTCATCCCAACTTTTCCTTATATCCTCTCAACTCAGAGGTTTATCATTTTGCATAGCAATAGTTGCCATGGCAAGGAAACTAATAAAATATATGCCTTCTTTTACCCTTGCTTAAGTAACTCAAACCATTCTTCTTCGCTCAAGGTTACAATCCCTAGGTCAGTTGCTTTTTTTGCTTTAGAGCCAGCTCCAGACCCAGCGATAACATAATCTGTCTTTTTTGAAACAGAACCAGCTACTTTTGCCCCTAATGATTCAGCTTTTGCTTTTGCTTCACCCCGGCTGACGGTTTCTAAAGTGCCTGTGAAAACAACCGTTTTACCTGCTATCGGGGAATTATCTAAAGTTGGAGCTTCGTAATCTTCAACACTAAGGATATCACCAAGGTCATCTAAAACTTTGATATTGTGAGGTTCAGCAAGGAAGGTGAGAAGGTCTTTGGCAACTGCGGCTCCAATACCGTCAATATTGATTAGCTCTTCGTATTCTTCACTTCCTAATATTTGTGCCCTCTCCATTTTAGCTCGCCAATTATTTAAGGAACCATATTGTTTTGCCAGGAGTTTTGCTGTTGCTTGTCCAATTTGGCGGATACCAAGAGCAAATATTAGACGATCAAGGGGGATGATTCTCTTTTGTTCGAGAGCTGTAACGAGATTGGTGAAGGACTTTTGCCCCCAACCTTCTCTGTCTGTAAACATATCTTCTTGATCGGCTAAGCGGAAAATATCGCCAGGAGTTTTGATTAACCCTTCATTATAAAAAGTTTCCACATGCTTGCCGCCTAATCCTTCCAGATCAAAGGCGTTACGAGAGACAAAGTGTTTTAACCGTTCAACAGCTTGTGCCGCGCAAATCAAACCACCTGTGCAGCGTCGAGCGGCTTCACCCTCTTCACGAACAGCGGTACTGCCACAAATTGGGCAGGTTTCTTCAAACTTGTAGGGGATTGATTGTGTCGGGCGCTTATCAAGAATAACAGAAACTACTTGGGGAATCACATCGCCAGCCCGCTGTATAATCACTGTGTCGTTTTCACGGATATCTTTACGCTCGATTTCATCTTGGTTATGCAAGGTTGCTCTGGAAACCACAACGCCGCCCACGGTTATAGGCTCTAATTCAGCAACCGGGGTAAGGACGCCTGTGCGTCCCACCTGGATTTTGATTTCTTTGATCACTGTCTGTGCTTTCTCAGCTGGGAACTTATGAGCAATGGCCCACCGAGGCGCTCGGCTGACCATACCGAGTCGTTCTTGCCAATCAATGCGGTTAACTTTGTAGACAACGCCATCAATGTCATAGGGCAGTTCGGCTCTTGCCGCCCCGATTTCATCATAGAGTGCGAGTATATCTTCAACAGTGTGGCAGAGCTTGGTATAGGGGTTCACCTGAAAGCCCCAATTCTTCAAAGATTGGAAGAAGTTATCCATAGTGCCAAAGCTGGCATCGGCGACTTCGCCCCAGGCATAAGCGAAAAATTTTAAGGGGCGGCTCGCTGTGATTGTTGGGTCCAACTGGCGCAAAGAGCCTGCAGCAGCATTCCGAGGATTGGCAAAAACCTTCTGCCCAGCCTCTTCTTGACGTTTGTTCAGGGCAAAGAAATCATCTTTTGCCATATAAACTTCACCTCGAACCTCAATTGTTCCGGATTCTGGAATGGAGTTAGGAACATCTTGTAATGTTTTGAGGTTTTCAGTGATATTTTCACCAACAGCACCATCACCCCGGGTTGCCCCTAAGGTAAATTGTCCATTTTCATATCGAAGTGAAGCTGAAAGACCATCAATCTTAGGCTCGGCCATAATCTCAACTGGTTCGTCATCAGCAAGGCTGAGAAAGCGCCTTATCCCGGCAATGAACTCGCGGACATCCTCTTCATTAAAGGCGTTGCCTAGTGATAGCATTGGACGTGCATGAGTAACTTTTGAAAATCCACTTGAAGGAGATGCGCCAACCTTTTTGGTAGGGCTATCTGAGCGAATTAGGTGAGGGAATGACGCCTCAAGTTGTTCGTTTCGATTTCTTAATGAATCGTATTCGCCATCGCTGATATTTGGTTCATCATTTTGATAGTAGGCTTTGTCATGCTCAGAGAGTTCTTTAGCAAGGGCATCTAATTCAGTGGCTGCTTCAAGATCAAGGAGATCCTCAACAGGTCGTTTGCGTAGGTCGTTATTCACCTTTGCGAGCCTTCCATGAGGCTTTGTGCTGCGGCACGAGCTTGATCAGTGACATTCGCACCTGCAAGCATGCGGGCAACTTCTTCTAGCCGTTCTCCATCTTCCAGGGCATGAACAGAGGTAACCACCCCGTTGCCACCTGGAGTTTCTGCTTTTGAAATCCGCCAATGATGGGCACCCAAAGCAGCAACCTGGGGAGAATGGGTGACAACAAGGACCTGGACGTCTTGCCCAAGGCGAGAGAGGCGCTCCCCTACTGAGGCTGCTACGGCACCACCTGTTCCGGCGTCGACTTCATCAAATACCAAAGTTGGTACGGGGTCAGACTCGGCGAGAATAACTTTAAGGGCCAGCATGAAGCGGGCAAGTTCACCACCAGAGGCAATTTTGCTTATAGGGCCAAGAGGAGAGCCTGGGTTAGTAGATACCTGGAAGGCTATTTGATCCCATCCTGTCTCGTTCCAACCATTCTCATCGGTTTTGGTAAGAGTTGTCTTAAAAGTCGCTCGGTCCAATTTCATTGGTGGGAGCTCACCAGAAACTGCCACGTCCAGCCGACTTGCGGCTTGTTGTCTTGAAATACTGAGTTTTTCTGCTGCTTCCACATAGTCTGCTTTTGCTAAATCTTCTTTCTGGCGTAACTCTTTGAGGTTCGTACCGCCGTTTTCAATAGCAGCCAGTTGCTGTTCAATTTCTTTTTGGAAGTTGGGCAAGGCCTCAACGGTAATGTTATGTTTACGTGCTGCTGCTTTGAGGGCGAAAAGGCGTTCTTCAACTTCTTCCAGATGGCGTGGGTTCAGATCAATTTCCTGTATAGCCCGGTTTAGCAGGGCCATGGCTTCGCCCGTTTCTACAGCGGCACGATCTAAGGCCTCAATGACCTCTTCAAATTTGCCATCAGCTTTGTCAGCAATGCGCTCTAAGTGGCGGATAGCACTTCTTAAATTGGCTTCAACTCCGTGATTTCGGGTAAGCTCACTTGCGGCTGAGCTTGTTGCCTCAATCAATTTCTCCCCATGCATCATCATGGAGCGTTGCTTTGCAAGTTCCTCTTCTTCTCCGGGACGACAAGCCAGTTGGTTGAGTTCAGCGACTACATGGCGGAGATAATCTTCTTCTTCCTGGGCTTTCACTAACGCAGATTCTGCTGCTTTTCTCGTTGATAATGTATGTTGCCACTCTCGATACGATTTCGAAACGATATTGAAAAGAGGGCCGGTGCTTCCATAAGCATCGAGTAAAGATCGATGGGCCGAAGCATTAAGAAGGCCTTGGGTTTCAAATTGGCCATGAATTTCCACCAAGGTTTCCCCCAGTTTTTTTAAGAAACCAACACTTGCTGGCTGATCATTTACAAATGCTCGTGATCGTCCATCAGCGGAGAGTATACGCTTGAGGACCATACCTTCAGTGGGATCAAAACCATTTTCTTCCATAAGAAGGCTTGCGGGGTGTGTTAAGGGGAGGTCGAAGGAGGCTGTAACAACAGCTTTGTTTTTTCCCGCTCGTACCAATCGAGCTTCAGCACGCATACCCAAAGCAAGGCCAAGAGAATCAAGCAAAATTGATTTTCCAGCACCTGTTTCTCCGGTAAGTACACAAAGCCCAGCTTGGAAGCTAAGATCTAAGCGGTCAATTAAGACAACGTCACGGATGGAAAGACTAGCTAACATGAGAGGTCCAAGCCAATGCCCTTATTCCCAGATTTTCCACCAAGGTGTTTCTTTCTTTGGCATGCCCACACTTTCCCGGGTGATTTTAGACTCATCGCCTTGCCAAACTTTCCACCAGGACTTTTGTTCTGTTGGAATCGTACGTCCTTCTTCTACAAGGCCATATGAATCTTGATACCATTCGGAACCTGGGAAGTTATGGCCTAAAACAGCGGCGACTTTCTGGGCCTCTGAGATCATACCAAGGGCGGTATAGGATTCTGCCAACCTATGGAGGGCTTCTGCAGTGTGGCTTGTGGTTTGGTAGTTTTCGACCACAGCACGGAACCTGTTAATTGCAGCAAGATATTGCCTCCAACGCAAGTAGTAGCGACCAATTTCCATTTCCTTACCCGCTAAATGGTCAAAAGTAAGGTCCAGCTTGAGCTTGGCATCACGGGCGTATTTGCTATTTGGGAAACGGGTGATCAAAACCTTCAGGGCATCTACAGCTTGTTGGGTCATCTTTTGATCGCGAGTCACATCACTAATTTGCTCATAATAACTTAAGGCTAACAGGTAATGAGCGTAGGCTATATCCCTATTTGACGGATGAAGGCGAATGTATCGCCGCAAAGCAACCGTCGCATCTTCATATTTGTTGGCTTTATAGTAAGAAAAGGCCGCCATGAGTTGGGATTTAGTTGCCCACATGGAGTAGGGGTGTTGGCGTTCGACTTCCTCAAAAAGGGAAGCCGCTTCATTATTTTTCCCGCCCTGCAGTTTGTTTTGGGCATCATTGTAAAGCTCTTCAACCGACCGCTCTACATATGCCTTTTTAGTATCTGAACACCCAGAAATTAAAAAGGTAATGGCAAAGACCGCAGAGAGAATATAAACGGTTGGACGCTTAAGTGAATTCATGCCGATTCCTGACGGATATGGGATAGTCTAACGAAAGTCAGGCCGGATTATATCACGCTGTTCCCCTGTGTCTCCAGAAAAAGAGAGAGAATTAGGCTTAAGCAAAAGCTACTTGTTTATTTTTGTCGGTTGCAGCTTCTAAAGAGCTGTAAACAAAACCTTCTTTGTTGAGGGCATCTGCTGTGGTGTAGCTCCAGGCGCTTTCATCAGCGAAGAGAGAGCGGAGAAGCTCATTATTCATGGCGTGACCAGAACAAATGCCTTTGAAGTGGCCCATGATGGGAGCTCCGGCAAGATAAAGGTCGCCAACAGCGTCTAGAATTTTATGACGAACGAACTCATCATCGAAGCGAAGGCCACCTTCGTTGAGAACTTTGTCGCCACTAATAACGATCGCATTATCTGGGGAACCACCTTTTGCAAGGCCGGCAGCCCGGAGTTGCTCTACTTCGTGCATAAAGCCGAAAGTGCGTGCCCGAGAAATGTCGTTTTTGAAGACACCGTTAGCAATCCCAACTGACATTTTTTGGTTGGCTACAACGGTATCGTCAAAATCAATTTCAAATTGTAGAGAGAAATCTTGTGAAGGGGTTAGTTCAACGGTTTTACCGTCATAACTTAGGCTAATAGCTTTATTGATTCGAATTGCCCGACGATCAGCTTTTTGGCTTAAGATACCAGCACACTCAATCAAGAAAACGAAAGGTGCTGCACTACCGTCCATGATTGGAACTTCAGGGCCATTGATTTCAATAAGAGCATTGTCAATATCACAGCCAGACAAAGCGGCCATTAAATGTTCAACAGTGCTGATGGTAACGCCATTGCTATTGCCGAGAGTTGTGTTGAGGCGGGTGTCGACCACATGGTCCCAGCGAGCAGGAATGAGGCTACCGCCACCGACGATATCTACACGTTTGAAGACGATGCCAGTATTAACTTCAGCAGGGCGAAGGGTCATAGCAACCTTAGCGCCAGAGTGGAGGGCAATGCCTACGCAATTAATTGAACTTTTAAGGGTTTTTTGTTTGCCAAGCTTTACGCGAGACGCTTTTGGGGCGGAAGGAGTTGTGATGCTATTCAGTGGGCTATGGATCGTCATATTTTAAGGCCGTTCCCAAAAGAGTGATTTTTGTATGGTCTATGTCTACCAAGGCTTCAGCAATCACTCAAATCAAACAATGTTTCACTTTGTTACGATCCCCATGCTGAAACTTCCATGAGAACAAAAGGTTAGACCTTTTACACATAAGTGGGGTGGGGAGGGTTGAAGGCCCTCCCCTGTGATGTGTCACTTAAAAGAGACTCTCCCGGCATTTGAGGTTGCCGGGCAGAATTTCTAGTTAGCCTGCCTGCGTAAGAAAGCTGGAATATCCAACAACTCATCATCAGAACGAGATGTAATTGGGAGTTCACTTGGGGTTAAGCCAGCAATTTTGGGCTTAGCTGAACCTTGATCTGCTCCTCCTGTAATGATTGAAGGTTTGGGAGCTTCCTGTGGGCTTGCTTCTTTTGCTGATCTGTTAGCACCCGTTACTGACCCAGTGACCCTCTCAAAAAGGCTTGGACCGCGCTTTTCTTCAGATTTCACGGGTTCATTTACAGGGGCGTTTTTTACTTCTGCCATTGCAAAGGCATCTGATTTTTCATTTGAAATACCAGTTTCTGTAGGTGCTTTTACAGGAGCAGGTGGAATAAAAGGTTTATCCTGAGCTGCTGTTTTAGGCACTTCCCGTAACGGTGTAGCTTCAACCGCCAGTTCTTGCTGCTTTGGGGCAGTATCAGTTGCCAATAGGCTAGGTGCTATTGGAGTTTCAATGACAGGTGCAGCTTCCGCGGCAATTGTTTCTACAGGGGCTTCTTCAACAACAGAAGTGGTTGGTTGAGTTGTTTCGACAACCCGGTGGTCAAGAATTCTGGGTTCCATTTGAACAGTAGCAGAACCATCAATGCCTGTGGCAACAACAGAAATCCGCATTTGCCCGTCAAGCTCAGGGTCGAAAGCTGAACCAACAATGATATGGGCATCGCCATCAACTTCTTTAGAAATTCGGTTGGTTGCTTCGTCAACTTCATAGAGGGTCATGTCTGCACCACCCGTGATGTTGATCAACACACGGCGAGCCCCGCTGATAGAACTATCTTCGAGAAGTGGGTTGGAAATGGCGATTTCAGCAGCTTGAAGAGCCCGGCTTTCACCTTCTGCAACGCCAGTACCCATCATCGCTTTACCCATTTGAGCCATGACTGATTCAATATCAGCAAAGTCCAGGTTGATAAGGCCAGGGTTAACGATCAGGTCGGTAACACTGCGAACGCCTGAAGACAGAACATCATCGGCCATTTTGAAAGCGTCAGCAAATGTGGTTTTTTCATTGGCAATCCTGAACAGGTTTTGGTTTGGGATTACAATAAGAGTATCTACATATTTTTGCAGTTCCGTAATGCCTTCTTCGGCAATACGCATACGGTTGGTGCCTTCAAATTGGAAAGGCTTGGTAACAACACCAACAGTCAAAATACCCATTTCACGCGCTGCACAAGCGATCACAGGACCTGCACCAGTACCCGTTCCACCGCCCATTCCGGCAGCGACGAAAACCATATTAGACCCTTTGAGTTGGTCTGTAATATCTTGCAGAGATTCATTTGCAGATGCACTACCAACTTCAGGCTTAGAGCCCGCACCCAATCCTTGGGTGGTTTCATGTCCGAGTTGAATACGGCGATCGGCTCTGGTTTGAGCCAAAGCTTGGTTGTCGGTATTTGCCACGACGAATTCAACCCCTTGAAGGCCGTCATCAATCATGTTGTTAACTGCATTGCCACCAGCGCCACCGACGCCGATGACAGTTATTTTTGGTGCTAAATCTACGGTGTCCCCTGTCTCGGGAACGCTTAAGTTAATGGCCATTTCTGGTTACCCCTTTTCACATCACAAAACCAAATAAATTTGGTCAAAATTGAGACATCCCCTTCAAGGCTGTCTCGGCTTTGTTGTGTCGGGTTTCTTCTGAAACCCGACGTCCTCAAAAGTATTCTCGGAACCAATTTCCCAACTTCCCTAATGGGCCGTGGGGTTCCGGTTTTTGACTGGGGTCCGCAAGGGACAACTCAGTCTGTTTTTCGTAAGCAAACTTTAATAAGCCAGAGCAGGTTGAGAAGGCAGGCCCTCCCATAGCTTCAGCAATGCCATTGATCCCCGTAGGCCGTCCCATTCGAACTTGTTTGTCGAGCATCATGGCAACGATTTCGCGCACGCCTGTTAATTGGCTAGCGCCTCCGGTTAAAACAACATGACGACCGATGAGTTCTGAGAACCCACTGGCATCAAGACGGGCTTTAACCAATTCAATTGTCTCTTCTACGCGAGGGCGAATAATCTGGGTCAACATGGACCGTGGTGCCTGATTTTCCCCATGGTCACCTTCTTCGCCAACCAGAGGCACACGGATGACCTCTTGATCATCAGATGGTGAAGGGAGTGCGCTACCAAACAAGGTTTTGATCCGCTCCGCATGGGCAACAGTGGTTGAGAGCCCTCGGGCGATATCGTTGGTAATATGAATGCCACCAACCCGTAGGCAATCGGTGTGAACCAAGTGCCCTTCATAGAAAACAGAAATAGTGGTACTACCGCCCCCCATATCAATCAGGGTGCAACCAAGCTCGGTTTCATCTCCCACCAAGACCCCAAGGCCTGAGGCGTAAGGCGTGACCACTTCAGCTTCCACATCTAGATGACAACGGGAAATACAGGTGCGTAAGTTGCGTACTGCCGTTGAGGATGCTGTGATACTATGAAGGTCGACTCCTAAGCGCTCACCAAACATTCCTCTGGGGTCAACAACCCCTTTATCGCCATCAATACTGTAGCTAATAGGAATGGCGTGAATCAGTTTGCGGTCTTCTGAATGCTGGTGATCAACCCATGTTGGGTCAAGCACCCGACGCAAGTCCATGTCACCAATTTGGTGTCCGGCAATGGAAACCTCAAAGTTGATGAGCTTAGATTCAGGCTCTCCTGCATTGAGGCCAACAATCACGCTGCTAATGGTTTCACCTGCCATTTGCTCGGCTGCCTCAACAGCAGAACGAATAGATTGTTCGGCTGCATCCATGTCAGTGATGACACCACTTCGAACACCATTGGAAATCTGGTGGCCAATCCCAATAACCTGGGGTTCACCATTGTCACCAAGACGGGCGATAAAGCAGCAAATTTTGCTGGTACCTACATCCAAGGCGGCAATTAGATTACCTCTGGATTTAATCTTTTGTTTTACGGCTGTGGAGACGTCGCTCTTCATCATGCGCCCCTGGTATCTTTTGTACCTGCAGCCTTTTGGTCTGCAGGGGTGTCGGTTGGAATAGTTTTTGGTTTGCCGTTTTTGCGACGAACAATCATGCGGTCTGGTTGCCTTAAGTCGATGGTGCGTAAATCACGAGATAGCAAATTGTGTCGTTCCTGATATTCGGCAAAGTTGTTCCAGGCATCGGACATTTTTTCTTCTGGAAGGCGTACATCGACGTCAGTATCCATCACGATATTCCAACGGCGTGAACTTACCCGGACAGCAGCTTTGACATGAGCTGCAAGTTGAGGCTGAGAAGCTAAGACAGCGAGGACTTCGGCTGCGTGTTTGGGAGCATCATTGCCCACGACGAGAGGCAGGCTTTTAAAACGATTAATATTTTTTTCAGCAATCACAGCGCCTGTATCATCAAGCAGGAAGAACTTTCCTTTGCGCTGCCAACGAGCCATCGGGCGACGCTCATTTACATGAAGCATGATGGTATCAGGCAAACGGCGTTCAACGACAGCAGTCGCCACCCAAGGCAATTTTTCAACTCGTTTCTGAGCATCCTTAATGGCGAAGGAGAAAATTGGTGTTCCTCGCTTTAACTTAAGGGCTTTAAGGAGCTGTTTCTTAGCTGTGAGGTCTCTACCGCTGACAAAAATTTCTTGGACCGTGAAGCCATATTTAGCCGAAATTTTGACAACCGCTTTGGTGCTGTTGTTGTAAGTTTGGGCAAATAAACCAGACTCAACACCCCAGCCAACGGCACCTGATATGCTGAGGATACAAGCTAAGAGCGCTCCAAGGCGTACTGATTTACGACGCCAAAGAGGGATTGCTTTGCGGCGCCCTTGTTTGCTTTTGGCTGTACTGGTTGTTTTTTTGGTTACCCGTCGCATGATGCGTCCTCCACCATCCAACTGATTAATTCCTTAAAAGGAATGCCCGCATATGCGGCTTGCTCAGGGACTAACGAAGTTGGAGTTAGCCCCGGTTGAGTATTGATTTCTAAGATAATTAAGCCATCTGCACCTTTTGATTCGTCAAACCGGAAATCCACCCGAGTAACACCCCGGCACCCCAAGGCATTATGAGCGGTTATGGCCCGGTTTTTTGCGAGATCAGCGATATCTTGAGAAATTTTGGCTGGAATTTCATGGCGCGATCCACCAACGGCGTATTTAGCGTCATAATCGTAAAATTCATGATCGGTGGCGATTTCAGTTACGGCGAGGGCTTTATCGCCCATAACGGCGACCGTGAGTTCTCGACCTGGAATAAAGCTCTCGACCATGACCTGCTCACCGAAAGTCCATTTATCTCCCACTAAATCAGGACCATTGCTGCCTTCGTGAATGATGTGAATGCCAACGCTGGAACCTTCATTGAGGGGCTTGATTACGTAGGGGCGAGGCATGACGTCGCCACCAAGGATTTCTTCTTTGGTAGCAAGGCAATGCTCCGCCACGGGGAGGCCATTAAGAGCGAACAACTGTTTGGCTAAGGGCTTGTCCATTGCCATAGCTGAGCTTAAGACACCAGAATGGGTGTAGGGAACGCCAAGGATATTGAGCAGACCTTGAATACAACCATCTTCCCCATAAGGGCCGTGCAAAGCGTTGAAAACCGCGTCTGGACGAGGGGACAGACTCATCAGCAAGTTTGCTGCGTCGCGCTGCACATCGATAGCAGTTATTTTGTAATCCGTATCTTTCAGAGCTTTCACCACAGCGGCCCCGCTGACTAGGGAAACTTCCCGTTCAGCAGACCATCCACCCATCAAGACTGCGACATGTTTGCTCAATATTTGACCTCCTCAGCAGAAGGACCGTCATTGACACCGATGCGACGAATTTCCCATTTGAGAGCTACGCCGTAGGTTTGGAAAACCCGACGACGAACCTCTTCGCCGAGACCTTCTAAATCAGCTGCGGTAGCTTCGCCTTTGTTGACTAGGAAGTTACAATGTTTGTGTGAAACCTGAGCATCACCCCGAGAGAGACCACGACACCCGGCACCGTCGATTAATTCCCAAGCGCTGACTTCTGGAGGGTTGGCAAAAGTGCTGCCCCCTGTGGAAGTGCGCACGGGTTGTGAATCTTCGCGGGCGGCTTTGATTTCAGCCATCCGTTCATTAATTTTAGTAGGGTCGCCTTCAATACCGCGCATCACCACTTGAGTGAAAAGCCAATCTTCAGGTACTCCTGATTTGCGGTAAGAAAAATTGAGTTTTTCAGGAGAAAGGCCATGAATATTGCCATCCCCATCAACGGCCATAGCGTTAATGGTGACGTCTTTCATTTCTGTGCCATAAGCTCCGGCATTCATGCGAAGAGCACCACCGATAGTACCCGGAATACCGCTTAAGAACTCAAGGCCAGCCACACCAGCTTCTGCGCAATGTTTGGCAACGTTCGTATCAAGAGCGCCGCCACCAGCGCGAACTTCAGTGCCGTTAATTTCAACGGAAGAAAAACCACGTCCTAACCGAATAACAACGCCTGGGACACCACCATCTCGTACTAAAAGGTTAGAGCCGACACCAATAACGGTGACAGGCACATCTTCGGGTTTGTTAGCGAGGAAATGGACTAAGTCTTCTGTATCGGCAGGGCGGAAGATAACTTCCGCCGGGCCACCGACTTTAAACCATGTGTATTTTGCGAGTTGGGCATTCGGCATATAGCGACCCCGTACTTTGGGTAATCGCTTCACTAAATGTCCTCGATATAACAAAGCAGCCATCATTTACCTGTGCTCCCCTCGGTTTTATCCCCGTAGCGTAGTCGTGCTAGTTCATTTGGTAGGGCATTTGCCCATGTGGTTATGTTCCCGGCACCTAAGCAGACCACCAGATCTCCAGGGCGGGCTAAATCATTCACAATCTCACAGAGTTCTGCCGGGTCGTTTAAAGGCATCACTGTACGGTGACCATGAGAACGAATACCTTCTACAAGATTGTTTTTTTCAAACCCTGCGATAGGTTTTTCCCCGGCGGCATAAATATCTGCAACAAGTACGGCGTCTGCTTCATTGAAGCAGGTGCAGAAATCTTCAAACAATTCTTTTAAGCGCGAGTAACGGTGCGGCTGAACCACTGCAATGACCTTTCCCCGACTTGCAGAACGTGCTGCATTGAGAACGGCAGAGATTTCAACTGGGTGGTGACCATAATCATCAATCACTGTAATCCCATCGACTTCACCAGTTTTGGTAAAGCGGCGTTTGACCCCTTCAAAATTCCCTAAAGCTCGGCGAAGTACTGAATCTTCCAAAGCCATTTCCTGAGCAACAGCTACTGAGGCTAAAGCATTGGCGACGTTGTGCTGACCAACCATGGGCAGGTGCAACCCTTCAACGGTGCGGCTAACTCCGGCGATTCTGTTTGTGATAACCACATCAAAGCGAGCGCCATCTGCGCCCATTTCAAGGTTAATGCCGCGGACGTCTGCTTGAGGACTGAATCCGTAAGTAATGATTTTGCGATCAGCAACGCGCGGGATCATGGCTTGGACTTCTGGGTGATCAATGCACAAAGCAGCAAAGCCATAGAAAGGGATGTTTTCAACAAAGGTATCAAAGGCATCTCTGAGCTTATCGAAAGAGCCGTAGTGATCCAGGTGTTCCGGGTCCATATTTGTAACAATGGCAATGACAGCAGGAAGTTTAATAAATGTTCCATCGGACTCATCTGCTTCAACAACCATCCATTCGCTATCGCCGAGACGGGCGTTAGTACCATAGGCATTAATGATGCCGCCGTTGATAACTGTTGGGTCGCGACCAGCTTCATCAAGGAGAGCTGCAACCATGGAAGTTGTGGTGGTTTTGCCATGGGTACCACCAACGGCGATAGCCCACTTAAGGCGCATCAGTTCAGCTAGCATTTCAGCGCGGCGAACAACTGGAATAAGACGCTTGCGGCCTTCCATAACTTCGGGGTTGTCGGCTTTAACGGCTGTTGAAACGACGATAACCTGAGTCTCGCCTAGATTTTCAGCTTTATGGCCGACATGAACTTTAATGCCCAACTTACGCAGGCGTTTAACATTGAGATTAGCGCTTAAGTCGCTGCCTTGGACCACATAGCCCAGATTATGCAAAACTTCGGCGATGCCACTCATGCCAATCCCGCCGATGCCGACGAAATGGATGGTACCGATGTTTAAGGGGAGGGCTCTCATGCGGTTTTCCTTCCGTCTTTATTATTTCCATTTACCGGTAAGAGTTTGAAAACCATGTCGGCGAGCTTTTCAGCAGCGTCGGGTCGCCCGGCGGATAAGGCTCCTGAAGCCGCGTTTTGTAATGTGCGCGGCAAGGAGAACAATGATTCCAACCGTTGAGCTAGGTTCTCGGGGGTAAACGAGTCTTGTGGGATCAGCCAACCACCACCAGCTTCATCAATGGCGTGGGCATTAAATGTTTGATGGTCATCTGCAGCGTAGGGATAAGGCACCAGCAGAGCAGGGCGTCCAACGGCTGTGAGTTCGGCGATTGTTGAGGCCCCCGCACGGGCGATGACTAGATGGGTTCCTGCCAAACGTTGGGGTATATCATCAAAGAATGTTTTTAAAGTTGTTTTGACTTCTAAACCTTCATAAGCTTTCTCAGCCGTAGTCAAATCTTCAGAGCGGCACTGTTGGGCTATATGTATGCGCTTTTGTAGTTCTTTAGGTAACAAGGCCAAAGCTTGTGGAACGATCTCACTAAAAACTTTGGCCCCTTGTGACCCGCCGATAACCAAGAGGTGAATTTCGCTCTTTTTGGTCAGTTCAGGATAATTTGCGCCGCGAACTTCAGCGACCTGACTGCGAACGGGCATACCAGTATAAACAACTTTGCCAGGGGCAACCGCTTCAACCTCTTTGGCATTTTCAAAAGAAGTCGCGACCTTATTCACTCTGGGAGCCAATAGTTTGTTGGCCCGACCTAATAGAGCATTCTGTTCATGCAAAGCAGTTGAAACACCTGACATAGTGGCGGCAAACATGGTAGGTACAGAGGCATAACCGCCAAAGCCAACAACGCAGGCAGGTTTGATTTTTTTAAGATGCCCACGGGCTTGTAAGGTGCCAATTCCAAGGCGGAAAACGCTCATAACTTTGCCAAGAATACCTTTGCCAGCAACAGCAGATGCCCGAATACGAATAACATTTACATTGCCTAGGTTTTCACCCCAGTTGCCGCCACGACGATCCGTAATCAGAGTGAGCTTGCAGCCTCGACCTAATAAGGTTGTCGCTAGAGCTTCCGCAGGGAAGACATGACCACCTGTACCACCAGCAGCTAAAACGATATGAGGGGTGTTGCTAGTCATGGGCACCTCCTCGTTTTCGCTCTCTTGTTAGGGCTAACACCATTCCCATCCCAATCGCCAAAGCCAAAGCAGATGAACCGCCGTAGGAGATAAAGGGCAGAGTCATACCTTTGGTCGGAATAAGATGAAGTGTTGAAGCCATATTGATGATGGCCTGCAGGCCAAATTGAACCAAGAGGCCCACTGTTGCAATCAGGGCAAAGAGGTCAGCCTCTTTGAACATCCGTAGGAAACCGCGCAGTACGATAAAGGCGAAAAGGAGAACAATAAACAAACAGGCAAAAAGTCCAAATTCTTCCCCGGCGACAGCGAATATAAAATCTGCATGGGCATCAGGAAGGAAAGATTTTACAGTTCCTTCGCCTGGACCTGTTCCAAACCAACCACCATTCAAAAAGGCTTCCATGGAGCGAGAGACTTGATAAGTATCGCCTGAGGCAGGATCAAGGAAACGATCAATACGAGATTGAACATGTCCAAGGACGAAATAAGCACCGACACCGCCTCCCAGGAAGAGAGCAGCAACACCGACCACCCAAAGCATGGGCAAGCCTGCAAGGAAGAATTGGATACTCCAGACTACAGAAACAACAATAGTCATACCGAAATCTGGTTGGAGCAACAGCACGCCGACAACGGCAGCATAAAGCCCGGTTGCTATCAAGAAACCAGGGAATTCTTCACGGTAATGCTGATTAGCAAACATCCAAGCAGCCACCACTACAAAGGTGGACTTCAAGAACTCTGAAGGCTGTAAGGTGAAGCTGCCTAATTTGATCCAACGAGAAGCCCCTTTAACTTCATGGCCCATGAATAAAGTAGCGATAGTCAACACAAAGAAGACTGCAAAAAGCACGAGCGCAAAACGCCTTACCCCTGTGGGAGAGAAGAGGGATATTCCAAACATCACAGCTAGAGCTACTGGAAGGAAAACCATTTGGCGTTTGGCAAAATGGAAAGTGTCGTAACCAAGGCGTTCAGCAACAGCAGGGGTCGCCGCTAAAGCTAGAACCCCCCCTACCGCGATCAACAAGATCAGTGCGGCTAGGGTCCAGCGATCAATAGTCCGCCACCAACGCCCAATGAGGCTTCTATCTGTTTGTGTAAAGGCTATACTCGTCATTGAATGCCTCCACGCTTACCTGGAAGGCTGCTCACAAGAGCTTTAAAGGCATCGCCTCGGGCTTCAAAATTTGGGTATTGGTCAAAGGAAGCACAGGCGGGAGATAACAAGACAACGCTATTACCCTCTGCTGATATCGCTTCTTTTTGGGCAAGGTTTAAAGCTGTTTCTAAGTCGCCAGCAATAGTGTGGTCAATTTTATCATGGAGAGTTTTGGCAAAATCTGTTGCGGCTTCACCAATGAGATAAGCATGGCGTACAGAATTAAGTTCTCCGTTTAGAGTTGAAATTCCACCCTCTTTAGCGAGTCCTCCTGCGATCCAATAAATATTATCGTAACTTGATAAAGCCCTGGCGGTTGCTTCGGCGTTGGTTGCTTTGCTGTCATTGATATATGTGACTCCATCAACAATGCTGACGACTTCCTGACGATGGGCTAAGCCGGGGAAAGTCTTCATGGCAGCGATGATAGTGGCTGGTTTAACGCCAACAGAAAGGGTTGCGCCAAATGATGCCGCGGCATTTTGGTGATTATGCGTGCCGGTTAGTGAGATTATCATTTTTAAGTCGGCCAAAGTTTGGCGACGGTGGTTAGTATCGTCAACCAACATACCGTTCATGGCGTAAATTCCCCCGTGAGCCGGGAATCGTCCAGAAAAAGGAATAACTTTATAGTAGCGTTGTTGACCCAGTTCTTGCCAAAGACCCTGACAGGTTTCGTCATCTAAACCGATTAGAGCAGTCCCACCTTCAACTATGCCGTTGAAAATTCGTTTCTTTGCTTTGATATAGCCATCTAAATCACCATGGCGATCAAGGTGGTCAGGGGCGATATTGAGGAAAATTGCCGTATGAATTGGGGTCTCGTGCATGAGGTCTAACTGATAGGAAGACAACTCTAAAACATAAACACCTTTTCCACCGAGGCGGTCGAAGGAGAGAACTGGCGTGCCTAAATTTCCACCGACTTGAACTCGCTTCCCGGCCTCTTCCAGGATATGAGCGACCAAGGCTGTGGTTGTTGATTTTCCGTTGGTGCCCGTAATACCTATAATAGGCGTGTTTGGATCAGCCCGCGCCAGGAGTTCGATATCTCCAATTACTTCCACGCCTGCGTTTTGGGCAGCCGAAGCAACAGGGTGAGGTTCGGGGTGGGTTAAAGGTACGCCGGGGCTGAGAACCAGACTGGAAACATCGGTCCAGTCAATTGTGCTCAATTCACTAAGTGTTGCTCCTTGCTCCTCAGCTTTGATACGATTGGCTTCGTTATCATCCCAAGCTAAGACCGTAGCTCCTCCCGCGAGAAGAGCTTCAACTGTTGCCATGCCTGACCGAGCAAGGCCAAAGACAGCGAGGGTTTTTCCTTTGAGGTATGAAAGATCAATCATTTCTTACCTCAACTTCAGGGTTGCTAGCCCAAGCAGGGCCAGAATGGTTGCGATAATCCAGAAACGAATCACAATAGTCGATTCAGCCCACCCTTTTTGCTCATAGTGATGATGCAAAGGTGCCATACGGAAAACCCGTTTTCCGGTCAGTTTGAATGAAGCGACTTGAACAATTACTGAAACAGTTTCGAGAACGAATAACCCGCCGACAATGGCAAGAACCAGCTCATGTTTGGTGATGACACTGATGACCCCCAAAGCGCCACCAAGAGCTAAAGACCCGGTGTCACCCATAAAGACCATAGCGGGGGGGGCGTTGAACCACAGGAAGCCCAGCCCAGCCCCAATAAGGGCACCAAGGAAGACCGTGAGTTCACCTGTGCCGGGGACCATATGAATTTGCAGGTAATTGGCGAAAACTGCGTTACCAACCAAGTAAGCAATCATGGCGAACACCCCGGCAGCAATCATGACCGGGACAATGGCAAGTCCATCAAGCCCATCAGTGAGGTTCACGGCATTGGAAGCACCAACCATGACAAAAGTACTGAGAACAATGAAGAACCAGCCGAGATCAATTAGAACATCTTTAAAGAAAGGAACAGCTAAATGACTGTTCATGGCTTCTGGTTGATTAGCCTGAATCCAGATCGTAACTCCGGCAGCGATAACGATTTGGGCGACAAGCTTAAGCTTGCCAGAAAGACCGCCTGTACTACGCCGTGTGATTTTTAAATAATCATCAAGGAAGCCAATAAGACCATAGCCGCCCGTGACAATAATCGCTGCCCAGACCAATTGGTTAGTTAAATCTGCCCAAAGGAGGGTAGAGAAACAAAGAGCGATTAAAATCATGAAGCCCCCCATAGTCGGGGTGCCTTTTTTGGTCAGAAGGTGGCTTTCTGGGCCGTCTTCACGGATTGGTTGACCATAACCTTGTTTGCTTTTGAGCCAGTTAATCAGAGGAGGACCAATGATAAAGCTAATAATCAAAGCCGTAAGAACCGCGCCACCTGTGCGGAAGGTTAGGTACCTGATAACATTCAGGGCTGAGAATTGTTCTGCTAAGGGATAAAGGAGATGTAACAACATATTCTAATGATCCCTATGACCCGGTGGCGGTGTGGTTTTCAGACACACCTAGTTGAAGAAGATGGTTAACGATCAGTCCCGTTTTGCTTCCGGCCGACCCTTTAACCAGAACCACATCGCCATCGCGGATAAATCCGGCCACGAGAATGGCGAGGGACTGTGAATCAGGGGCATGACCGCCCCGCATTTTGGGTAGGAGAGCATCACGCAGGTGGGACATATAATGGCCTGCGGTGTAAACTTTATCGATTTTGGCCTTTTCTAAGGCGTTCACTAATGAAGCATGAAGTTCTGGCCCGTCGTCGCCAAGTTCTAACATGTCTCCCAGAACGGCTACTCGTTGAGAGAATTCTCCTGGTTCCATGCGACCTAAATTGGCAATGGCGGCTTCCATAGAAACCGGACTGGCATTGTAACTTTCATCAACTAAGGTGAAGTGACCACTGCGTAAGTTAACAACATGGGTTTCGCCCCGGCCTTTGCCTGGTCGGGCTTGGCTTAAAGCCTCTGCAGCCTGCTGGATATCTAACCCTAGAGCGTTGATAACGCCTAAAACAGCAAGGCTGTTGATGGCCCAATGCTCACCAGGCATGTTGAGACGGAATGATAGCTTTTCACCACCAATGTTTGCTTCAATATCAGAGCCTTCTCCGTCTAACTTAATGTTACTTATGCGACAATTGGCAACCTTTTGAAAACCAAAGCTGCTGACCGTAATATCCTCCGCTGAATTCTTTAAAAATTCAAAGTGCTTGTTGTCAGCGTTGAGTATGGCGATACCTTTACTATCCATGCCCTCAAAAATTTCTGCTTTTGCCGCTGCGATAGCCTCTTCGTTTTCAAAGTACTCAACATGGACGCTATTAACTGTCGTAATGACCGCAATGTGGGGACGGGCCAGCTTGGAAAGATCAATCAGCTCTCCCGCATGGTTCATACCCATTTCAAAAACACCGTAATCCGTATTGGCAGGCATCCGCGCGAGGCTAAGAGGGAGGCCTAGGTGGTTATTTAAATTACCCTGTGTTGCTGAGCATTTTCCCATGGAGCTCAAAATTAAAGACAAGCATTCTTTAACTCCGGTTTTACCAACACTGCCCGTTATACCGATAATCTTTGCTTCAGTTCGAACACGGGCAAAAGCGCCAAGGTCTCGGAGAGCTTTCTCCGTATTCTCAACGATAAGGTAGGCTGCTCCTTTAGGCGCATCAGAGGGAACTTGGCTGACCAAAGCGGCTGCGGCACCCATTTCAAAAGCTTTTTCTATATAATCATGGCCATCGAAGTTAGGGCCATGCAAAGCAACAAAAAGATCGCCTTTGTTAATGTGGCGACTGTCGATGGAGACGCCATGGGCTTCCCAAGGTTTGTTAACTTGACCTTGGGTGGCTTTTACGGCGTCTGTTGATGTCCAAAGTGGCAACTTACTCATGATAAAGCGCCTCCTATGGATTGAATGATTTCTTTAACAACTTCCTTGTCATCAAAAGGCAGGACCTTATCGCCAATGATTTGGCCGCTTTCATGACCTTTACCAGCAACAAGGAGGATATCTGTAGGCTCTAAAGATTTAATCCCTGCAGCGATGGCATCCTGACGGTTGCCGATTTCTCGGGCTCCAGGGCAAGCAGCTTTTACTTCCCGGCGAATGGTGCTGGCATCTTCTGTCCGTGGATTGTCGTCTGTTACAATGACTTCATCGGCGTGGTCGCGAGCAATTTTGCCCATTTGAGGCCGTTTGCCTTTGTCTCGGTCTCCACCACAACCAAACACAACAATCAAGCGCCCGTCTGTATGAGGACGTAGGGCTCTGAGCACAGTTTCAAGAGCACCTGGTGTGTGGGCATAATCCACATAAACTGCGCGATCATTGTCGAGATGTGCTGCCGTTTCTAGCCGACCGCGGACACCCTGAAGGCTGGTTAGAGCTTTCACGGCATCCGCGGTTTTCGCCCCCTCGGCTAACGCTAGACCTAAGGCGCATAGTGCATTCATGGCTTGAAATTCCCCAACTAAGGGGAGGTTGATTGAGAAGCGCTGCCCATCTGTTTCAAAGCTTAATGCCTGCCCTGTTGCTTTTGGCGCTACAGAATTAAGGCGAATGGCTCGGCCTTCCCAGCCATAATCAAATATTTTGTGACCTTGGCTTTCGCAAATGGCTTTTAGTGAGCCGAACTCGGGGATATCTGCATTAAGAACCGCTTTTCCATTCGGTGCCATTACTTCGCTGAATAAACGAGATTTAGCGCGAAGGTATTCTTCCATCGAGCCATGGTAATCTAAGTGGTCCCGGCTAAGATTGGTAAAGCCTGCAGAAGAAACCTGAACGCCATCCAAACGATATTGATCTAACCCGTGGCTTGATGCTTCCATGGCGAGGTGAGTGACTTCGTTTTCACTCAGGCGCTTCATTATTTCGTGCAGTGCAGCTGAATCTGGGGTGGTTAAGGTGCCTGCCAATTTCATGCCTGGAGCTTCAACGCCGAGGGTGCCCATGCTACCAGCTGACTTGTGTAAACTCGTCCATATTTGGCGTAAAAATGTAGCAACAGATGTCTTGCCATTGGTTCCGGTAATGGCGGAAACATGGCTTGGTTGTCCATCAAAGAAGTGCGCCGCAAACTGGGCAAACAGGCGGCGCGGGTTGGCGTCTTGGATAACCGGGACATCGGGGTAGGCCTGTTCAAGGGCCGACCCCAAGGTCGCTCCAGGTGGTGCAAGAACGGCCTTAGCACCGTTTTTTAAGGCTTGAGGAATGTAATCACGTCCATCTACGGCTGAACCAGGCAAGGCGGCAAAAAGGTAACCGGGGCGCACCTGACGTGAGTCGCAGGTGAGGCCGACGATTTCCATTTGTCTGACGGTTTCGGTCGCCAATGGTGTGGTTTCCATTCCTTGCATCAATTTTTCCAATCGCACCAAATCATCTCCCAATCACCCTCTGGCTTTCACTTTAATGAACAGAGGGTCGCCGGGTTGGGGCACAAGCTCTTCCTGTATGGGAGAGATGCCGACCAAGGGCGCTAGACGCTCAATAACACGACTGACAATGGGAGCAGCTACCCAGCCAGCAGTTGCGTAACCGTATGTTTTTTTGTTTCCTTTGGGCTCATCAAGAATCGCAAGAACGACATAACGAGGTTTGCTTGTAGGGAAGACACCAACGAAAGACGAAATCAGAGCCGTGGTGCGGTAGGAGCCGCCGCCAGGTTTCTCGGCAGTTCCAGTTTTGCCACCCACAAGGTATCCACGAGCATCGGCATTTCGACCTGTGCCGTTTCGAACCACAAGACGCATCAACTGCCGCATTTGACGGGAAGTTTTTGAACTTATGATCCGTTCGCCACTAACAAATACGCCTTTGTTTTTTTTCAACAAAGTGGCTGGACGCATGATGCCGCCATTAGAAATGGCGCCGACGCCAGTGGCGAGTTGAAGGGGACTAACAGCTACACCATGACCGTAAGAAATTGTCATGGTGCTGATATCTCGCCAGCGGTCAGGAACCAAAGGTGAGCCAACTTCTGGAAGCTCAACTGAAGATGGATCTAAGAGACCAAACTTTCTTAAATATTCCTGTTGATTTTTTGCGCCAACATCCATTGCCATTTTTGCGGTGCCGATGTTGGAGGAATAAACCAAAATTTCTGGAACGGAGAGCCATCGGTTTTCGGGGTGGTAATCAGTGATTCTAAAGCGAGCAATGCGTATCGGCTTCGTTGCATCATAGCCACTACGTAGGCTTACAGTGCCGTTGTCCAAGGCCATTGCAGTGGTGAAGAGCTTGAATGTTGACCCCATTTCATAAACACCCTTAGTTGCCCGATTAAAAGCTGCGTCGCCTTTAATCGTTTTCAGGTTGTTAGGGTCGTAATCTGGAAGAGAAACCTGGGAGATAATTTCCCCCGTGTTTACATCCATAATAACTCCAGCTGCGCCAATTGCCTTAAACTCGCGAGCGGCACGGGTGAGTTCTTCGTGTAAAATAGCCTGGAGACGGACATCAAGAGAAAGTTTGAGCGGTTCACCTTGAGAGCGTAATTGACTGTCGAAACGCTTTTCAAGTCCTGCTATGCCATTGCCATCAACATCAGTCATTCCCAAAATGTGGGAGACAAGATGCCCATGAGGATAAACCCGGCGTTCCTGACGTTGATAGTTTAAACCAGGAATACCTAGGTTATTCACCCTGTATTGCTGTTCTGGTGTCACATTACGTTTAAGATAACCATAGGCCCGGTTAGATTTTAATTTTGCTACAGTTTTGGCAAGATCAAGATCTGGTAAGATAGTTTTGAGTTTTTCGGCAGCTTTCAGAGGGTTTTCACCAGAAGCTAAAAAGTCTCTGGAATTAATTGTCAAAGAAGCCGTTGGCAAGCTGGTGGCTAAAAGGACACCGTTGCGGTCCATAATATCATTGCGGCCTGTCACCAACCCTTGTGAAGGTTTCGTGCGGGCAATCTCTGGTTCAGCACCTTCTCGAACAACGGTTAAATCAACGACCCTGACACCAAGGATGGT
The DNA here is from genome assembly GCA_026196105.1 of Rhodospirillales bacterium. Lineage (GTDB taxonomy): Bacteria > Pseudomonadota > Alphaproteobacteria > Rhodospirillales > JAPHRK01 > JAPHRK01. The sequence goes on along the minus strand of JAPHRK010000021.1, from coordinate 14,716 downwards.
GAATAAAAGGACAAAGACAAAACCTGTGACCATCAAACGGTTGCGCCCCATTTCAAGGGCAGCTTGACGGGTGCCTTGCAGCTCAACTGTTTGCTCGATTGAGGGGGGAAGCGAAGCTTGGTTATAGCGGTTAGACATCAGTGAGCCTTCCCGCTTGTTAGGTGAGTACCTGGTTGGCGACCAGATGCATCAGCTTCTTGATCAACCGGAGTTTCATTCCCAACACTTACGGGGAAATCAGAAATTGAACCAATTTGGCTTGATCCCAAGGGGGTCAAATCCAAATGTTTAGCGGCGAGTTTTCGCAGGCGCTCAGGCTCATTCAGGTGAGACCATTCGGCTTGTAACACATGAATGGATTCTTGATGGGCGTGGATGGCACGGTTAAGGGAGCTGAGTTCTTCTTCTAAATGCTGCACACCATATTTCACCTTAAAGAGGGTGAATGTCAGGGCCACAGCTAGAAGAACAAGAATAATGGTCGTCTGTCTCATCTCAGGCGGCCTCCTTCTCTTGTCGGGAAGGGGCATCGGTACGGATGGCTGTACGAAGACGGGCTGAACGAGCCCGAGGGTTTGCTTCAACTTCTGCATCCGTGGGGCCAATGGCTTTGCGAGACAGCATTTTAAAAGTCGGTGTAGGGCCTTTACTTTCGCTCTCTGGGAGATAGCGATTGCCGCGTGGTGCATTACCGCTGCGATTTTTAAGGAAGGTCTTAACAATCCGATCTTCCAATGAATGGAAGGAGACCACAGCTAAACGCCCACCAACTTCAAGAATGTTTTCAGCGGCTTGCAGGCCTCGTTCCAACTCGCCAAGCTCATCGTTTACATAAATACGAAGACCTTGGAAAGTGCGAGTCGCAGGGTCGATTTTGTCTTTTTTAGATGAGTAAACAACGGAGCGAACCACATAGGCAAATTGCTTGGTACTGGTAAACGGGGTTTCTTTACGGGCTTTAATAATCGCTTTGGCAATTGCGCGGGAGGCCCGTTCTTCACCATATTTATAAATGATATCAGCAAGCTCTTTTTCGCTGTAGTTGTTGACCACATCAGCAGCACTGGTACCACTGCGGCTCATGCGCATATCTAACGGACCGTCTTCGCGGAAAGAAAAGCCCCGTTCAGCATTATCAATTTGCATAGACGAAACACCGATATCCAAGGCAACACCGTTGACCTTTTGCTCGATGAGTTCATCCATGTTGCCAAAACACCCTTGTAGGAGGGTAAAGCGATTAGGGTAGTCTTGCTTGACGACTTGTGCCCGGGGGAGGGCTTCGGGGTCGCGATCAATAGCAATGACCTTGCAATTGGCAGCGTTTAAAATAGCACGGGTATATCCGCCTTTGCCAAAAGTGCCGTCTACATAAGTCTCATTCTCTGCGGGAGAAAGGGCTTCTAGAACTTCTTGCAGGAGGACAGGGGTGTGTTGGTTGGAAGAATTCAGGGAAGCCGAGGATGAAGTGCTGATTGGCTTCCCCATCACACCTCTTCCTCGTCACCGAAATCGCCAAAACCATTTTCAACAAAATGGTCAGTAGCTTCACCGCCTGCAGTCAGGGCGCTTTCAGGGGTGCAGATCTGGAATGTTTCAGCAAGGCCAACAAAGGCCGCCTGCTTCTCAATGCTTGCGAGTTGAATGAATTCTTTAGGTAAAACTAAACGCCCATCGGGTTCAAGTTTAACAAAACGAGCGGGGCCAAAGATAGCGCGGGTGAGCATACGCCTACGCTGGGACATAGGAGGCAAGCGCTTAAGGTACGCTTTCATCTCATCCATCCACTCAGCGGGACAGGCTTCGATTGTGTTTTTATCAGTCAGTGAAGGGTAGAGATAAACACCTTCTGCTTTGTCGGTAAGTTCGGCGCGGAATTGGGCAGGCACGCTTACGCGTCCTTTGGTATCTACTTTATTTTCGAATGTGCCGGCGAATGTTGCCATGCCCCCGAAACCCCTAATTAAACCCGCTATAAAAATTTTGTTTGTCGCCCCGCAACCCCGCAGCGCTAAAGCGACCTTCCCCCAAATTGCAATTTATGGGGTAATACGGGATAGCATGGGAATTTATGGGAGTCAATGGAGATGAGTTGTTTTATCGCTTTTGTATTTCAAAAAAGTTAAGAGATATTGGGGGGTTGAAGTGGTTGTTAAAAGAAAGTTGGTTTCAGTAAAGTAGAGCCTAAGAAAAAGAAGTTATGAATATTGTTCTCTATATGTTCTTTTTTGAAAATATAAAAAGGCAATATAATCAATGCATTATGTATTTCGCTAAAATGTTTTTTGTAGATTTGAAGGAAGTGACCCATGAAAACCCATGGATATTAGGCCTTTGGCCTAGAAATGATGAAAATCAGTAAAGTTAGTATAATCGGCCATATTGACGCAGGAAGGCATTGTGGTCTTTGCGGTAATCGTAAAGTTTGCGGAGTCTCATCATGCCATGTATCAGCAACCCAAAAAATAAAGGCGCTAGAGGTAAGAATGTTGCTGCTGCAGCTGAACCGATAGTTAGATATTGGGGGAAGAGGAAACACAATCCGTAGAAAAGTGTGATTAGGGTGTAAATGATGACTTTCAGGTTTTGTGTTCGAATGAGGGATGACAGGTAACATTGCTCCTCATATGAAAAGGTAAGTGACGCATTCTCGGTTTTATTGATCGTTACAACAGCCATCTTTTGCTTCCTATCTCGTGATAAAGAGAAAGTAGCAACAATGTTGGCTATAAAGATGTGTCGACAGTCACAGCAGAGTAAAGTTTTTAGGCATTAGCTTCTTGTGGACCGACGACTTTATTGCGGCCTGATTTTTTGGCCATGTAGAGATATTCATCGGCCCGCTCTAATGTTCCCTGAATACCATCATCTGCTTTTTCAATTTTTGTTACCCCAAAACTTGCCGTGCATTTTATCGGGCCTTGTTTAGTCGTTGTTTCGACAGCTTCAAAAGCGGATCTAATTTTTTCAGCAACTGATACAGCATTTTGAACATCGGTTTCAATCAAGACTATGGCAAATTCTTCACCCCCCAAGCGCCCTAAATGATCTGAAGAGCGAATGGCGGTTAGGCAAGTCCGAACAAGGTTCCGGATAACTTCATCACCGACAGGGTGACCATAGGTATCGTTAACGGTTTTAAAAGTATCAATATCTATTGAAATTACACAGGTTGAGTTTCCATGGCGAACAACGCGATCAAATTCTTTGCTGGCGAATTCCATGAAGCTACGGCGGTTTTGGCAGCCTGTGAGGGGGTCGGTCAAAGCGAGTTCAAAAAGAACCTGATTTTGCTCTATGATCTTTTTATAAAGTGGGTTGAAAATGAAGACCCCTGTGGCAGCCAAGGTGGAGAGAACGACAACTAGCAAAATAATAAGCTGGTTCCGTCCTTTCTCAATTTGTTTGCCAAGTTCTAATTTTTGTTGAGTTAAAATGGCATCAAGTCCATCAAGAAGAGTTGAACTCGTTGCCACTCGTAAGGCGACAAGATTAGGGTTGTCTAGAGTTCTGAATTCAGAAGGTGTCTCAATGATATTGACTGCATTCGTCGTAAAACGCTGGATCATATCATCTAAGCCTGTCCCTTTACTAAAAAGTAAGGCGTTTACTTTCTCTGAGTGATCTCCAGGGAGGCCGAGTTCAGGGTTGCCTTGGGTTAAAGCTTGATGATTTTCTTGCATTTTTTTGATGTGAACTGAAAGGGACTTGATTAAGAGGGGGTGCTCACTGTCAGGAGTTTCAACAAAGTTCTCTGCAAGGCGATGAATACGTTGAGAAAGAACCTTTTGCTCGGCATTCATGTTGGCGTTAGATGCTATCGTTTTTTGAGCAAGATTGATTTGGCTGACAAGATAAAATGAGACGATAGAGACAATAGCAATGGCGAGCAGAGAACTAATATAGGCGATACGATATTTAATTCTTCTGCGTCCAAGACTACGTTCATAGTCGGCATCAATTTCGTAGCTATCCATAAGAACTAAATCCCGAAAATTATTTAATGTTTTATTTTTCCTAATTGTGCCGGGAAAGTAACGAGAAATCAATACGGTTGGGATGTTTCTAATATTAGGGGAAAAAGTCAGACGGTCTGTAAGCCGGGTTCTGTCCACGCCACCTTAAAAGGTGGCGATAGATGGCTATTCATCTGGGACGCCAATTACTCAACGCCTCACGCGACACACCCGGACAGCGGCGCGAAAACCCGCCTGTAAATCATCTTTAAAAGATGTAAACTTGCCGTCCCTACTCGGTCTTGCTCCTGGTGGGGTTTACCATGCCGCTATTGTTTCCAACCGCGCGGTGCGCTCTTACCGCACCCTTTCACCCTTACCGCAATACGATATCCCCTAAAGGATCAATAAAGTGGCGGTATACTTTCTGTGGCACTTTCCCTAGGGTCGCCCCCGCCGGGCGTTACCCGGCACCGTGTCTCCGTGGAGCCCGGACTTTCCTCCCTTGGAGTAACAAAACCCCAAGAGCAGCCATCCGACCGTCTGACCTGCCTAAAGTAAGCTGATACGATTTTGGGTCAAGGCCTCTTTAGCTGTGCCATATCACACAGTTAAAGCGTCATACCCCACAATTTTTATGGCGATATTTAGGTGAATTTAGATAACTTATTAAAACTAAACGATAAAATAGTTGGTATGGTGTTTGCTTAATATAATCCGTTCCTACTTATCGTGGCTACCTCCCGATAGATTATCGGGGGGTGCCCACGTTTTTTTGACGGATGAAGATGAGTTCAGACGCGGGTAATCACAATCGGCAAAAGCAATGGGGGGTAGGGCTACTGGTTCTCGCCTTTGTTTCTTTTGGGCTTTATAACTATTACCAAGCTGTATTTTGTGATGAAACCATCGTTGGTATTCCCGAATTAGGAGCCGAAATCGGCCCGTTTCATCTTTCTGATCACCAGGGACATTCTGTTACCCACCATTCATATGGGGAAAAGTATCTGCTCGTGTCTTTTGGCTATACCTTTTGTCCCGATATCTGCCCAACGCAATTAGCATCGTTTAGTGACGCCATGGACCTTTTAGGGGACACGGCGGGCCAAGTGCAACCTCTCCTGATTACTCTTGATCCTGATCGTGATAATGAGGAAGTCCTCTCCCATTTCGTAAGTGCGTTTCATCCTAAACTTATTGGATTAACGGGAGCGGAAAGAGAAATCGCTAAAGTGGCATCACGGTTGAACGTATTCTACGCTAAAGCCGGGGATGAAAGTGATCCCGAGAGCTATTCAGTAGATCACAGTACCTTAGGATATCTCGTCGACCCCCATGGAAAATTATTAACTGTGTTCCCTTATGGAAGCACCCCGGAATTCGTCTCTGAGCGTATTAAGCAAAATATCAGAGAACTCGAATCAAAAACTTGAAACTAAGTATTAATCATGATGACAAAAGGAATTTACTGACCATGAAAAAATTCACCCTCGCGGCTGTTGCCCTTATCGCTGCAGTTTCAGCCACCCCTGCTTTTGCTGGTGGTATTGAAGTATCTGACGCCTGGGCACGGGCTTCAGCTAAAATGGCTAAAGCAGGCGCTGCATTTCTGACCATCAAAAGCACTGGTGGTGCTGATCGCCTTATTGCTGCTAAAGCAGGTGTATCTAAAAAAGTTGAACTTCACACACATATCAAAGAAGGCGATATTATGAAAATGCGCCGCATCGAAGGTGGGATTGAAGTTCCTGCTGGCGGCATGGCTATGCTTAAGCCGGGTGGTCACCACGTGATGTTCATGGGCCTATCTGCCCCTTTTAATGAAGGCACGATGTTCCCTCTGACCTTGGTTTTCGAAAAAGCAGGTGAAATTCAGACTAAAGTTATGGTTAAAAAACCTGGTGCTATGGGTGGCATGAAAATGGAACATGGTAAAATGAAGCACAACTAAGCTTCTACAAAACTATTGCTGAGCTTCCCAGAAACGGGGATGTGTGGTTTTCTTCAAAGCAGAAGGAGAAACCCGTATCCCCGTTTTTCTTTATGGGGTGAGTTATGTGATTATATAACTTGGTGCCAGTATCCCATTTTACTTTGGAATTTTCAGATTGGCATAAAGTGATCTTTATCCGAGTTTTGCCATGATGTAGTTGGTCCATTCTTGCCCAAAATTTTCTTCAGAATAGCCCCTGACTAAATTCTTCCACTGACTGTATCTTTCTAATCGGTTATTACTCACAATGGTTTTCCAGTATGGGGAAAGGTATTGCGCTTCAGTATCATACATTATGGTCCAAGCAATATCGTCGATATGGGTAACTAAGACGTCAAACCGATGTGGGGCGATGTCAGTTCTTCTATTCCCGAACAGATCACGCTCATTTATGTACTTTATGCCATAGGTGCGTTGCAGCCATTCGTTAACAGCCATCCATTTATTGGGGTTAGGCCGACCGAGAATTTGTGGAAAATAGATCAAGATATTTGCACGAATATCAACGCGTTGTTCTGGTAGTAGGTCGTGCCAATTTAGGAGTGGGCTGTGGTTGACCGCCCTAATCATTGATCGGTCTAATTGTTGGACCGATTGGCTTTGTGTAACTTCTTTCGGTTTAGCCTTTGGAAAGGCAAAATAAAAGAACACAGCACTTACTAAAGACAAGCAAGCTAGTCCAATGCTCAAAGCTTTATAGATGTTTCTTACAGGCTTTTTATTAGCCTTCACGTTGCCATTTGCTGGTACCGCTGCACGAAAAATCCTACGAGCTTCTTCTTTGATATCTTCATTCACCAATTGCCATATCAAGCGAAGCCTTCACCGTCGCCGGATCCAATTTCGCCCCCCTCCTTCTGTGGCTTTTCAATACCAATAACGCAAACTCAGCCCATTTTTCTGGAGGTAGAGTAAATCGATTTTGACATTCATCAGCCAGTTCTATTACTGAAGTTATCAGAACCATGAGCTCATTCTCAAGGTCATCATTTATCTCATTGCGGGTATTAGAGTGGGTGTTTGTGTTCAAATTAAGTTCGTCTGTCTCAAGCAATAAATAGTTTACTGAACAATCCAGCTCTCGAGCAATAGCTACCAGTGTTTCGTGTTTTGGGAAAAATTTTTTGTCCGGTTGCTCAAGGCTACGCTTCAGGTCTCTGACGTACCCGCGGTCACGACCTATGGCGATCGAAAGGGCCTGAGGTGTCTGCCCCAAGTCATCCATTCGATTAAGGATGCGTTTTAGGCTTTTGTCTTTATCTACTTTGTTCATGTGGGAAATATCCCACGAAACATCAGCAAATAGCAAGAGGGAAAATTCCCGTTGACAAAGATGGAAAAATCCCACATTGTCCATTTTGAAACTACAACTAGGGAGTAGGTATGTTTATTTCTCGTCAACTCAGTGTTCTCGTCGCTACAGATCAATTCGCAATCTGGTTATATAAAACCAATGATTTAGCTGCAACTGTCGCCAGTGAGGGATATTTTGATCCTGCTCTTAACATAGAGATAAATGGTCGAATTCTTCGCAAGGGTGATCTTGTACTTGCTAACTTAGGTAAAAATACGAGCAATCCTACAGCGGCGGTTATGCAATTATCAAAATCTCCAGCCCAAATGATTTTTATAACCCCTTATGCCTTGCCTGCGGTATTAGAGGCTGCAAAAGAGATCGTAAGTGAAGGTCTCGAAGCTAATTTTTGGCAAGAAGAAACGGCAGTGATTCAATCTACAAAAATAAAAAAACTCGAAGATGCATTGAATTCAGCGGTCAGTTAATCATGGCTAGGGTACGGAAATCAGTTTTAGAGCTTATTCAAAATCATCCCACTCAGGAAGTCAGGTTGTCAGAAGCAACAATAAGGGTGAAGCCTGTCATAGACATTATCAATAGAGTTGTGAAGGGTTGGTCTTTGGAAATTGATGGTAAGGTTATGGCTAATGAGTTTGAAACTGCTCAAGAAGCCATATCTTGGGCTAAATATCTCTGGTCAAAGACCTGAAAAAGCTGAGTTAGGCATTAAACTATGAGCGTGGGTAAGGCTTTCGCATAGAGTTTTAAACCTTCTTTACCACTAGGTGTGAGGCAATATATTCCACGCTCTGTTCGTTCAAACCAGTTGTAGTAATTTTTTTGTAGAATAGATCCGGTTCTAATAACACCTGTCGCAGTTTTAATTTCTGCAACTTTCATTTTTTTCTGAGTACTTAGGGCAACCGCGCAACGTAAAGCGTCTTGTCGATAAGCGGTGATGATCTTTGTTCTATTGATGCCTCCCGTATTAGGGTCGCCTTCACGGGTGGAAAACTCTGTCATTAATCTTGTTTGCTGTCGTTTGCTTTTGCGGGGTGAATATGGAACTGGATCTAGCAGTGTTTTTACTTGCTGTCCTCTCTCCTTTTTGGGGCTCACTAGCATTAACCCTAATCCGAGCATACGGCAAAGCTTGATATATCCACGCTCGCGGCTTCGCCAGTTTTTCCTCTTGATCGAAGTGTCTGGGGCAAGTACGTCTAAATAGACATCATCGGTAAGATTTTGGCGGCTAATTCCTTGAAGAACGAGTTCAAGAGAAAATGATAGCTTTAGTTCGATGATGATTGTCGAAACATCATTTTTAGATGCAACTATGTCGCAACCATTAATCTCTGCTTTGACTTGATAGCCGCGAGATACAAGCAGAGCTTTTACGGGGTTATATAAATCTGTTTCTTTCACCAAGGTTTAAATCAACCTAAGTTATCGCGTCGATTTCATCATCAGTTAAGTTGCCAGGAACGATTGTGACAGGAACACGAAGTTTACCTGAGACATTGCCAGTAATGTGGCTGACGAGGTTTCCTGGCCCTTCGTCAGAAACTGCTGCTCCAAGGACGAGGACGGAAATTGAATCTTCTTCGTCAATGAGTTTGACAACTTCGTCCTTCAGGTTGCCTTCCCGTAAAAAAATCAGAGGAATTTTTCCTGTTTTCGCCTGCACATTTGCTGAGATGACATTGAGAAGTTCTTCGGCTTCTTGGCGGCGCTCTTCTTCCATGATTTTGCCCACGCCAATCCAATGCTGGAATTCAGCCCGTTCAATGACATAAAGCAAGGCAACACGACCATTGGTTTTCTTTGCGCGACGCCAAACGAAACGCAACGCGTTGCTGAATTCTTCGCTGCTGTCTACTACTAACAAAAATGTACGTGATGGTTCTTGAGTTTTGCTGTCTATTTCTTGTTCAGTCATAAGCGCCTACTTCTTTTTAAAGATCACGCCAGCAAGCCACCCGGCGAAGGCTGCAATCAGCACAGCAAAAATACCGTAAGCGAGGGCATGATGTTTTGCAAAGTAGAAAATACCTGCCTCTATACCTATTTTTTTAACAACCAGAGGGGTGTTCTTAATTTCTACCAGTTCTAAGCCGCGAATGAGGTATACATCAACAGAATATTTACCGACCGGGACATTGGCTGGAAATTTTATATCTGTACGGAACAAAAGATTGCCGAGAAAAGAAACCTCACTGACTTCATTCGCGTAAAGCCCGGCTTTCTTTTTTGTCCGGATCAGGGCGTCTCTAAAGTTGCGCGTGGCTACTGCATCCCCTTTGCCGTTGTGAGGGACAAGGGTCAGGAAATCTGTGCCAATTTCTTTGTCTTTTGCCAGTTCCCATGGCAGGAAGGCATCAAGCTTCCGGGTTGCGGCTATGGCGTAAAAGCCAGGAACATTGTCAAAGCGCATGTTCTCACCGTTAACCCAAATTCCGCCCTTTTTATCTTTGCGACGTACAATGGTGCTCTCTGTTGGGCCGCGCACGACGACGACGACATCTCCTTTGCCACCAGTTGCGCCAAAGAGCAGGAGTTCTGCACCATTGAATCCTGCTGTGATTTCGACTTGATGAGCAGAGAGGTCAACAACTAAATGTTCGCGCTCTTCGGCCAGGGAAAGGGAGGTGTTAAATAACAATCCAACAGTGAGGGTCAAGCTTGAAATGAGTGTTCGCATCAGTGACCTCCTACACCAAGGGAGTAGAGCTCATCTGGTTGAACTACCAGATCAAAGCCAATCTTAACACAAACACCTATGACCATGAGTGCCAGGAGAATCCGGAGTTGTTCACCATGGAGCTTAGCGCCAGCGCGTACACCAAATTGAGCCCCAATAACGGCACCTACCAAGAGGGTAAGAGCGAGAACCACATCCACAGCATGGTTATTAACGGCCTGGAGGATTGTCACGTTGGCGGTCACGAAGATGATTTGGAAAAGCGAAGTTCCAACAACAACTGCTGTTGGCATGCCCAAAAGGTAAATCATCGCTGGAACCATAACAAAGCCACCGCCGACACCCATGATGGCTGAGAGGATGCCAACTAGGAATCCAATACCAATGGGGAGCAAGGCGCTAATATAGAGCCGTGATTTACGGAACCTCATTTTGAAAGGAAGGTTGCGGGTCCAGCCGTGAGTTTTGCGTTTAGGGGCTGCTTGGGAGTTCTTTTTGAGCATGGAGCGCAGGCTCTCAATGAACATGAGGCTACCAATTATGCCTAAGAAAATTACATAGGAAAGTTTAATCACCAAGTCGATCTGGCCTAAGCTTTTCAAATAGGTAAAGAGCCAAACACCTACAGATGATCCTATGACACCACCGATCAACAGCATAGTTCCCATGAGGAAATCTACATTGCCTCGCCGCCAGTGGGCCAGAACGCCAGAGACTGAGGAAGCAACAATTTGGTTTGCTTCAGTTGCAACAGCGATGGGTGAGGGGATGCCGATGAAAATCAGCAAAGGGGTCATCAAAAAACCGCCGCCAACACCAAAGAGCCCAGAAAGGAACCCGACTCCTCCCCCCATGCCCAACAACAGGAACACATTTACCGAAACCTCGGCAATAGGGAGATAGATTTGCATCGCGTGCAGGCTTTCGATAACAGCTTGAAATATAATGCGGATGTTGATGAAGCGTCATTGTGAGTGAATAGTTATAAAGAGCTTACTCAAACTCAAGGAATTGACGGTTTCATCTTTTTAATATTAGAGGCTTCTAACAAAAGAGATTGATAAGGTCAAAGGCTTTATCTTGACATTTACCCCATAAGAAGAATAGGTCAGTTCATTCAACAAACGAAGGACAAAGACAGTGCCCCTTTTCATGATTAAAGACACCCTAGGATTCGCAAAGTTTTGCTTTTTTTGGGGAGTTGCCATTCCTTTGATTTTAAGTGGTACATTACAGATTGGCCCTTGGTTCGCCGCTGTTCAATATTATGGTCTTCCCTTTCTATTTCTTGGACATTTTCTCTACTGTGTTGCTGGCTTTGTCGCTTATCGAGGAAAAATTGGTGCAACAAAAGTTGTGGTCAGCATTGCTGCCATCCCCAGCATCGCCTCAGGTGTCCTTGCCCTATCTTTGATTCAGTCCATCAACCCGCCTGAAATGGATCCAAGCACTTTGACTTTGATCTTGGGCGGTCTTTATGTTTTTTACGGCCTCTATCTGCTAGGCAATGTCTATGTGGTCATGTCAGCTTTTAAAGTTGAGGCCAAGCCAACACCAGAGGTAGAGGCGTAAGTTCAGGTCATTCCCGAGCAGTCGGGAATCCAGAATTACAAACCCAAACATTTTCCACTGACTCTGGCTGCCTGATTAAGCCGGGCATGACGGTTGAGGCTTAAGCGCTTTTTCTTTGGGTTTTAAGGTAAGGCGCCAGATATTGTCCGGTGTAGCTCTCTGCCACTTCAGCGACTTCTTCTGGGGTACCTTTTGCAACGATCCGCCCACCTTTAGAACCACCCCCTGGTCCTAAATCTAATATCCAATCAGCTGTTTTGATCACTTCTAGGTTATGTTCAATCACCAGGACTGTGTTCCCGGTTTCTACTAAGGTATGCAGAACTTCCAGCAACTTACGAACATCTTCAAAGTGGAGGCCTGTCGTTGGTTCATCGAGAATATAGAGGGTCTTCCCAGTGGCGCGCTTGGAAAGCTCTTTGGCAAGCTTAACCCGTTGAGCCTCACCACCGGAAAGGGTTGTTGCCTGTTGTCCTAAATGGATATAACTCAGCCCCACCTGTTGCAAAGCGACCATCTTGTCACGCACGGCCGGAACAGCCTTGAAGAACTCCACCCCTTCTTCCACGGTCATGTCGAGAACGTCGGCAATGGATTTTCCTCGGAATTTAATATCTAGGGTCTCCCGATTATAGCGTTTGCCCTCGCAGACATCACACCGAACATAAACATCCGGCAGGAAGTGCATTTCGATTTTGATCAGGCCGTCACCTTGGCAAGCTTCACACCGTCCCCCTTTGACGTTGAATGAGAACCTTCCAGGTTTGTAGCCCCGTTCTTTGGCTTCTGGAAGATTAGCAAACCAATCACGGATTGGGGTAAAGGCCCCCGTATATGTCGCGGGGTTAGAGCGGGGGGTTCGGCCGATAGGGGATTGGTCGATATCCACAATCTTGTCGATCAACTCAACGCCTTTGATGGAGTCGTGATCCCCGGCATGAACTCGCGCGCCATTTAAGCGCCGTGCCAACGCTTTATATAGGGTCTCGATAATCAAAGATGATTTGCCACCACCCGAAACCCCGGTCACACAGGTAAATGTACCGAGTGGGATTGAGGCGTCAACATTATCTAGGTTGTTGGTGCGAGCACCTTTGACTGTTAATTGCTTGCCCCGTTTTCCTTTGCGGCGAACGGAAGGAATTCCAATCTGCTTCATGCCCGTAAGATATTGCCCGGTAAGGCTGTTCGGGTTTGCCATTACTTCTTCAGGCGTACCCTCTGCGACCAACTCACCTCCATGGATACCAGCACCTGGACCGATATCCAGCAAGTAATCTGCTTGGCGAATGGCATCTTCATCATGCTCAACCACAACCACTGTATTACCAATATCTCGCAAGCGTTTGAGGGTTTCTAACAGACGATTATTGTCTCGTTGGTGCAAGCCGATGGAAGGTTCATCAAGCACATAGAGAACACCGGTGAGACCTGAGCCGATCTGCGAAGCCAAACGAATGCGTTGGCTTTCACCACCAGACAAAGTACCTGAGTTTCGTGACAGGGTGAGGTAATCCAGACCAACATTACGTAGGAAGCTCAAACGTTCATTGATCTCTCGCAAAACACGGTCTGCAATCGCCATTTGTTTCTCTGTGAGTTTGTCCACAAGAGCGGCGAACCAATCTCCAGCTTCATCAATAGATTTTGCGGTGGCTTCGCTGACATGCAAACCATCAATCTTTACCGCTAAGGCTTCTGGTTTAAGGCGATGACCAGAGCAGGACTCACAATGGGTAACAGTTTGGTATTTGCTCAGTTCATCACGAACCCACGAGCTATCAGTCTCTTTCCAGCGGCGATCCATATTGGGAATCACGCCTTCAAAAGGCTTCGCCACTTCATAGGTCCGTTTGTCGTCGGAATACCGCATAGTAATCGACTCTTTACCTGAACCGAAGAGCACAACCTTTTTAAATTTTTCAGGAAGATTTTTAAAAGGAGTCGACATCTTTTGCCCATAGTGGGTGGCGAGGCATTCCAGGGTTTGGTGATAGTATTTAGATGATGAATTTGACCAGGGGCCAATTACCCCTTTGCCGAGTGGCAAACGGTCATCCGGTACCACCAAGTCAGGATCGAAATACATTTGGGTGCCGAGGCCGTCACAAGATGGGCAAGCCCCAAAGGGGTTGTTGAAAGAGAACAAACGAGGCTCGATCTCATCAATCGTAAAACCCGAGACAGGGCAGGCGAACTTAGCGGAATAGGTAGTCTGTTCACCACTATCAGCATCTTCAATGAGGGCCAGGCCATCGGCAAGCTCTAAAGCTGTTTCAAAGCTGTCGGCAAGGCGAGCGGCTATGTCTTCGCGTAGAACCAAACGGTCAACCACCACTTCGATGTTGTGTTTAACTTTTTTGTTCAGTTCAGGAACTTCATCAATATCATAAAGTTCACCGTCAACCTTGACACGCTGGAAACCTTTTTTGCCAAGCTCCAACATCTCTTTGCGGTATTCCCCTTTGCGCCCGCGCACGATTGGGGCTAGCAAATAAAGTCGAGTTCCTTCCTTCATAGCCATCACTCGGTCGACCATTTGGGAAACTGTCTGACTTTCAATAGGTAGGCCAGTTGCAGGGGAATGTGGCACCCCAATGCGCGCCCACAACAAGCGCATGTAATCGTAAATCTCGGTCACCGTGCCCACGGTTGAACGGGGGTTGCGCGAGGTGGTTTTTTGTTCAATGGAAATTGCCGGGGATAACCCTTCGATGGAGTCCACATCCGGCTTTTGCATCATCTCCAAGAATTGCCGGGCATAGGCTGACAGAGATTCAACATAGCGTCTCTGGCCTTCGGCATAGATGGTATCAAAGGCCAATGAAGATTTACCTGACCCTGATAAGCCTGTGACCACCGTCAAACTATCCCGTGGAATTTCTACATCCACATTCTTTAAATTATGCTCACGTGCCCCGCGCACCGTAATATTCTTCATGGCTCTAATTGGTATCTCATTAATGGTCATCTATTAGCCTTGTTATATGGAGCATGGGTGCGGATTAGGCGAGTCATAAAATTATGAGGCAACAATAGTTCGTGTTTTGTTCTTTTTCAATGTATTTTTGTATAGCATCTTTGAGGGTTTGATTTTTTTTATTATCCAATTTTGAGGTTAAAACCCCCGACTTTTAGTCGGTAGAGCTGGACTTTAGTCCTGCATCGTAGTTGTCATTCTATACTCCAAAAAGGTT
>JAPHRK010000012.1 GCA_026196105.1 Rhodospirillales bacterium | reverse complement strand
CATCCTGGCAAAATACGTTTGGTTATGCGCTATGCGGCCTTTCATCCGCCATCTGCCGAGGCAATATCGCTCTTGGAGGCCGCCAGAATGCAAAATCTTTTCGAGCCTGTGCTTGAAAGGCTTTACGAAACGCAGCCCCTTTGGGCCCCCCATGGAAGGAGCGCGACAAATGTGTGGGAAGTCGTAAAAGATACCGGCCTCGATGTAGAGCGCGCCCGCAGCCAAGCTAAAATGCCAGACATTGTCGCCGTGCTTAATCAAGAGGCCGCAGACATAAAAGCCGTAGGAGTCCAAAAAACACCAACATTCTTCGTTAATGGAAAACCCCTTACTGAATTCGGACGCCAGCAACTTCTCGACCTCGTAAAAAATGAGATTGCCGCTTCGGCTGGTAAGTAAACAGACATCTTCCAGATGAACAGTAAGAGCCTATTCTCCAAAAATATTTTGCAACTCATTAAATTCTTCTTTGGCAATCTCACCACGTGCTAAACGCTCCTTGAGAATATCGAGGAGTTCTCGGCGCTGAGGAGTTTTTCCAGACCGCACCTCTTTGGGAATTGGCGTATTGAGCGATCGTAACCAGAGCACCACTGCAACGACAGCAGCAGTGACAATCGCGATTAGAAAAATTGACTTATAGATCGTCCGGTACCTTCCAATATCCTATACTATTTGGCCACTGGCTGCCTCTATTCCGCTACGCTAGGCGTTTTAGGACCATGAAAGTGCCCTTAAGACGACGCACGAGATGGTCCAGAGCAACGATATGCGTGATTCTTCGACCCATTTTATTGGTTTCCCCGTATCCATCCCGTGTAACGATTAATCTCAAATTTTTGAACGAGTGAGCCTTCTTTGGTCACGACTTCAGCAATTATTGTGCTAGCATCCCTCTCCTCGACTTTTCCCAGCTTAAGATTAGGGTTTCCCTGCCAAGTGAGACGTTGCTCCATCATTTGTTGAACGTCTGTAGTGGATAGTTCCTTTTGGATTGGCTGCATCTGATTCGGGCCAGCCCCCTTCATTGTTCTCGGGCCCATCATACCATATGGGCACCAGTCGTACCCATTGCCCCAGTTGGGCCCCATCATTCCATGACCCCGACTACCATTGTAATCGTGAGCAAAGGTTGGAATTGCGATACTGAGAGCCACTCCAATGACGATAACACCCGTGATAACGAATCTCTGAATTCTCATAGCTAACTCCTACTGATTTCTCTCCCGATATTGAAATCTCTAGGCCATCTCAATAGGGGGGGTAAAGGTTAATAACTGCATTTAATTTCTGGAGCCCCAGCCACGCCCGCACCATGCCATCGGTTGGTAATTTCTTCGAAATAAACCTATCTCAATCAATGCGCCATCAACACCGGTACCTCGGCGTGCGAGGTCAAGTAGTTCGTTACACCACCAAGAATTACTTCACTCAGGCGATTTAACGAGTGAGCACCAATTACAATCAGATCGGCCCCTATCGAATCCGCTTCGGACAAAATAGTTTCTCCTACACTGTGCGCTTGTGGTTCAATTTCTCTAATTCCAGTCTGTATGTCTTGCCAGATAAGATACTGCGCGAGATCTTTCGCCGACGGGCCCCCTTTGGCTCCCGTGGTGACATGGAGAATGCTTACAGAATTTGCACGCCGGAGGAAGGGAACAGCAGCACTAACAGCGCGCGCTGACAGAGAGCTTGCGTTCCAGGAAACGAGTACTGAATTCCCCAAACTAGATGACCAATTGCGGGGAACCATCAAAACTGGTCTCGCTGTCTTAAAGATCGCCGCCTTAAGTGTCGTTCGTGAGGCCGATTTTGAGCTCTTTTGCGGTTGCGCAACAACGATTAGGTCAAATACCCGTCCTCGCTCAGCAATCAAAGCTTCTTCGTTCCCGGTTTGAATATTCCAAGAGGCCGAAGGGCGACTTTCGGAAAGGTCCCCTCCGTAACCATCTAATCCAATTTCCCTACGAACTTTTCCAAAAATATACTCGGCATGTCGAACTTCTTGCGCTTCCTGCTCCCGCACTCGCGACACAATCTGATCAGTCCGTCTCGCCATCGCCTCAGAAACGTACGGCACTTTCTTCAGAATAGGTGGATGGATATGGAGACACTCGACATGGGCGCAGAATTTTTGAGCCAAGAGAAACGCCATTCGAACGGCGTTTTCATCCATATCGGGCTCGGCAAGGGGAACTAGTATACTACCTATCATTCCTCTTCCTCCGTTGGGATCACTTCTTGTTTCGTATCTATTCGTCGTTGGTCAGCAGAATAATTCGTGCATTCAAAAACTTTGCGCCCAGTCTCGGCGAGCAACTCGTCGGCCAAACGCAGTAGAGTTTCGATCCGTTGATCAGCTAACCGATAATAAACGAACCGCCCATCCTGCTTGGGGGAGATTAGACCGCAATCGCTCAAACACCTCAGGTGGTTTGAAGTGTTAGATTGTGATAATCCTGTCGCCTCTACAATCTGCCCCACCGACAACGCTCCACCACGAAGAGCCTCGAGGATCGCGAGCCTGGATTGATCCGACAACCCCCGGAACATCTTGGCTTGAAGAGCATAGGAATTAGTTTGATTTGCTAACAGCATTGCTTTTTTTCTCCTTACCTTTTAATATATCATTATATGTAAATATATTCAACTAATTAAAAAATTGAGATTGCTATGTCTATGACCACTTCAACCCAAACGTTGGAATGCCACGTCGCAAACCTTGACTGTGAGCACGATGCTGCGACCCTCAACCGAGGTATCGAGAGCTTGACTGGTGTTCAAGAAATAAAAATCCTGCCAAAGGCGGCTAAGATTGTTCTTACCTACAATTCAGCGGACATCACTGCTCAGGCCTTGAAGGAAAAACTCAATTCTATAGGCTTTCCCCCCTTAGAAGGACGCGAACTACCCGAGTTGCCGAGACCATGGCGTAACCCCAAGGTTGTCACCTCGGCAGCGTCGGGCCTCTTATTGCTCGTTGGCTGGCTAGTGGGGTGGTTGACGGATATGGAAATGGTTTCCATTGCGAGCTATCTCTGCGCCATCGGCTTGGGTGGATATTTCTTTGGACGTGAAGCGCTTGAGGAGTTAGTGTTCGAGCGCAGGATTGGTATCGAACTCCTGATGTTGATTGCGGCAATCGCAGCTACAGCACTGGGTCAGCCAGCTGAAGGCGCAATGCTGGTCTTCCTCTACTCGATCTCGGAGGCCGCGGAGGGATACACCGAGGAGAAGACCCGGTCTGCAGTCCGAACCCTAATGGCCCTGGCCCCAAAGACGGCTCTTGTGCGCCGCGATGGTCGAGAAATAGAAACCCCGGTTGAGGAGTTGGGCATTGGCGATGTCTTCATTGTCAAGCCGGGCCAATCAATCGCGACGGACGGTGAGGTTCTGACTGGTACGTCCAGCGTCAATCAGGCACCTGTAACTGGAGAGAGTGTTCCCGTCGAAAAGAAAACAGGGGATCAGGTTTTTGCCGCGTCGATCAACGGTGAAGGCGCGTTTGAGGTAACCGTGACTCGGACCTACGCCGACAACACCCTGTCTCGTATCATCAAGATGGTGGAGGAAGCCCAAGAAAGACGGGGCAAAAGTCAACGCTTTATAGAACGTTTCGGGGCATGGTATAGTCCGGCGGTCCTTCTGATAGGAGTCCTGGTAGCAATAACACTCCCTCTGGTTTTTACCTTGACTTGGGAGGAAGCGTTAATGCGGGCTACAGTATTCATCGTCGCAGCTGCACCCTGCGCGCTTGTTATCTCCGTTCCCATTACGATGGTTGCCGCGTTGGGGGCGGCTGCCCGGCGCGGAGTTCTGATCAAGGGTGGGATCTATCTGGAAGAGCTTGCAAAGGTTCAGGTCGTAGCCCTGGATAAGACGGGGACTCTTACCAAAGGCGAGCCGGAAGTGACAGACATCGTTCTGGCGTCCGTTTGGCAAGGGGAGGCCACCGGTGAAGACGAGCTTCTAGCTGCTGCGGCGGGTATCGAAAATCGGAGTGAACACCCCATTGCGAGAGCAATTCTAAAGCGCGCTAAAGACGCCGATCTCAATCTGCCTGAGGTTGCCTCTTTCCAGTCACTTACGGGTGCCGGAGCGACCGCCGAACTCAACGGGTACAAAGTTTGTGTCGGTAGCCCTCAGTTATTCGAGGAACAACTCAATGTTAATCTTGGTACTCTAAAAGGTGATATTACTCGCCTTCAGAACGAAGGTAAGACGGTCATTCTTGTCGGTACAGAGTGTTCTCCATGGGGTCTCATAGCTGTTCGTGACAATATTCGCCCAAACGCTCGTAAAGCAGTCGCTGCATTCTACGCCTCTGGTGTTCGCAAGGTTGTTATGTTGACAGGCGATAACCAGCTTACGGGTGAGGCAATAGGAAGAGAGACGGGAATCGACGAGGTTTTTGCCAACCTCAAGCCGGAAGACAAGGCCTCGATGGTTCGCAAATTTGAACATGTCATCATGGTCGGTGACGGTGTGAACGATGCTCCGGCCTTAGCTGAAGCAGATATCGGTGTAGCAATGGGTGCTGCAGGCACGGATGTAGCCCTTGAGACAGCAGATGTAGCTCTCATGGCAGATGACCTAGAAAAACTCGTTTACGCCATGTCTCTGTCAGCTAGAACCCAAACTATCATTCGCCAAAATCTCACTCTCTCGGCAATAATCATTAGCGCCCTGATAATCGGCTCTATTTCTGGCTCCTTATCCCTGCCACTTGTTGTTCTCGCACATGAGGTCAGCGAGTTCCTCGTAATAGGAAATGGTCTACGAATGTTGAGAGGGTGATCCATCATGCGGCTTGCTTATGCATTTACGATTTTTTTTTCGACTCTAGCGATTGATCTGACATCGAAATGGTTCTTCGCCACGCACATCATGTCCCCTCCACGTTTGATCCCGGTAGCGCCATTTTTTAACCTTGTCCTAGGTTTCAATCGAGGTGTCAGCTTTGGTCTCTTTGCCTCAAATAGCACATTTGTTCCCTATGTTCTGGCAGCTGTTGCACTTGTAGTCATTGGCGTTCTCTCAGTTGCACTTTGGCGATCAAATAATTTAGCTCCAACGGCCGGATTAGCCGCCATTATTGGTGGCGCATTGAGTAATGTATTGGATCGGCTTGATGACGGTGCAGTGATCGATTTCCTGGATTTCTATATTGGCCAATATCACTGGCCAGCCTTCAATTTCGCAGATACCTTCATTTTCTGTGGCGCGTTTCTCCTGCTAATTTCGCACACTCAACGTAGTAGAGGTGTTGCGTCATCTTGAGGGAATTTCGCCTGCTAAAAAAATGCCATTAAATTTCCATGTATCTGATCGCCCAAATACGTCGCGAATCCTATCATTTGGTTCGCTCCTAGCCGTTTTGATCTCCTCATTATCGTTCGTCGAAAGGACAACTCATGAACCGACGTACCCTCGTTTTCGGCGCTGCCGCCGGAGCCCTGCTCGGATTTGGCGGGGCAGCCTTTTTTACCATCGGCAATAATTCGAAAGAGCCCGCACCGGCCATTTCGAATAACGTCTCTCTCATTCGACCTTATTCTCCGACGCTTGGGCCTTACGACGCGCCTGTGACCATCGTCGAGTTCTTTGACCCAGCCTGTGAAGCCTGCCGAGCATTCCACCCAATCGTAAAAAAAATCATGGAAAGCCATCCTGGCAAAATACGTTTGGTTATGCGCTATGCGGCCTTTCATCCGCCATCTGCCGAGGCAATATCGCTCTTGGAGGCCGCCAGAATGCAAAACCTTTTCGAGCCTGTGCTTGAAAAGCTTTACGAAACGCAACCTCTTTGGGCTCCTCATGGAAGGAGCGCGACAAATGTGTGGGAAGTCGTAAAAGATACCGGTCTTGATGTAGAGCGCGCCCGTAGTCAGGCAAAAATGCCAGACATTGTCGCCGTGCTCAATCAAGAGGCTACGGACATCAAAACCGTAGGGGTCCAAAAAACACCTACATTCTTCGTCAATGGAAAACTCCTTACTGAATTTGGACGTCAGCAACTCATCGACCTCGTAAAAAGTGAGATGGCCGCATCGGCAGAGTAACAATCAATGGCAATTCATCCGTATAGAGGGTTAGAGCTTTATCCTCCGGAGATCTCTTACCATTAAAAATTTCTTCCTGATCGATCTAACCATGTCCTGGAGTTACCGTAGAGCTATACGGACGCACGGTTTATGTATTGGGCTTTGAAAAACAGACCACTATAGATAAATATACCGAACGATTCATGCTGACATTGAAAGAGGGACAGGCTTGCTAAAACAGGGATAGTACATGAAAGAAGCATTACATCGCTTTACTAGCTGTAAACAAAGCGTCGATTACATGGCATTCAGGAATATCTCCCTGAGTACATTGAGCCGCCATGCCTTTAAGCACCTTTTCCAATTTTTTGAGATCGGCGATCTTGGCTTGAATGCTTTTTACATGGTCTACAGTAATGTCATGAATTTCAGCACAGGTGAAATTGCCGCCATCCACCAATTCCAGAAGCCCTCGGACTTCATCAACGGTGAAGCCAAGTTCTCGGCTGCGGCGAATGAAGGTTAAACGCTTTAAGTGGTCGTTATTATAGACTCGGTGTCCGCCGGTTGATCTGGGTGGGTCTGGCATCAATCCCACTTTTTCGTAATAACGCACAGTCTCAATGTTGCAGTCCGCCTGTTTCGCTAATTCTCCTCTTTGCATCACATCTCCATTCCACCAACTCATAAACCTGTAGTTATCACAGGTGTGAAGATAGCATGAAGAGTGTTTGACAGAAAATGCCATTCACAGAATGTTGATCGGCGTAAAAAACAAACCTCTTGAACCTGTACCAGATACAGACCGCATATTCGTTTTGTTATGAAATTGGAACAAGGCAATATTCGATGCAAAGTGCAGAGCCATCAGGCAATCTCCCCCACGTGAATATGGAAGAGCAAAACGCAGGCGAAAATAAGGGCCGAAAAGGGCTGTTTGTTGCCGGTGGATTGCTTGGGGCCATAGCTGCATCGTCCTGTTGCATCCTGCCTCTGGTCTTTTTCGGCCTCGGGGTCAGTGGAGCATGGATTGGTAATTTAACAGCTTTGGCTCCCTACCAGCCGATCTTTGTCGTGGTCACCCTCGGTTTCCTCGGTGGGGGCTATTGGATGGTCTATCGCAAACCCAAACAAGCATGCGTAGAGGGGAGTTACTGTGCCCAACCAGAGTCTGGCCGCATCGCCAAGATTGGTCTGTGGGTCGCCACGCTTCTTATCGCCGCCGCCATGGCCTTTCCTTATGTCGCCCCTTTGATTTTGGAGAAATTGACGTGAAACAAATTTTTATAGGAACCCTATTTATCGTCGGGTTGTTGATCTCAAGTTTGTCTTTTGCAGCGGAAAAGACGGTTAAGCTCAACGTGGAGAACATGTACTGTGCGACATGCCCCTTTGTTGTGAAAAAGAGCCTTCAGTCCGTTAAGGGAGTGTCTCAGGTTGCCGTATCCTATGAGGAACAATCCGCAACCGTTACCTTTGATGACAAACTCACCACCCTCGCACAATTGACATCGGCTACGAACGAGGCAGGGTATCCATCAGCACTGAACAAAGGCAACTGAACCGATGAAGGATAAAACTTTATTGACCACCGGAGTTCTCGGCACCGGAATAGCTGCGATCTGTTGCTTCACACCTACCTTGGTGATTCTGCTGGGGGCAGTTGGGCTGACAGCATGGTTGACGTGGCTCGACTTCATTCTGCTGCCAGCTTTAGCTCTATTTTTGGGCATAACGATATATGCACTGGTGAAAAGAAAAAGAACCGGAGGATCGACCATTGGATAATCGCCAAAATGACAACCGACGAGAGTCCTTTGATCTCGCCGTCATCGGAGCCGGGTCGGCAGGTTTTTCTACTGCTATCAAGGCTTCCGAGCTTGGAGCACGGGTCATTATAATTGGTTTCGGCACAATAGGTGGAACCTGCGTCAATGTCGGATGCGTCCCGTCAAAGACCATGATCCGGGCCGCCGAAACCCTCTATCAAGGCAGGGAAACCTCACGGTTTAATGGCATATCCGGGAACATAAAGCTGAATGATTGGTCGAAGGTGGTCGCACAAAAGGATGCCCTCGTCAGTGAATTGAGAGAAGCCAAATACACCTCACTCCTACCTTCCTACGAAAACATCTCCTACAGGGAAGGCAAAGCTCGCCTCGTGGAAGGTGGCGTCGATGTGGATGGCGAATTTATCCGTGCTGGGAAGATCGTCGTTGCCACCGGTTCCGCTCCATCCGTGCCAAATATAGCGGGTCTCGATGATGTTTCTTATTTGACTAGCACCACGGCACAGGAACTCGACCAACTCCCAAAGTCACTGATCGTGATCGGAGCCGGATATATTGGCTGTGAACTGGCTCAGATGTTTTCTCGCATGGGAACGGAAGTAACGCTGGTTTGCCGTCGCCGGATATTGCCGGAAGCCGAACCGGAGATCAGTGAAGCCTTGGCCGGTTATCTCAGTGACGAGGGTGTGACAGTTGTGGAAGGAGCTTCCTACGAAAGCGTCGCCAAATTAGGTGACGGGGTTCAACTCTCCATAACCAAGGACAACAAGTCGCTGGTATTGCAATCCGAACACCTGTTGATGACCACCGGACGCAAACCCAATACTGGTGATCTCGGACTGAACAATGTTGGTGTAGAGGTGCGTGAAAATGGGGGCATTGTGGTCAATGATCAAATGCAAACGACCAATCCCAATATCTATGCGGCAGGCGACGTAACCGGTCGGGATATGTTCGTCTATATGGCAGCTTATGGAGCGAAGATCGCAGCCGACAATGCTTTGAACGGCTGTTGCTCGACCCGCACCTACGACGCCACCACCATGCCCTCCGTCGTATTCACCGACCCCCAAGTCGCCAGCGTTGGGCTAACCGAAACCTCAGCCCGAAATCAAGGCATAGATGTGGACACATCGGTACTGCCCTTGTCTGCGGTTCCCCGCTACATTGCCGCTCGTGATACTCGTGGCGTAATCAAGCTGGTTGCGGAAAAAGACAGTGGCCGTCTAATTGGTGCCCACATCCTCGCTCCCGAAGGTAGCGACAGCATTCAAACGGCGGTCATGGCGATCAAAGCCGGGATGACGGTAGATGACCTCGGAGATATGATTTTCCCCTATCTCACTGGGGTCGAAGGGCTGAAGCTTGCCGCTCAAACCTTCAACAAGGACGTGGCGAAACTATCCTGTTGTGCTTGAAGTGATTATCGTTGGTTGGAGAGTTCTGGATTTAGCCAATGCGTGTTTAGTTTTTTATTGCTTACTGGAAAACGAGGTCGCGTTTTCCAGGTAGAGTTTAAGGTTTCAAAGGCCTTACAAACTGAAAAATGCCAACCAATGTCGAAAGTACACCAAGCAAAACAAGCCCCGAAATCTGTTCGCCGTAAAATAAGATGCCCATAGCTAAGCCAAAGATAGGGACCAGAAAGGTGAAGGTGTTGGCATAAGTAAGTTCGGTATTTTGTAATATTTTTTGCCATGCCCAGTAAACCAGTGACGTGCCGCCTAGGCTCAATCCAATCAGGCTTATCAAAAAATTGGTAGACCAATGGATCTTTGAGACCTCTTCGGTAGCAAAGGCGACGACGGCCAAAGGGATGCTGCCGATTATTAACTGCCAACCCATCGCAACCAGGGGCTCGATGCTTGTTGCGATCCGCTTAATAAGAACATTACTAACGGTGATGCCAAGAGCGGCAACAATAATATACCCAAGGCCTGCTTCAAAAGCGGGGCCGCTTTTTAGTGACATCTGGGGCAAAGATATCAAGACGATCCCCAAAAAACCGAGGGACAACCCTATTTTTCCTCTCGGTCTCAAATGTTCCCCAAGAAACAAATGAGCCAAAATTGCTGCCATAAGAGGCTGACTGCTGGCTATAACGGTTGCTAATCCGGGCGAAACAAATTCTGCGGCATGGAACATTCCAAAAAAGGCTAAAGTCGTAGCTCCCAAGCCAATACCGGCAACAACGACCAAGTCTTTCATGGAAATTTTTAAACTCTGGCCAGTTACCAACGCTAAAACGAGCAAGGCTGCACCCGAAGTCAGGGCACGAAGGGCAGCAAATGCGATATGAGGCGCATCGTTGATACCCATTGCAATAAGGGGAAAACACAATGCCCATAAAAACATTACCCCCATTAAGTGGATGTTCCGTCTCAAAAACAGGGTGCCATTTTTTGAGACACCTAAACCCCTGAACTGGCCGTTCGACCAAATCTTGGGATAAAGCCCGGGACCTGTTCGGCATAAGCAGTGTAGGCCGTACCGAAGCTTTTACGAACCTCTGCCTCTTCAATATATGCAAGACGGGTGTACATCCAGATGAGGACTGGGAACATGAGAACCGTTAGGATGGTCGGCCATTGGAAGAGGAATCCCAACATAATGAGAACGAACCCAACGTATTGAGGATGTCGAACATAAGCGTAGGGGCCTGTTGACGCTATACTCAAGTTTTTTTGGGCGTGATATAAGATTCTCCAGGCCCTCGATATAATAATAAATCCAATGCCTATAAGAAGGCCACTCACTAAGTGAAATAATCCAAAATGTGGGCTGCTTTGCCAGCCAAACATCATTTCCAGGAGGTGTCCCGAATCATGAGCAAACCAATCAATTTCGGGGTATTGTTTTTGTAACCAGCCAGAAAGGAAGTATATGGTCAGAGGGAAACCGTACATCTCGGTAAAAAGAGCCACTAAAAAAGCACTAAATGCCCCAAAAGACCGCCAATCAATTGAAGTTTTAGGCTTGAAGAATGTAAAGGCAAACATAGCAAAAATAGCTGTGTTTAGAACCACTAGCCCCCACATACCGTATTCTGATGAAAGTGGTCCAGTCATGTTTTGGGCTCACGAATTGAACGTTTGTTTGCGTATATACTTCCAGCGGCAATTAGGCTGATAAGAATTGTTGCCATTACCCAACCTGACACGCCGCTGCCGCCAATGATCAGTCGATCTCCAACGTGTGAAAATAGAAATGTCATTGGGATCATTCCGACAAAAGTTGCTACAGAAAACCGAACGGTGGTAATTGAAGTTAAACCTGCAAGGTAACTCACAATATCAAATGAAATTGCTGGTATCAGACGAGAAATTAGGACACTTATCGTCAAACCATTTTGGGAGGACAAACCCTGCGGTAGCCTCCTGTTTCCTACAAACTTTCCAACGGCCTTTCGCCCTAATTTTCGAGCGATAAAGAACGCTATCATTGCTCCCAATTGCGCGCCAATGAGGGCGTACCCGGCTCCCCAAAGGTGACCATATAGAGCGCCAGAAAGGGCTGTAATTGGAGCGCTGGGCAAGGGGCTGACCACGATAGCGACCGCCATAGTTAAGACTATGACCACCGGTCCCAATTGACCCATATCAACGATTTTTGTTCTCAGAGCACTGGCATCAAATGCCATCCCTTTCGATTCACTAAAAATCACAGAAGTAATAAGAATCAAAACTAATAATCCGATGGTCCATTTGATTATTGGATTCATTTTTTTCATCTACTGAAAGCTCTCTTATATCTTAGCAGATCGTAAGCGAAGTGCATTTCCGATAACTGAAACAGAAGAGAGGCTCATAGCGGCTGCAGCAAATATTGGTGAAATGAGGATGCCAAGGAAGGGATAGAGTATTCCAGCTGCTATCGGCACGCCTGCTGCGTTATATACCAAAGCGAAAAATAGATTTTGTTTGATATTTCGCATAGTTGCTTTCGCTAATCGACGAGCTCTGACGATACCGTTTAGGTCGCCTTTTACCAAGGTGAACCCTGCACTTTCGATGGCTACATCCGCTCCTGTCCCCATAGCTATACCAACATCGGCTTGGGCGAGGGCCGGAGCGTCGTTTACTCCATCACCCGCCATGGCAACCTTATGTCCTTGGCTTTGAAGTTCTTGAATAATGCGCGCCTTATCTTCAGGTAAAACATCAGCACGAATTTCATCAATTCCAAGTTTTGCGGCAACTGACTTGGCTGTACGCTCATTGTCTCCGGTAGCCATAATTATTCGAAAGCCTTCTTCGTGAAGAGCCGTTAGGGCATCCGCTGTTGTTTCCTTTACTGGATCAGCGACAGAAACGAGCCCCACGATTTTAGAGGCAATAATCACAAACATGACTGTCTCACCCTCATCTCTACGTTTATTGGCTAATTCTGCGAGTTCCGAACCATTGAGGCCGAACTCGGTGAGAAGCTTGGAGTTTCCCAGCGCCACCATCTTTCCATCAATGATACCTTTTACCCCCATTCCTGTTATGGCTTCAAAATTGTCAGCGTTTACCAAAGGAATTTTGCGTTCAAGTGCTCCAGCAACTATGGCTTCTGCCAGCGGGTGTTCTGAACCACGCTCCAGGCTTGCGGCCAAACGAAGGATCTCGTCCGCTTTATGTCCCTCTTGAGGTAAGACGGTAACGAGCTTGGGCTTACCAACTGTGAGAGTACCAGTTTTATCAACAATCAAAGTGTCAACATTCGAGAACCGTTCTAGAGCTTCGGCGTTTTTGATCAACACTCCAACCTGTGCCCCTCTACCTGTTGCGGTCATAATTGACATGGGGGTTGCCAAACCTAGAGCGCATGGACACGCGATAATTAAGACAGCGACAGCAGAAACCAAGGCATAAGCAAACGCGGGTGTTGGCCCCCATATCGACCAGCCGATAAAAGCAAAGATGGCAACTACAATAACGGCAGGGACGAACTTTCCGGCGACGGAGTCAGCAAGTTTTTGAATAGGAGCACGGCTTCTCTGGGCATTCGCTACCATTTCGACGATTTGGCTGAGCGTCGTGTCGGCTCCCACACGTTCTGCCTTAATGATTAGGCTTCCTGTGCCATTAATTGTCGCTCCTGTAACCTTATCACCTTTAACTTTTTCTAATGGGACTGGTTCACCTGATATCATGGATTCATCGATAGATGTTCGTCCATCAATGACAATGCCATCAACAGGAACTTTTTCACCAGGACGGACCCTTAGGAAATCGTCGACTCTGACATCTTCTAGTTCAATTTCTTCTTCCCAACCTCCAACTCGAATTAGACGAGCAGTCTTGGGAGCAAGGTCGAGCAACGACCGGATTGCGGAACCCGTACGTTCTCTTGCACCTAGCTCCATCAATTGACCGAGTAAGACAAGAACGATAATGACTGCGCCAGCTTCGAAATAGACGCCGACGTTTCCACCGGCATCTTTAAATTCGTCAGGAAAAATACCCGGGAAAAGAACAGCAATAACGCTGAAGGCATAAGCAGCCCCAACTCCCATACTGATGAGGGTGAACATGTTTAGGCTATGATTGACAACAGATTTGTAACCGCGTTGAAAGAATGGCCAACCAGACCATAAAATGACCGGGGTGCTAAGACCAAGTTCAATCCAAAGGGCTGTTTTCTCGTAAAATATCTCACGTACGATTTCTAACCCGACTAAAGGCCCCATTGTCAAAATGAGAAGAGGGACGGAGAGAATTGCACCGACCCAGAAACGTTTTTTTAAATCTACGAGCTCTGGATTGGGTCCTTCATCAGGGCTGGGGACCCCCATGGGCTCTAGCGCCATCCCACATTTAGGACAGTCGCCCGGCTCATCTTTTATAATTTCCGGGTGCATTGGGCAGGTATATTGGGTTCCTACAGGTTGATCTGCTCGCGTTTGATTATGAGCCCCAGAAATATAGTACCCTGGGTCTTTGATGAATTTATCGTGGCAACCCTGAGAACAAAAATGATAGGTCTCGCCAGTAATGTTAACACTTGGCTTACTTCCATCCTTGGGCACGCTCATCCCACAGACAGGATCAGTCGTTGTTAGAATGTCTATATCCTTTTGCTCATCACAACTGTGTCGCGCTTGGCCATAGTGGTTTCCATTGAGATTATTCATCAATTCGCTCCTGGTTTCACAAGGTGAGGGACACCTTTAAACTTTCGAGCATTAAAACATGCACTTGTTGCAGAGGTTTGTCGGGAATCAGGTATTTTGTGTCAGAGTTTGACAATACCTCAAGCTATGCCAATTTTTATACATCGGTCACCAAATCCGGTAGTTCCGTCCTGAGCGCCAAGATGACATTGTCCAGATCAACCACCTGATCACTATGAAACACTCCAGCCGGAAAGGACTCTTTCACCATCTGCCGAACTGTTTCGACAGTAATGATTGCTGTCATTAGGGCCTCTTTGCGCCCTACTATACTAAGAGTTTGGGTGCCATTTTTACCTGTTCCTCGCGCTGCAACAGCACAAATGTTAGTTCCAATATGTATATTCATGAGCAACCAGACGGCAATTTTGCGCAAAAGAGGTCGCCGCAAAAGGCGTCCTAAACCTGCAATTGAGAGTTTTGCAAACATCCATGTCGTTAAACGATTTTCAAAACGTATCCAGGTTGAAGTGCTTGCCAAACCAAGTGTGCGTACAATCGTGTGTTGGTCAGAGAAGTTGAAACGGAAGGCCGGGCTTGTTTTTTGTTCCCCAAGCAAGTGAATATTTGTGACCTCGCCAAAACTTCGCACAGCGGTTGGTTTTCCTTCGACCATCACCTCATATTCAGCGTCCAGGTTGTCAAGCATCCACTCAACAGCCGCCTTGCCATGATGGTCGCCAAGTCCGAGTTCAAGCAGGATATCAATTTGATCTACTTGTCCCATTTTGGTTTTAACGCGTTCCGCCAGCATATTGGTTAACCCTGGCGATGTCCCCACACTGAGAATAGCCTTTGCTCCTGCTGCTTGAGCCAACGTGTCGAGCTTGTCGACCTCGGAAAGAAAGCTGTATTCGGCACTAATATCGACGTAGTGGATACCCCTAGATAGACAATGTTGGACGAACTCGGTATCAGTCTGATCCAGACAGACCACAACGATCGCTACATTATCAAGCGCGTCTGTAGCCCTTGCTGCGAAAATATCGATTGAGCGAGCAGTTACGCCATTTCCTATACGGGTAGCAGTGAACTGAGCTTTTATGAGGTTGCGGCCCGCAATGATGATTCGACATGGAAAATGGGGAGCCAGCCTCTCAGCAATAGATAACCCAACTTGACCGTAGCCTCCAACGATCAGTATTTTATCGCTATCTTGAAGGGCTGTTTTGCTCATTGGTGCTGCCTTTCACTGTTTTCTGTGTTTGGACAAGTGTTGATTCTTCATTTTGGCTAACTTGCGCGAATTTTTGAAATAAACAGATTTACCTCTGAGCTTAAACTTCCCGACTCTTTTGATAGTTCCTGAGCATGTGCCAAAATCTGAGAAGATTCGATCCCGTTTTGATCTGCGGCATTCGTTACTTCAATAATGTTGGAGGAAACTTCTTGCGTGCCTTGCGCCGCTTGGTCGACGTTTCGAGCTATTTCCCAAGTTGCGGCCGATTGTTCCTCAATTGCTCCTGTGATAGCGTTTGCGATTGCGTCAACCTCAAGAATGGTGGTGTTTATTTCGCCAATGGTATTGGCAGCTTCCTTGGTTATGTTTTGAACCTTGCCTATCTGCCCACTTATTTCTTCGGTGGCTTTGGCTGTTTGGTTGGCGAGGTTCTTTACCTCTGACGCAACAACGGCAAATCCCTTCCCGGCATCTCCCGCCCGGGCCGCTTCAATTGTAGCATTTAGTGCCAATAAGTTTGTTTGTTCGGCTATGTCGGTAATGAGGGAGACCACTTGGCCGATCTGCTCAACTTCGATTACCATTTCACTGACGGTTTCTCTGGTTTTCTTGGCTTGGTTAGCCGCACCACCTACAATCCTTGACGAACGTGTAACCTGTTGGCTTATCTCTGCTTGTGAACTGACTAGCTGTTCAGCAGCCGACGCAACAGTTTGGACGTTTGCGGTAGCTTGTTCTGATGCTGCGGCAACAGTTGAAGCCTGAATCGCAGTTTGTTTCGCCATGGTGGATAGTGAAGTCGCTGAGCCCGTCATTTCCTTTGATGCATTGGCAACCTTTTTAACGGTGTGGCCTACAGCATTTTCAAGGTTGTAGGCGAGTTCTTCCATTAGGTTTCGACTCTCAACAGCTCTTTCTGCTCTTCTTTTTTCTTTTTCCTTAGTCTCTCTATCTAGCTCAACAAGCCTATCCCTGAACATCCGAAGGGAGGTTGCTATATCGCCGAACTCATCCTTTCGATCAGTTTTTAGAAGCATGTCTGGATCGGGCCGTTTTTGAGAGGTGCTTTCTATGTCAGATTTCAAATAATTAATTGCTGAAGAAATAGTTCGATATAAAAATATACCTCCGTAGAGGACAAAGGTAACAGCAATCGCTGAAACTATGGCTACTAAGGTTTTTAAGAAAGTCAGCATTTCAAGTGCTTCGTTGTTCATCTCTTTCAGGACACTTAAATTTGAGCTCGAAGATTTGGTAACCAGTTCAGATAGGTGATTAACGGACGCCCCGAGGTCTTCGGCTGATGAATCAAATTTTCTCATGAGCTTGTTTCCGCCCTCAGGACCAGTTGTTACATATGCTTTTGCCATAGCTAACCCATCAGAATAGTAAGCGGGGAAATTTGCCTCGACTTCTTTGAGGCCCTCGAGAATTTTTTTATCTCCTACCTTCTCTGCTAACTTGATAGCTTCGCTTACTTCCTTCAAAGTCAGGTTTGCGTGCGTTTCTGCCTTGATGAAGCCGTCGGTTAAGCCGCTGAGTCCACGAGTTGCGGAGACGTCTGTTAGCCACTGTTTTACCTGAACAATATGTAGTCGTATTTGCTGAGCATGTGTTGTCAGGGGTAGATCACTTTCTACAAGTTTGTCGGTGCTGCGTGCCGTCATTTCAAAATGAGGCCTCTGGTGACTAAGTTGCAAGTATGTGATCAGCGAAGTCCCCACAAACAATACCAAGACCATTGTAAGTATAGATAATAGCTTAAATTTAAGTGTCATCGAGGAACCTCATTTTCTAAAAACCGAGTCGCTGCATAAAGATAAATTTCAGTAAACCCTTTTCCCGAGCGATCTGAGGCTCTCTACATATGATGGTTTTCTGGCCAGTAAATGTCGAAGTTGTAACAAAGTTTGTCATCTGTTTGATCTGGCAAACACTGTCACCATTTTCCATTTACCCAGACAAACTTTTGTAAAACCTAGTCCCTAAGTTCGGAGATGTGAGGAGCTAAAAAGAAATGCCTTCTCATGCTTTAAGAATGATCTGGTTGGGTGATTTTCCACTGGGTCATCGCTTTTTATTTTGAGAGATGGGAAAAACTCGAATGTTACAAAATCGCCTGAAAAACCTTTTTAGCTCCCACAACACCATGATGCTCATTTGTTGCGCAGCCATGGCTGTTGGTTTTTTTGCCATCATAGGCAGGGGAGGCTCAACCCTATCCGCTTTGGCACCTTTGGCTATATGTGTAGGAGCTCATTTAATCATGCACAAAGTTATGGGGAAAAGTTGTCATGGGTCTGAAGAAGCGGATAAGGAAAGTACCGCCGCCGCAGAAATTAAAAACCCTGGGCCAAAACTCATTCCGTTTCACTCAAAATAAGTTAGTGCGGTAATTTGCCATGAGTACAGAAAACGCGATCAGCCATGCAACCGATGTTCAACAAACCCACCACGAGAAAAATGGGAAGGCTGTATATGTTATTCCAATTTTCTTTTTTGGGATTATTGCGATTGCTTTCGCCATTGGACTGACCTTGAATCCAAGAGAGCTACCGTCCGTACTCATAGGTAAACCAGTTCCAGCGTTCAATTTGCCTCCAGTAGAAGGGAGGAAACTTGGTCTTTCGAGTTCAGATTTTGAAGGAAAAGTTTCTCTCGTGAATGTTTTTGCATCTTGGTGTGCTGAGTGTCGAGCAGAGCACCCAATTCTGATGGAGTTGGGTGCCATGAATATCGTCCCCATCCATGGCTTAAATTATAAGGATAAACCTGTTGATGCTAAAAATTGGCTTGATGGCCTCGGGGACCCTTATACAAGAACAGGGGCGGATCGCGATGGTAGAGTTGCGATTGATTGGGGAGTTTACGGGGTGCCAGAAACCTTTTTGGTAAATCGTAAAGGTGAGATCGTGTTCAAGCATATTGGAGCGATCACGTGGAAAGTATTTGAAGAACAAATACGCCCCCTCATTGAAGAGTTGCAAAAGACTTCTGCAAACTAGAACCCTCCTTTGTTCAGATAGGTTTACTCATGATTACCGAACTGGGGCATTTTGCTCTGATCCTAGCGCTTTTGACGGCGGTTTTCCAAGCATCGGTTCCTCTTATAGGAGCCAATAAAAACGACCCGCGATGGATGGCGGCTGCTGTACCGGCGGCGAATATGCAAGCTCTTCTGATCGGAAGTGCATTTGCCGCCTTGACTTATGCGTACGTGACGTCGGATTTTTCCGTTTTAAACGTAGCCAAGAATTCACACACAGCGAAACCCATGCTCTACAAAATATCAGGCGTCTGGGGGAATCATGAAGGTTCGCTCCTGCTCTGGATATTCATTCTTGCAGCTTTTGGCTCGGCCGTTGCCATTTTTGGGCGAGGACTTCCCCCCTCTCTTAAAGCGCGAGTTCTGGCGGTACAGGCCATGATTGCTGTGGGTTTTCTTACGTTCATTCTCTATACATCGAACCCTTTTGTTCGGCTGTTTCCCGCGCCACTTAACGGCAAGGGCTTGAATCCAATCCTCCAAGACCCCGGTTTGGCTTTTCATCCGCCCTTTCTCTATCTGGGCTACGTTGGTTTCTCCATAGCCTTTTCCTTTGCGGTGGCTGCGCTGATGGAGGGAAGAGTTGACCCCGCTTGGGCTAGATGGGTGCGGCCTTGGACACTTGCCGCCTGGGTATTCCTAACCCTAGGAATTGGCCTCGGAAGTTGGTGGGCATATTATGAGCTTGGCTGGGGCGGTTGGTGGTTCTGGGACCCTGTCGAGAATGCCTCATTCATGCCTTGGCTGGTGGGAACTGCGCTCCTCCATTCAGTGATTGTGGTTGAAAAACGGAATGCACTGAAGAGCTGGACTATTTTACTCTCCATCATGACTTTTGGCCTCAGTCTTCTTGGAACCTTTTTGGTGAGGTCTGGCGTGTTGACATCGGTGCATGCCTTCGCCAGTGACCCAGCGCGCGGTGTCTTTATTCTTATCCTCCTTCTCCTTGCCGTGGGTGGTTCATTAACATTGTTTGCCATTAGAGGTTCCCAGCTTAAGAGCAATAACATATTTGCCGCAACATCGAGAGAAAGCGGGCTCGTGATCAACAATCTTTTGCTCACAGCAGCAACGGGAACCGTATTACTAGGAACATTATACCCTCTGTTTGTTGATGTTTTGAATGCGGGTAAGGTTTCGGTTGGTGCGCCTTTCTTTAACCTCACCTTCATCCCCATGATGGTGCCTCTCCTGGCTTTAATGGCTTTCGGTCCCATGTTGACTTGGAAAAGGGGCCGTTTGAAAACAACGTTGTTTAAGCTTAAATGGGTGGCTTTAATCGCTGCTGCTGCCGGGACAGCTTCCTGGGTTGCGACTCCTGATGGTGGGCCGCTCACTACTCTAGGTTTTGCCATCTCAGTTGGGCTGTTCAGTAGCACCACTCTTGAGTTTTTGAACCGTGTCAAAGCGTTCCAGGAGCCCTTATCGTCATCAATTAAAAGAGCCATAAACCTCCCTCGGTCTGCCTACGGCATGACCACGGCGCATTTGGGTGTTGCTGTTATCGTAGCGGGCATAACGGGAGCTTCTATGTGGCAGATAGAGAGTATCCAGGCTATGAAGCTCGGTGAGACTGTCCGCGTGGCCGGATATGACTTCCGGTTGGAAAGCGTATCGGAAAAACCAGGCCCAAACTACATTGCACAACGAGGCAAGTTCTTTGTTAGTAAAGACGGCGAAAAGGTCACAACCTTGGAACCAGAAAAACGAACCTATCCAGTAGAAGGAATGCCCACCACCGAAGCAGCCATTGAAACCAATTGGTTTGGAGATCTTTATGCCGTGGTGGGTGATAAGTCAGAGAATGGTGGATGGGTGACAAGAATATATTATAAACCTTTGTTGCCCTGGCTCTGGTTTGGGGGCTTGATGCTGGCTCTTGGCGGTTTGTTGTCCTTATCAGATCGGCGCTTCCGTCTCGGTATTCCCGTTAAAAATAAGAAGCAAAAAATATCTGCCGAAATTGATGACTCAACCCAAATTCAGGAGGGATAATGATGGTTCGTATCTTTACCATTTTCGCGTTGTTCCTGGCATCGACTCCAGCGTTTGCGGTTAATCCGGATGAGGTGCTTTCTGATCCGGTTTTGGAAGTTAGAGCGAGGAGTATCAGCCAAAACCTTCGATGTTTGGTCTGCCAAAACCAATCGATCGATGATTCCGACGCTGACTTAGCGAAAGATCTGCGCGTGTTGGTTCGGGAGCGCCTAGTGGTGGGAGATAGCGATGACGAGGTTATAAATTTTGTCGTTGATCGTTATGGCGACTTTGTTCTGCTCAAACCTCCCTTCAAAGGGGTGACTTATGCGTTGTGGTTTGGCCCAATTTTCATTTTTTTGATTACCGTATTTACTGGATACAGAATGCTTCGCCGAAGAAAAAGTGAAATTGCGGAGCAAGATGAAACCTTGACAGTGAAAGAGAAAAAAGAACTGAATTCCATGCACAAAGAGGCCCTAAATTAAATGATAACTTTCTGGATCGCTGGTGCCTTAATCAGCTTCGCTGTAGCCGTAGTTTTGGTGTTTCCCTTGCTGAGGGGTCCGAAAGAGTATCTCCCGCGTGGCGAATACGACGCAAAAGTATATGACCATCAATTAATTGAGGTTGAAAACGATATTCAACGAGGGTTGATTACGGAGGAAGAGACCGAGTCTGCTAGAATTGAAATTCAACGCCGACTTTTGGCGACTCCTCGAGTTGGGGAAAACGTTCAGGGTGCGGAATTTGGTAATGGTCTTCGGTGGACCGTCACGACTCTCAGTGTTTTGATCGTTTCGTTGGGATCAATGGTAATTTATTGGCAGTTAGGTGCTCCAGGATTACCTGATACCCCCTATGCCTCCAGAGGGGACGAGTTGGAAAGGGTTGAACAATCACAGCAAATTGTTCGCATGGTTGAGCGTTTAAGTGCGCGTTTGAAAGAAAACCCCAAGGACGCAAAAGGGTGGGGCATGTTGGGCCGCTCTTTCCGTGTTTTAGATCGTCTCGAGGAGAGCGCTCAGGCCTATGCTAAAGCCTATGAGTTGGATAGTAAAAATCTTGATCTGGCTCTGGACTATGGAGAAGTTCTGGTTTTCATTGAGCAAGGATATGTGACCCCAAAAGCCCGGTCTTTGTTTGAGACGGTTCTTGCCAAAGATACCAAGAATTTTATGGCAAGGTTCTATTTGGGAATGGCATTTGCAGAAACTACTTCCGAGCTCCCCAAGGCTATTGCCCTCTGGGAAGGTTTAGTCGCTGATTCTCCTGAAGGAAGTCCTTGGTTACCAAGCTTGAAAGAGCATTTAAGGCAGGCACGGAAAGCTACCGTAAAAAGTAAATCGTAGCGATTGTCAGGGTTGGTTCAATAAAAGTGTGACAAAGTTTGTCGGCATTGAGTTCTGCCACACTTTGTCATCAGTTTTGAAATCCAAGACAAATTTCAGAAAACTCTTTCGGTGAAGATGGGCTGATTAAGGGGTCAGAAAGGCCCATCCAATCATATTCAGGAAATTTTATGAAAAACTATTTTACCGCCATATCGGCGCTACTATTTACGGGGATAAATTTCATTTCAGCATCTCCAGCAAGTGCAGAAAACCCGATCTATCAAAGCCAACTTCAACGCATAAACAGCTACATATTCATGCCTGAGGAACCTAAGACATTTCGGATAGCCGCTTATGAAGGCGTTTTTTCAGTCGCTCAGGATGGTTTGGCTACGCGAATTTCAAAAAACACTGGGGCGTTGGTTGAGGTAGCGCAACATCCAAATAAACCCAATTTGTTGATCGGCAGTGGGTTTAAGGGGAAGTCTGAAAAGCTTGGTGTTCTACGCTCCAGTGATGGCGGAAAAAGTTGGACCAAGATATCAGATGGGGACGGCAAAACGGTGGTCTTCACAGCTATTGATTTTAGCCAGAGCAACTCTGATGTGGTTTACGGTGCGGAACCTGAAATGCTTCAAAAAAGCAAAGATGGTGGCGAAACCTGGACGACAATCGGAAATTTTCCTGCACCAATGTTTGATCTTGCTGTTTCAGTAGATAACCCTTCAACCATTTATGCTGCGACTCAAAAAGGTCTTTTTGTAAGTCACGATAGCGGAAAGAAGTGGGTTTCTGAATATGCAGAAGATAAACCCGTGACAATGATTTTGGTGACTTCGAAAGGAAAGCGTTATGCGTTTGTCTATCAAGTAGGGTTGGTCGTGTCCGAAAGGGGAAGCTCAAAATGGGAAACAATTTCGAGTGAATTCGGTGGTCGGGCCTTGATGGAATTTGCCATTAGTCCTACAGAACCCAAATTATGGTTGGCTGCGGCCGACACTGGTGCGGGTTTCATTAGCCAAGACCAAGGGAAAACCTGGAAAAGCTATGAAGGACACCTAAATGCAACGGCTGAACGTATTGGGCGTGGCGAAAAAATCTACGAGGATAATTGTCAGGCCTGTCATGGCGTTAAGGGCGTGGGAGAAAAACCTGAAGACCCTGGAGCAGTTGATGAAGATGGGTTGTTTCTGGCCCCAGCCCTGAATGACGACGCCCATGGGTGGCACCACCCCGACACACAACTAATTGATACCATCCTGAATGGATCTCCACGAAACGAACGTATGTTGCCTTGGAAGGACAATGGTCTTTCCAAAAATGACGCTCAGGATGTGGTGGCTTATATGAAGAGCCTTTGGAGTTTTCGCAGTCTCGCCTGTCAAGGTCCCCGCCATATGAGCTGTATGCGTTAAGGAGTATTTGGATAGATGGTTGAGATCGCAGGCATTGGAATAATTTCAGCTTTCATCGCGGGTGTCGTGTCGTTCCTTTCCCCTTGTGTCCTTCCCATGGTTCCTGGCTATGTTTCATATGTGGCCGGTAAGTCTTTGGAAGAAGTGCGTAATTCTCAATCCATTAGAACCCGATTTGAAATCCTGTGGATGAGCTTCAGCTTTGTCTTGGGGTTCTCAGCTGTTTTTATCGCTCTGGGAGCAGGGGCTTCAGCCATGGGGAGCTACCTGCTGGCCTTTCGGTACGAAGCGAGCATCGTTGCTGGCGTGGTTATTATTATTTTCGGGTTTCAGCTAATGGGACTGCTCAGACTCGGTTGGTTAAACAGGGATACCCGTTTCAATGTTGATCTATCTAACGGCACACCAATGGGAGCCTTTGGCCTTGGTACGGCTTTCGCCTTTGGATGGACCCCCTGTATTGGCCCAATTCTTGGAGCTATCCTTACCGTCAGTGCCGCATCGGCAACCGTTGATCAAGGCGTGATTCTCCTCGCAATCTATTCACTCGGACTGGCTGTGCCATTCCTCTTAGTGGCCCTGTTTACCAAATCTTTTATGGATCGCATGCGTGGTTTCGGAGGATGGGGAAGAGCTCTGCACCGTGGTTCGGGAGGAGTGTTGGTGTTGGTGGGTATTGCTATGGCAACAGGCTATCTGACCACAGCCAGCACCTGGATGCTTGAAATGATGCCCTTCTTCCAAGAGATGATCCTATGAGATTAGTTTCTCTTTTACCAAACTCAGCTTCTGCCGCCATGGCCCTCGCTTTGACCGTAAGCAGCGCCATGGGTACTTCCTCCAGCGTTTGGGCGGAAGAAGGAGTTGGTGAAAATATTTATTTT
Organism: Rhodospirillales bacterium; assembly: GCA_026196105.1. GTDB lineage: Bacteria > Pseudomonadota > Alphaproteobacteria > Rhodospirillales > JAPHRK01 > JAPHRK01. The sequence continues at coordinate 30,128 of JAPHRK010000012.1, read as the reverse complement.
AGATCCTGTTCTCTTTGCCATGGTGAAGAGGGCGAAGGTGCCATGCCGGGAATTCCTGATCTTTCGATTAAAAATGGGCCTCTAACCAAACCAGTAGATGAACTCGTAAGGACTGTTGCTAAAGGGGTTGAACGGCCCGAGCTACCGACCCCAATGCCCCCTTTTGGAGGGGATGATACCCTAACTGAAAAAGACCTCTACCAGGTTCTCAATTTCATGAAGAAAACCTTTGTGAATTAAATTGAAGGAGACAACCAATTATGCGCTCTGCACTTATTCCCTTGGCAATTGCCGCGACGCTTATATCCGGGACGGCTATTGCCAAACCTGTTATTTACGTTGCTGCGGGGTCTGCCAACAAAATCCTCGCAATTGACCCTGAAACCAACAAAGTTATCCAGGAAATCGATGGGGTTGAAAACCCTCATGCTTTAGCGACAACACCAGATGGTGAGTACGTGATCTCCGGCAGCCTGAAGGAAAAGATGGTGGAGGGAAGAACTGAGTCGGCTATCTACGTGGTTCACCCAGTTCATGGCCATGTTATGTCTACCATTAAGGTCGATGGGATGATTCATCATCAAACGATTACACCAGATGGAAATCAGGTTATTTCAACCCATCCAACTAAAGGCACAATAAGCACAGCAAATCTTGATACAGGAAAAGTTAAAACCCTGAAAACCGGGCCTGGCCCAAACTACACCATTATCTCTGAGGATGGTCAGACAGCCTTTGTGAGCAATACGGGCAACGGGACCATTAGTGAGATTGACCTCGCTGATTGGAAAGTGGTTCGCCAAATCGAAAGCGGGCCGGGGGCAGAGCATCTTGCTATTTCAGGCGATGAAAAAACACTATTCGCCATTAACGCTCGAGCTGGGACCATCTCAGAAATTTCCATTGATAGTGGAAATGTTGCCAAAACTTATGAAGTAGGTAAGTCCGCGCATGGATTGGATATATCTGAAGACGGAAAACAAATTTTCGCTACCAGTAAAAAAGGTGATCTTCTCGTTGCTACCGAATTGGCGACTGGCAAGCAGCGCAAACTGAGCCTGTCTCCTGCACCCTACCATCTAGAAGTGATAAAGGGCACGGGGAAGATTTATATTTCCAGTCGCAAACGACCAAAAATCTGGGTGGTCGATCAGCAAACCCTAAAGTTGGAGAACGAAATTAGCATTGTTGGAGAAGGGCATCAAATGGCATTGGGGGAACAATGACCTTGCAACATTCAATTAAAACAGCTGCGGAAAATAGCCATGTGGTTCTTCAAAAGATAATCTTAGGGACACTAGTCGCTCTCACTATTTTTGCTTTTTATTTCAGTCAGGCTCGGGCGGATGAGAACCTAAAACCGTCTAAACAGATGACCGAAATGGTTCGCGAGATATTACTCAAGAACCCAGAAATTGTTGTTGAGGCACTTCAGGTTTTTGAAGCCAAGAAAAGAGAGGCTGAACATCAAGCCGTTCAAAAAACACTGGCGGAAGATGGCAAAGATGTTTTTGCTCATCCCGACGACCCGGTTGCGGGAAACCCCTCAGGAGATATAACGCTCGTCGAGTTTTTTGATTATCGCTGCGCATACTGCAAACGGGTTCATAAAACGGTTCAAAAATTGATCAAGGAAGACGGGGGTCTCAAGTATGTCTTTAAGGAATTCCCCATATTGGGTCCAGCTTCTACCTTCGCCGCCCGGGCAGCCCTGGCCGCCCGCCCACAAGGCAAATATGTCCCGTTCAGCAATGCTTTAATGGAGGCTAAGGGGAGTTATTCTGAAGGACAGGTTTTCGGTATCGCAAAAGATGTCGGGATCAATGTGAAGGCCTTAAAAAAAGAGATGAAAGATAACCTGGAAGCAATCGACCAAGTAATTGATCGAAATATTAAACTTGCCCAGAAACTTAATATTACCGGAACTCCGGCCTTTATCGTTGGGGGGACGGTCATTCGCGGAGCAGTGAGCTATGACACTCTGAAAATGGTAATTTCAGACGCAAGAGATTTCAAAGAAAAAGGTATGCCAAAATGAATATTAAAGAAAAATTACCTTCGATCATAATCGGATTGTTTCTGATTGGTGGGTTAGGCATTTTTGCTTCCAAATTCTTTGGCTCTGAAGCTGGTGCCAAGGTTGTAGATGTAAAGATACCGAAGCTTTCGGAAATAGCTGAAGTGGGAAAACAAAACTTTGACGCTAATTGCGCCCAATGCCATGGGAATAATGGTTCGGGTAGCGATCAGGGACCACCACTTATTCATAATATTTATAATCCTGGTCACCATGCTGATGCGTCGTTCTATTTGGCTGCAAAGCGCGGTGTAAACCGACATCATTGGAGCTTTGGAGATATGCCCCCCCAGCCTCAGGTAAAGGAAAAACAGATGAAGGAAATCGTGCAGTATATACGTGAGGTCCAGCGTGCCAACGGTATCTATTTTAAAGAGCATAACATGTAAGGTTAAGGGTAGCCGCTTTCATGGTGGGTACCAAGCTCGACATTTCCTTTATAAGGAGCGATCATGATGGGACAGGACGACCTCTTTAAAAGTATGAGTATTTCTGCTTCTGGTATGAAAGCCCAAGGTACTCGGTTGAGAGTAATTTCAGAGAATTTGGCTAACGTTAACTCTTTGCCGACCAAGCTGGGGGAAGAGCCTTATCAACGCAAGGTTACGGTTTTTAAGAATCGGCTTAATCGTGAGCTTGGTGCTACGACAGTCTCTGTAGACCGGGTGCGCCCTGACAAATCAGATTTCGGCAAAAAATTTGACCCAAGTCATCCTGCAGCAAATGAAGATGGGTACGTCCAAACCCCTAACGTAAATGGGCTAATTGAAGCAATGGATATGAAAGAGGCTCAACGCTCTTATGAAGCCAACGTTAATGTAATTAAGATGACGAAAGAGATGATTGGGAATACCTTGAGTATATTGCGATAATCGTGCAGTTAGGGAAAACGGTTAAAGCCATCATTATAATAGTAATTGGCAGTGGGGTGGATGGCAAGCAGGACGCTTGATAGACAATCCTCTCTAGAAGTATTTTTTTTGCCTATCTGCCATCACGGGAGCCTAGGCCTTAGATATGGTAAATTTTTTGGGCTTCAAGTTTAATGATAATATTTGGCTGAATCAGTCGTGTATAACTACTATTGTATATGATGACATGTCAGCTTTTACGAGATTGGAGCGATTGTCTACGGTCTATCTCTGCGGAATATTTTTCTCCAATCTGGATAAGTTTAAAAGTTACTCAAATTAGAGGCCACGATTTTTCGGATTACTGTCACTGGTTAGGGTTTGCGCTTTCTTGCCCATCTTTAATCTCAAATCGTTTCCGCCGATTGTGGTAATAACCTTCCCTGCCTTATCAAGTATGGTAAATCCGATTAAACTGTTGTCTTCTTTTGGGATAGACTTGATTTGGTTTGCTGTTGTATTGATCGCTTTTTTTGCATCCATTTTTAGCAGTAAAGCAGTTAATGCCGGTGCAATTGAGTTTGGCACGGAAGCCACGGTCCGACTATTTGGTCCAAATATCTTATGAAGTAGTTCCTGGTGAGCTATTAACAGTACCATGGCCAGCGGATCGGCGTGGGCTTCGGAGATGAGAAACAGTTTCCAGTTGGCTTTCGCGCGGCTGAACAATGAGGTTTTTGGAAATGCTTGCTTCGTTGCCAGAAAACGGTTCCAAAGCTGAGAAGAGTAGGGGTTTTTCTTCAAGAGAGGTTTAGCCTCATATTTATGTTTAGGAGCTTTGGTGGTCTTCTCTGGGCTCATTTTTGGTGGTTCAAATGCCCCAAGACGCTTTTCCATGGCTTTAAGGGAGCAGGAACGATCTAAAGAGCTGGCTTTCATGGTTTGCTTGTCCTTCAGGTGATGAAAGACAAGGCCATTCCCACGCTTTTTGATTCCTGCGTCGAGCTCAGCTAGGGACTTGTGAACTTCCTGCCAATTCACGGCCTTGTTCAGACCATCCGTGATTTCATCACGATGCTCCATTAAATAACTTTGGAAAGATTGCTGCCAGGTTTGGGCTTCAAAATCTTTTGCTTTGTTGCTCAGGCTAGGCTCATGAGGATCACGATCAGACATGCCACGATCTACGGATAAGCCATATTTCTTCTCTAGCTCTCGTGCCGTTTTTTCAAGAATTTTATAATCGTAATGAGGGGTGAGGACTTTGAGGGTTTTGGGATGAACCTTGTTGAAAGCGATATGCATATGAAAATTGTTGGTATTGATGTGAGTGCCGGCAATACGCTGGTGATCTTCAAAGCCTAGTGCTTTGGCAAAGGCTTGCTCAATATCGTGCAAATCCTTTTCTGTAAGGTTTTCGTGTTCCCCAGGGCGAAAGGACACCGCCATATGATAGGTTTTGTTGTCGATATCCGGTTTCAATTTGCGAACAGCTTCGATTTCAACCAGTGCCAAGTCCAAATCTTCTGGTCCCACACCAGAATCACAATTGCTTATCCAGAATTTATCAAGCTTTTCACCTTTCTCTTCAGCGGCAAGGATGTACTGAGCCAAGCGAGAATAGTTGTCCCTAACACCTGCCTTCTTGGGGAGGGAGGTCGCAATCACGCCTTTCTCGGCTGCACTAGGTCACGAATATGAAATACGGAAGCTTTCAGAGCTGCTTGTGTTTCTGTTAAATCTTCTGCCTTTAACTTCAATGTATTTGCTAGTTCTTCATCCGCCGCTTCCTCGATGGCCAATTTGAACAGGTTACCTAGACGAGCGAGATCCGCGTTTACCTTCAGGAGATCCCGAATACCTTCCCAGGCGACAAAATCGTCTGCTTTGGGAATATGGTATCCGAGAACTAGACGGCGCATTAGCTCCGATCGTGAAAGCCGAAGTTGCGCCGCCAATTTATCCACTCTAACTCTTTCCTCCTGGGTAAATGAAACCAAAATACGATTACGACTTGTTGCCATGGTTTAAAGCGCCTGTTCCATTTCGGGTTCTTTGGTCTTTTGTTTAGCTGGTTGCATAAGTGCGGTCTTGACGATTTTGGCGAGGGCCTTGATCCCTCGTTCTCGCGCGATGTCGTTAAAGTCGGTGAGGCCCTTTTCTTTTTCCTCTGTCGTCAATTTTGGCTCTAATGTGGTTCCGCCAACCGCCTTGGCGGCCTCTCTCGCGTTAATGAGACCTGTATTGTGCGGCTTGCCGTTGATTATAAGGCTGTGATCGTCGTCGGCTGCGATCATCGGGGGGCAGTTTGGGTGAGCTTTTTGCAAGGCTTTAGCGACTGGTCCTAAGTTTCCGGCATCGAAAGCCACGGCGATAGTATGGCCTGTTGCCTGGTGGAGACTAGCGCCAGTGGCGTAACCCTCGGCAATGATGATAGGGCCTTTCTTGTCCCCCTCAATAATGTGCATGAGATCGGTTTTCTTGCCGTCCTTCAGGTAGCGTTTGGTGCCGTCCGGTTGAATGGCTTGAACATTCATCAAGAAGCCTTTTGCCGTGGTCATGGGAACCAGAAGATTGTCATTCTTATCCATACGGAGTTCCCCGACCGGAACTTGCTTTTGCACCAGGTAGGGATGGTCTGAAGGAACGGGACGTGCGTTCTCAAAAATACCGAAGGCCCGTTTGGCGATTTTTTGATGAAGAACTCTGAGCTCTTTCTGTCGTTCTATACCTCGTTGGACAGATTGGGCCTTTATGAGTTCTAGCTCGTCGGGATCAAGCTTGCTTCCTGTCGCCACCCATTTAACCGCTTCGTGACCTGTTCGATAATTCATTATCTGCCCGGCTGGATGACCATCAAGGAACCCGCGATAGGAACCAGTAAGTTCTCCTTTTTTATCATCAATGACAGGTACTCGATGCCATTTGCCATCCATAATTGGATTACCTTTGATAACCAAACCATTGACCTGGCAAGCCTCGCCAAACTCCAGTTCAGGCTCCAACTTCGTTGGATTAACTTTTGGTAGACCTTGCCACTTGGCAAATAGGGCTTGGTCTAAGTTTTTGGGGGTGAACCATGCTTTTGCTTTGCGGTCCCATTTAGCACCAAGGGCTTTGGCTTCGTTCTTCTCGGCAAAGGGAACATCAATATAAGTTCGTTTGGCGGGTTCAGTTTTCTTTTTGTCGCTCATTGCCTTCTCCTCTTTCTTCGCAGGTGTTTTGGCCTGTTGTGCGGCCAGCTCCAGTTTTTTTCTTTTTTCTGGTTCCATAACCCATGTTCTGATCTTCTCCGCATCCCTTGCAGCCTGGAACAGCAAGTTGTGATCGTCATGTAAGGCTCTGAGCCAGGATTCAACGTAATTGGCGTGTCGCTCCGGGCGATGGCCCAGGCCCAGTTCAGTGGCGATCATATAGCTGGACATTTCTGCGCGGAGTTCTTCCTTGGCGTAGTTTTCAGAACCAAAAGCTCCAAAGTCCCGAACTAAACGCTTTTCATTACCGGTGGCATGGCCGAGCTCATGGAGGGCCGTGGCGTAATAATCGTAAGGGCCATCAAAGGCTGCCTTTACAGGCATGTGGATTTTATCGGCTGAAGGACGATAATAAGCCCGATCCGCTTGATCGTTAATAATCGAAACCGTGCCATTTTCTAAAACTTGTTCAGCTTTTTGCTCTGGTTTCCAATCAGGTGTAGGGGCGATGTAAGGCTCAAGGTCGTCAATTTGTTCTCCATTGAAAACAACAGCATAAAAAACCTTCGGCCTGTCAAGTCGGACACTTCGTGTCTTTTGAGTTCCGCTGTCATCGAGAACGGGTTTATTCTCTTCATCAACCACGCCGCGCCTCTCGGACCATTTCCAATATTCGATTTGTGTTCCTTGTTCGCCTTTTCTAACTTGAGCTTCAGCGGCTTTTGCCTGTTTAAAGGTCATCCACCGAGGATCACTGCGACCTTGCATTTCTAAGACCCAAGAATTGATGCCTCGATAATCTTTTTTGTTGGTGGGATTGAAGGGAGCAGATCGAATAACGCCGGGTTGCCAGGGCTTTTGCCAAGGGGCGGTACCAGCTTCGATTTGCTTGATCATTACTTGGGCAACGTTTTGACGGAAATTACCTCTGCTCATGATAAGCTCCCTTGATGCTGACGGCCTCGATGAGGATAGCAACCTCAATGGGTTCTACGCCGTCAAAGAAAGAATCAATCGCGTCTTCTTCAGAAAGAGCATCTTCTTCAAAAGCCCCCATATAGTCGGCTAGATCAGGATCAACTGGCACAGGACCGTTAATCGCAGCTTCAGCCACACCCTCAGAAGCCAGCATGAGATATTCGCTTTCACTTAGCTCCGCGTTCGCAGATTTCTCGTCGTCAGTCATTTTTGGTTTCTCCTTGTTGTTGGTGTTCTGGGCTCTGCCCAGGCCCGCAAAGAGACTCGTCCCTTTGATCCCGTTTATTGGTTCCCAAAGGACGAGTCCTTTGGTGGGTTTGGGCAAAGCCCATGATTGACGCAGGAATTTCCGCCCTGCGCTGGAGTTCTTTGTCTTGAAAATACAAGCGTTGCTTGCCTTTAATTGGGGGAGAACCTGCGGCAAAAATTAAGGCATCTCCTGGAATGACCTTGTTGCCTCGTTTTTCGATAAGGCGCAGGGACAGGCATTCGTCGGCAGTTAATAAGGCACGCCCGGTTTCCTGATAGCTTTCGGAGATCGAGCCCAGTTGACTAGGCTTGCCGGATCGAGAGAGGCGCTTTTGCACAATGGTTGTTTTACCTGCCATCTTTGAGAGGACTTCGGCGGTTTCTATTTTGTTAGGGGCAAAGGCGATCCTGATATGACAGTTGGACATGATTGATTCTTCACGGCCATAGGCTTCCCTAAGTTGAGTGATATCCTGAACAACAATAAATGCCTTCAGGCCGTACCCCGCCATGAATGCCAGGGATTTCTCCATGATGGGGAGCTTGCCGATGGAGGTGAACTCATCAAGCATCAACAAGAGGCGATGTTTGTAGGTCTGAACAGAGCGACCTTTCTCGAAGGTCATATCTTCGGTTAAACGCCGCAGCATGAGATTCACGAAAATTCGGATCAGGGGGCGCAATCGGTCCAGATCGGAAGGGGGGATAACCATATAAAGGTTTGTTGGGTTTTTACCGTTAACAAGGTCGTATATCCTAAAGTCACTGCTCGCTGTGTTTTTGGCAATGATGGGATCGGCATAGAGGGCTAAATCAGCAATAGCAGTGGAGTGAACACCAGAACGTTCTTGCCCGGCCTTAAGTTTCATACGATTTGCGCCGCGCTGAACTTCTTTGTTGAGGTATTCTTCTCCATGATCAAAGGCGATCATCTCATCAAGCAAGGCTGTGAAGTTATCTTCGTCTTCGCTGTCATCACTGACCATAATGCCAGAGGCGAAAGTGTTGACATCATCCAGGCAAGCCATGCGGCTTTCCTCCGTGGCAACTCGGCAGATAACGTGAAGCAGCATGACGCTTAACCAGGCAAAACCTTCTTTCTGCCAGTAATCATTTTTACCTTTGCCGTCAGGGTCGATAATCATGGAGGCAATGTTTTGACAATCAGCAATATCTTTGCCGGTACCGATCCGCACTTCTGACAGTGGATTAAATTTTGCCGATCCTTCTATAGCCGTTGGTTCAAACTTATAGACATTCTGGCCTTGGGCTTTACGCCACCCAGAAGTGAGAGCGTAGTTCTCGCCTTTGATATCAAGAACGAAGGCGCTTTGTTTCCAAGTGAGCAGGGTAGGGATGATCAAGCTGACACCCTTACCGCTTCTGGTTGGTGCAAAGACCATGAGGTGCTCAGGCCCATCATGGCGCATGACTTTGGTTCCCATAGCCGTTGGCCAGCCCCCGACGGTTACCCCTTGTTTGCTGAACAGTCCGGCCTTCTTAACGTCCTTTTTCTCTGCCCACCGCGCCGATCCGTGCAGCTCGTCACCTTTGCGGCCTCCGCTCACCGTCGAATTGCGTGAACGGGTTGCCAGGACCATAAGCAAGAACATGGCCGTAATGCCGCCTATACCTGACCAGTAAAGGGGATAAACCAATTCCGTTGGCACACCCTCGGGGTGAATCGTGGTTTTTATGAGCCAGGACCACCAACGGGAGTCCATAGGGTTAAACCCAACCGCTAGGTTCCATTGCCACAAAGTGGCAATAACAATGAAAATAATGATGAGGATGAACAGGACCCGAATAACTATCATTGCAATAGTCCCGTGCGCTCTAAATCCCCACGAAGTGGGCTTTGCCCATACCCACCAAAGGATTCATCCTTTGGAAACCGGTTAATCGGGTTCAAAGGGACAAGTCCCTTTGCGGGAGTGGGCAGCGCCCACATACTCATTGTTCCGCTCCGTCTTTTAAGACCCAGTTGTCTTTTCTTGGCTCCCAGATATCTGTGATGTGCCTAAAGCCATCTTTGCGGCGTTTGATTTGCACTACTACATCAACCAGATCGATGAGGAACTCGGGAACCCGGGGCATGGTTTCTCCGGCCCAGGCGATGTTTTGATCGAACTTACGGTGAATGGCTTGTTCTGGGCTTTCTGCGTGGATGGTGCATTTAAAGCCGGTGACGCCGGAGTTGAGAGCTGCCAGGGCAGCAAAGGCGTTTTGGGTGCTGATTTCTCCGAACAGGATATGATCCGGGGTAATCCGTATAAGGTGATCGTAGAGCTGCCGCCAGTCTTGCATTCCCGATCCGGTGCCAGCTTCACGAGCGGCGATCAAACCTACCCCGTCCCAGAATTTTTCAATGTGGAGTTCTGGAGTGTCCTCGACCGCTACCACGCGGCGATCTTCCTCAAGGACTTCCAGGAGCATGTTAAGCAGTGTGGTTTTGCCAGTGTTTGTCGCCCCAGAGATCACCATGTTGGTGTCGGAACGAACCGCGTTGATCAGATAATTTTTAACCCTGTCAGAGACACCGAGGGTCTGCCAACTGGGGACAAAGGGGTGTTTGCAGCGAATGGCTAAGGATATGCCGGTGCGAACTGAGGAACCGACCAGGACTTCAAAACGATGCCCTCCTGGGAGTACACAGGAAAGTTTAGGATGTTCTTCCCCATCAAATGTTAGTCCGCCAACATTCCCCAGGCTTTTTGCAATCTTCTCAATCGCTGCCATGGTCAAGGTTTCGTCCTTGACCATTCTCTTTCCTTCACCACGTCTTTCTGTCACGACCTGATGAGGTCGTGACATGCGGATTTCTACGGTGCCTTCATCACCGTAGTGTTTGAATAGGGGCGATAGAATGCGCTCGAAGAGAGGATTAGTAGCGATCATCTCTACCAACCAGCCTGTGATTTCAAATTGGAGAGTTGCGAAGTTGGCGGGTTGGTTGGGCAACTTGTGGGGCCCTGGTAACTCGCTCGTTTTGTCTCGCTGGTGATTATCTCCCCATCTTCGCGCTGGTTTATTCTTGTCGCGTCAAAATAACACATGCGGGAATATGAAGCCTCATTTCGACCCGCGCACTTACCATCTTCCCACCACCAGCAAGCACCTGGTGTCGTTATTATTGGACCGGCGGTAGCATAAATCCAGTCCCCTACGAGTTCTCCTCCAGTATAGTTACAAGCGTGGGCAGGGCCTATTGGTGTTGCCGGACCTATGACTTTTGAATAAAGCGTTCCTCCAGGGCGGGTGTAATTTTCAACATTGTTAACCCCCTGGTATTTACTGCAATCCTCATAGGTTACTTCGCCACTGTTCGCTGTTGAGGTACCTGTAAATACATATGGTTGTTGGGCTGCTCCGGTAAGGACTTCGCTAACCTTAATGTTGTAGCGCCCGTTCGGGGCGACAATGTAAACCGTGTTAAGTGGATAAGCGAACAATTGATCGTCGTGGTCTTGCCAACCAGTTGTTTCGACTTGATGATAAAATGCGGCGGCACTGTCTTGGCAGTCATTCACATATTCACGCGTACCATTGAAGGTATAATAATGCCGCTCCTTTCCGTAACTTATCCCTGCTGTTACATCATGGGTCCAATTTACAGGATTTGTGCAGGTGTCTGTTGTCGCTGATACCGTTAGGCTTGAGGTGTCTGGTGTGCATTCATTGACGTATTGAGACAAGCCATCAACAGCAATAGATAACCGATATTGCATGGTTGCCGATGCGCTACCGATATTGACAATTGGTGAACAAATTTTGTCGTTGGCCGCATTCACATAGACCTTGCTATGTGTATATTCAGTGCCGTTATCTGCACATGACCCTGCTTGCCAGGTGATGCCGTTGAGGGTGTAAGTTTTGCGAGCTTGTCGGAAGGATTTACCCCCGGCGATGTCATGGCGAATAGAGCAGCCATCTGTTGTTTCTTCCAGGGGAACTGCCATCACTTCTAAAGAGGCCTGACAGGCCCGTACTTGAACTTCGGTGTTAGTGGAGTTGACGTAAACAAGGGCAGCTTGCGTGACCGCTTCTAAATTACCGTAATCAAGAAAAACCGGGCAGGAATCACGCTTCTCAACAATGGCAAAGACTTGTTCCGTATCGAGGGTACATTCACTTACTTCTTGCCTGGTTCCGCCTCCGTCGCTGTAGTACTGGATATATTGAGCTGTTGCTGTCTTGGCTGTTAGGTCAACCAGGTCAGCACAGGCCGTGTAGCTACGTTGAAGCGGGTATTTAGTTTCACCATCTGCACATGATCCTGTGCTAACCGTTCCGTTTTCCGTGGTTTCAACCCGGCTTTGCTGGAAAGCATAACCTTGTTCAAGATCAACACGAATGTCGCAGCCTTCCGTTGTTATCTTGATAATTGGTGGGGCGACCTCAGCGGTTTGGAGTGCCTCTGGGCTTTGATAAGCCGCTGCGTCAGGATTTGCCTTGGCGTTACTTCCTGTTTCTCCTGCACCGGTATCTGACTCTTGGACGTCTTTTTCTTGCCTAACGACTGCTTCCTCGCCGGTTCCATCTGTCAGGCGCTGAAGGGCGGCAGCAAGCTCTTGTTGATTGCCCTGGATTTCGATGGGTACGGTTGGTTCTAGTTCTGGTTTGGTAAGATCAAACTGCGCGGTAAAATTATTAGAGCTTAAGGGTTCAGATCGACCATCACGCTCCACGGCTGACAATATCACTTGCCCAATCTGTTTGCCTTCAACCGTTACGTATCGGGTATAGGCCTTTGCTGTAACCCCTTGAGTTAAAGTTGCCGATACGCCCGGCACACTGACAAAACGAAGATCAATGGGCAGAGGATCGTTTTCTGGGATGGCTGTTAAAATAGAGGTTCTGGTCAAGATGGTGACCTTTTGCACCAAAGCCTCAACTGCGGGGTCGGTCGTTTCTTCAGGACTCCCGGAGGGAGCTTGAGCCAGGGCAGGGACGGTTGTCAGTAACGACAGAGATAAAAGGAGGCTTTTGAACATTGAATTATTCCTTGCTCATGTTGACACTCTTGCAAAGTGTGTATAAAATACACACATGAAGAGCCGGGAAGTGATTAAGAGAATTAAAGTTGGAGGATGGTACGAGGTTGCCACTCGTGGCAGTCATCATCAGTTCAAGCACCCGACCAAGCCCGGGCGTGTGACCGTACCCCATCCCAAGAAGGAATTGCCGAAAGGCACCTTGCACAGCATCGAAAAGCAATCCGGCGTGAAGCTGACTTAGAGGTTTATTATGCGCATTATGTTTCCAGCATTTGTCCATAAGGACAAAAAAAGTGAATATGGAATTAGCTTTCCTGATTTCCCCGGCTGCGTAAGTGCAGGGGAAACGCCAGAAGATGCTCTTCATCAAGGCGAGCAGGTTTTGCAGTTTCATGTGGACGGGATGATTGAAGACAAGGAAGCCTTGCCCAAACCTTCTGCCATTGAAGATATCGGAATAGGTGATGCGGTTCTCGTTGCTTTGGTGCCCGTCTTGTTGCCAGGAACCAAACGCCGGTACAACGTTACTTTGGACGAAGATATGGTTGCCGAGATCGATGCTCGCACCAATAACCGCAGCCGCTTTCTGGAACAAGCTGCCCGTCAGGCCTTGATGAATTAAACAGTTATGGGCTTTGCCCACACCCAACTTTATTGGTTCCCATCCATGGGCTTCGCCCACACCCTCCCAAGGACTTGTCCTTTGGAAACCAATTAGAGGGTTCAAAGGGACAAGTCCCTTTGCGGGCATGGGCAGCGCCCATAAATCTAAGACATGCAGCGCCCGTGATCTTTTCGTCATCATGATTTCTGCCAATCCGCAATATGCCAATCCGTTGCGGGACGAATTTGAACACGAGTGCCTTGGGGAATGGTGATGATGGGAACCAGAGAAAGTGTTTCCTCTAAGACGCTTGCGGTGATTTCTCCAAAACGAGTAGAGAGTTCTTCAGCCGCTTTTTCTGCTGCTGCAGTGGTGGTGTCCGTACCGTCGGTTCCTTTAATAGCAGCGGCAAAACGCACAGCCGTAGAAATCCCGGTGAGCATTACAGCCGTGCCGTAACGTTCCCAGAAACGGCGGTCTACTTCACCAGAGGTTCCCAGATGGCCTTGAACATTGGTGACAAGTGAATCGAGTTGCAGGATTTCTGCACGGTGACCGGCCATCAATATTCTGGTGCATTTAAGAGATAATCGTGACGATCCCATGTCTTTTGGTGGTGCATAAGAACAGATCATCCTTGAGCCTTTAGGGACCAGGACTTTACGACCGTGATAGCCGTAAACATCGCGAGCGACCTGAATGATTAAAGTACCGCTTTCATCACCGCCTACCTGGCTGTTAATCCCGGTTTCTAAAATGCCGGTGATGTAGCGATCCGCAGCGACGATCCGCTCATTGTCTACGGACCGGGTTGAGGTTCTACGATCACCTTCGTATTCATCGGATAGGTCTTTGCCAGTTGAAAGCCCTAAAGGACTAAGAGGCGGAGCCACCACGTTTGATGGTTTTTCCTCTGTCGTTAAAACGGCCTGATTGACAATCGCCTCATCCCAATCGCCAGCTAATGGTTCTTGTTGCGACCAGTTGGCCTCAAGGGCCAGGCGCACTAGGTCTGGTTTTGGCTTTGGTGCAGGGGCTGGTGTTTGTAAAGGAACGGGTTCCGGGCGCTCTATATAAGTCGTTTTATGAATGACCACAGGAGGCATGGGGGGAGGTGGTGCCGGGGCTTCCTTTGGAGGTGGCACAGGCATTGACCAAGCTCCCATATCATCGCCAGGTAAAGCCGGTGGCTTTGAGGGAGGCGGTTCAAAGCAGACCCCTCCAATAGTCAAACCCAGCGCCAGGGCAAGATCACAGAAGGCCGTACTCAACCTTCGTCTCCCGGATACTCAATGCACAAATAGCTCTGACCACTTTTAAGGGTGATCAGCTCTCTTGTGCTTTCGACAATGAAGGTTTGACCTTGAACTCGTGTGTTGACCAGTTCGTCAATCTTGTCCACCACCACATAGGCCGTAGGGAGTTCAATATCCTTCCATTTGTCGCCAAAACGAATGTAAGTAAATTGATCGTCACGAAAGACGGTTTCAGGTTTCAGCTCTTCCGATCCCCAGAGCTTGTATTTGCCCCAGCCTCTAAGGGCGTTAGGATCGAAGGTGGCTTCTGCCACAAAGTCTTTGTCAGGTGTTTTCGGGTTGGTGTTTCCCAAGCCATTAATGGCCTTGTCTACCTCACCATTAGACAGAGGAATTGCCGCTACTTTACTCCCTTTGTCGTTAACTCCTTCGAAGCCTTCAACAGATAGGTTTTCCCCAATTGGCACAGGGCCGATGATCTTGACCACAAGATCAGGAATGTTGTTGGAGTTGAAGCCTTCAGCCCGTAAATAAAAAGGATATACGCGGCCTGATTTACCATAGACAACTAGGCTCGTATCGTAACCATGACCTTTAGGTCTTAAGGCTAAACGTTTGTTTCCCCTTGGTTGGGCAGAGAAACCTTTCTTATCACCTAGGTCAACGGCCTCTATGACCTCTCCTTCAGGGAGTTCAAGCACCGTCACCATGAACTCACGAAGGCGTATCTTGTAAGTGCAAGCTTTGCAATAATCAGCTTTGTATATTGGTTTGTTTGGTGGCGTCTTATCCCAGGCTTTTTGAATTTGCCCGGGCGTACGTGTGCGCTCCATGGAGCCGTAATTCCCGGTCTGTTGCGCTTTCGCCTGTTTGACTACGGAGTTTGGTACTGGCATTCCCTGTCGGGGCATCTTGCCCGGACGCGGGTTTGCCGTTTGTGCCAGGGCTATGCTTGGCGCAATTACGAACGCACTGGCCAGAAGTAAATTTTTCAATTGCTTTTTGTTCATCACGTTTCCTTGTCTCTTTTTCTTCAGGTTGTTCCTTAAGAAGCGCCTCGTAGACGGTTGTTCGTATTTTCATTAATTCAGCACTACTCATCCCTTCCCACCAATTCCCCGCAAAGACTTCTCCAATAGCTGCATCGACCAACTCCGTTGGGATGGATTTAGGGGAAGCTTGCTTCCTGTTCATGGCTGATCACGCTCCTTGAGGGTCATATCCAACACCACGATGCCAAGGGGGTTGGTGTAGCGTTCTTCCTCGCGAACTTCGTTTGGTCGCGTGGTCAGGGAGAGATAAGCTCTGAGCTTATTTCGATTGGTCACTTTGTTGCGGTGACGATCAACCTGCATAAAATCAACGACCAGCTTGTGGTCATTGCCAAAACTCTCAATCTTATCCACTGATTCAATGAGGTTTTGACGCTCTAAGCCATTATCTAAGGCTTCACGAATTGCTTTTGGTTCACCCCATTTACGACGATATTTTTTCCCAAAGGATGGGGTCACCATGTGGGAGATTTCGTTCATCCGCTCTTTCTGGGTGACTTCATCAATATCCAAAGCCAGTTTGACAAAACGGTGCGCCTTAGATTCAAGCAAAAGTTCAAAACCTTCGACTTTCTCTGAGATCGGTTCGATCCGGTAGAGCTTGTCGTCCGGAGCATAGGTTCGTACCAAAGCAATTTTCGTTTCCTTGAGGGGAAGTAAAACCGAAATGGTGTTGGCCATGACCATAAGGGCGGCGACAAGAATAACGTTTGTTCCCGCAGAAATTCTTAGCGACCAGGCAAGCCGTCGATGTGAAGCTTGGAAAGCAAAGGGGTCGGCTGCTACCAGGTTTTTGTGTTGCCGGATGTTAACTTCCTGGGTTTCTTTCTTCTGAAAGAAGTTTGGGAATTTTAAACGCGCCACTGGAAGCCCCTTCCGTCGTAATCAAGCTCGTTACAGGCGCAAGGAGATATCTTCATTTCGTCTGAACCTTCCCCGGCGTTCTTGGGAAGTTCAACATCAGGCTTAACGGCGGCGCAGCCTGTGAGGAGGACGCCTCCGGCGAGGAAAACGACGAGAAAAAAGAGTTTGAAGTTGCTTTTGATCATTCCATTGGTCCTTTGGCTTAACTGTTATCAATGGTGGGGTTTTTGATGCGGTCCTTTATGGTTTGGACGCTGTTGATTGCATGGCTGTAAGCCGTTTTGCTGGCAGCTATTGGATTGGAGACGATTGTCCCTGCCGTAATAGCGCCTGTGGCGACGGACTTGGCTTTGTCTGTAATATTTCCTGGGGAGCCTTGTTTGAGGAGGGCTAAACCGGTTGCTGTTAAACCGCCTGTGATAACCGCTGCGGCCTGATTGGTGAGTTGTGATCCGGCTATGGAGTTCGCCATACCTGTGGCTTCAGCCAAAAACGCTGTTCCAAGCCAGCCGAGAATTATGGCGACCCAAAGTTTGGGGTTGTCCATGGAAACGATGAGTCTGGCATTAAAGCCAACCTCTTCAGGATTTGCGACACCAAGGGAAGTCACACCATAAAGGCAAACCGCCAGAGCAACCGTTGCGCCGAACAAAACCATGAAAGCGGCAAACAGGGTTCTTAATCCAGATAAAGCCGTATCTCTACCCCATCCAAAGCCAAGGGCCAGCATGAGGATTGGCGACAGGGCAGCAAACATCATGACCCTAAAAATACTCACCACCACTTGCGCAAAATAGACGATCAGGAGAATTGCATAAGGTGCGACGAGAGCGAGGGCAAAGATGATGGGTGAGGGGTCGGTAAGAGTTGCCGAAGCCAGAATTTCACCGCCCATCGTAAAGATTTTAAAAACCCCTTCTTCAGCCGTTGCGACAAGGCCGCGCATACCGTCTAAGTTTTCAATTGCTGAAGGTGCAAGGTCTGTCTGAGGAGGCGGCGCAATCTGTGTTTTTCCCGCAAACATTCCTCCGGCTGTCAAGACAACGGATGCAGCTCCCGACATGGTGGAAAGTGCTGATTTATATATCAAATTTACCAGTATTGGCCCTTGTCCAGAGAGCAGTCCGGCTGCTATAATTACAAATATAAGTTCATGGACTAGGCCCCCTAAATCGCCTTTTCCGAGTATCATGCGAATGCCATGCATAACAATCCAGAGGCCCGTAATGGATAAAAATATGAACCACATTGGACCCAGCATTACTTCACTCAAATCTTGTGTGAATTGGTTGGCTAAACTGACGTACTGGTCAACGACGGGACAGGTGAAACATTCGATCTTTGGCGCAGTTCTTCCCATTATTTTAATCCTATCTTTGTCTCAGAGCGTGAGAGCGAGCGAGGTAATTAAAAAGAGTGAATTTTTCGACTTTGATCGTGCAATTGGCTTTTGGACAAAACCGATCTCTGGTTCCGATTTGGATGTGGCATATGAGTCTTGTGAAAAAGGTCCATATGAGAATTGGAAAAAATTGTATGGACGCGATCAAGTGGCTGCAATTAAGAGCCTTGATGGGAACTCTGATAATACCAAAATCAAGTATTGCCATGATTTGGATTTGACTTATAGCAAATGGCAAAAGGTCTATAGTTCCTGGCTTCAAGACCTTAAGCCCGAACCGTGGAACCAAACCACTCACGCCATCGACTGCATGACCATTGAAAAACTCAATATCTTTACGAGAAAATGCAACGACCTTCCCGATTGGAGACTGCCTGAAAGCCGCACTCGTGACGATAAAAGGCTTGCTGAGTTTCGGAAGATGATCAGTAAGAATTAACAAGGTCATTTTTCATCCTCCCGTTTGCTCGCGACAGGGCGATCCGCAGCCGATACACTCATTGTCATGAGCATGGTGGATTGGACTTTGAGGAGTTGTGCCAAGAGTTGATTCTGTTGCACCAGTTGGCGGTTTTGCAGAACCGACCCCTGAGCAATAACAGCTAAACGAGCTTGTTGAGTCTCCGCCGCCTTTGCAGCGTTTTCTAAATCCTTTGCCGCTTGTTCATTTATCTTGGCTGTATCCGTTGCCGCTAGATCGCCTTGAGCCATTCCTGTTGAGGCCGTTTCTTTGACGATTGCTTCCCGTCTGGCATCAACTTTCTCACGGGCCTCCCGTTGCCTTTCCCACTTTTCTCTTGCCTTGATAAAAACACCGGAGCCCCCGTTATTATTCCCTTCGATTTCCACTTCGTCGGGGTCGTACCAAAGCATTTCTTTGTAGACATTACGCCCTTCACATATGCTGCCGAACTTCAGCTCTTCTATACGCAGTTCAGGCATCAGTTTGGAAAGGTCAGGTTTGAGACATTGCACATCGCTCAAAACCTTGCTGGCTACTTTCTGGAGGTTCAGAAACGGCAAGTCGATCTTCCCCAATGCGCCGATGGCATTAATCTGGTCTTGAGCTTGTTTACTTAATTTGGTCAGCCACTCGCTGTGTTCACTGAGTTTGTCGAGCTGCTTTTGCAAAGAGTTTAATTGTTCGGTCGCCTTGATAATCGCCGTGGTATCAATCACCGGCATGTTGGCGTAAACAACAGCAGGAATACCGATAACTAAAGCTCCTGCTATAAGCAGAAACCGGGCTTTTCTCTTCACAATCACACGAAGTGCGGCCATTGGTCCCCCCATTGGTTTTTCAGGTTTGTTAGCAAGGTGTTGGCATCGACCCCGGCGCGGTAATATTTGAGGGGATCGCCGAGGGGTGACAGATTGACATCAACAATGGCACTTTCATCGAAGGCATTGGCAGCGTCTCGCTTGATGATCAAAACCCGCCGTTGCTCAGGTTTTATGGACCGGCCTAAAACAAAATTCATTTGCTCATCATTGAGATTAAAGGCCTTAAAACTGTCGGGCTCAGCTTGGGCGTTTGGCAGGAAAATGAAGGTTGCCGTATTCATAATGAAGGCTTCTGACATTCCGCTGTCCAAAAGAGCTTTTGGGTCTTGGAAGGCCAATCCCACCGCCCCATTGAGCTTGCGGTATTCCCGGAACATTTCTGCGGCGAGCGAACGAAAGCCAGGGTTTTGAAGGAGCTTTGCCGCTTCATCGATAAAGATGTTAAATCCCTTAGCCGATGACGCCGCAGATTTGCCTATGGCCGCTGCAATATGGGCAACTACAGGCGGTCCTAATTCTGGATCATCCAGGGCTTCGTTCATATTGATGCCCACCATGAAGTGGTTCAGCAATCCGCCCAGGCTGTCATGGGCTGCATTAAACACATGGTGGTGTATTCCCTTATTGCCTTTGTCGTCAGTTACCCATTTAGAGAATTCACGACGAAGGTCCGTTCGTTTAGAAAAGGCAAAGGGGAAAAGGAAAGAAAGTGTCCGCTGAGGCGGGTCCAACTGAAACGACAACTCCGTTGCGTGTGTTAGGGCATCTTTGTCCTCTGGGGTCAGTTTCATAGCCCCGGCCATAGAACGAAGCAGGGTATAAACTCGGTTGCGGTTGGACGGTGTGTCAGCTCCAACATCTAAAGGATTTAGCGACAGGGTATCGTAGCCTTGGTAAACACCACCCAGGGCTTCAATCATGAATTTTGCGCCTTCTTTGGAATCAAAGATGTAACTGGGCACGCCATCAAACTTGGCTAGCCCCCCAAGTAAGTGCATCATCAATGTTGATTTGCCCCCGCCTGACGGAGCGAAGACAAGATAGTTGCCCAAGGCTTGAGGCTTGTTGATGGTTTGAAACTGCATGGCGTAGGCTTGGCCCGAAGGAGTGCGGAACATACGCACCGGAGCATCACCATATTGGCTTTTAGTCATGCCCAGGGCCGAATGAGGAAAGGCCCAGAGAGCGGCTAAGTTGTCGTCTCTGAGATCAAGCGGAGCCATGAGCTTACCCCCCGGCATCAGCTTCTTTTTTCGTCGTCCTAAAGTTGGCAATCGATTAAACCAACAAGTTGGCGCACCGATAGTTTGGACTCGGTGCAGTACCCGACGATCCCCGAGGGTTTGACAAACAGCCTCTACCAGTTGGTTAAGGTCTTTCTCATTTTCAGCACGAACGATGATCTGAAACTGTGTGGTAAAAAGCGTTACGGCATCTTCACCAAGAAGGTCGAGGACAGCTTTGGTTTCTACGGCACCAGCAGGATTATCAAGAAAGGCGCTCTCGTAACCTCTTTTGCGTCGTTCAAACAAAATGGTTGCCTGGTCACGATCCCAGGGTTCACAGATTTGGCAAATTTCTAAGTCGCCAGGAATTCCGAGGAGATCACCGATTAATCGACCAGAAACACTCTCTGGCCACAGGCTTACGGTAATTACTTTGTGAAACTTTTGGTGAGGGGTGTATGTAGTGATTAGACCTGTTTGTTTGTCACAGCCAAAATCACTTCCTGGTAGGGTGCCAGAGAGGTTTGATGACAAAGGAGGGAGTTCATCACGATATTCTCCTGAGATCAATCCATTGAGAAAACCTGTCAGTTCACAGGGGTTGTCTTTCTCTTCTTGGCGTTCCAACAGTACAGGGTCGTATTTACTAAGAATGGAGATAATTTGTTTATGGGCATCAAGAAGGGGTTTCATAGAAAAACCACTGGCAAGGATGTACCATTCTACATAATAGCTTGCTTTGAACTGTGCGGCCTCAGCTTCGCCGATCTCCGCTAAAGCAGAAGACGGCCAATGAGCTTCATAACTAATCGGTCGCTGACGTTTGATCGCCAAAAGCCTGACATGCAGCCCTTTTTTGCCAAGCTCTCTGATTAAGGCTGCCCGATTATGAAGAAGGGTGATTTGTTCCTGTTCTACTTTGGCATCGTAGCTGATACCGCGCAGCCGCCAAACTCTGCTCAGGCTATTATCCTTACCCCGAATTGTCGAGTTGTCGACCTCTATACGATCTAACTCCAGTTCGTTCTGAAGCCAGTCCCGATTTAGATCACCAAGAAGGAGCTTGCGACCCATTGGAACAGCTAGGGCTGTTACCATGCCCGCCACTATTGATGTTGCCGCTACCTGTCCCCAGATCATGGCGCACCACCCGCAATTAACTGACGGTGTTGGCCCTGTCCGATCCAAAAAGACGGGGCTTGGGTAATATCGCGGTCAAAATGTAGATCACTACGGACCTTTCGAAACAACCAAACCCAAGCAATCACAAAACCAAGGCTAAACCCGATCAACAGGAGAGGGAGAATATCCAGGGCAATGCCGGGGAGCATCCCAATGACACCGCCGATGGCTGCCAATGCCAACAAGCGCATGGGCAACCCTAAAAAAGTCATCTGGCGCTGCACTTGGACCAAGATATCGCTTTGAGCCTTCATCCGACGGCTTCCAATAAGCTCTTAATCATAGTCGGACCCGCAATCACCAGCAGACCGCCAATTAACCGATAGCCAAAGGCCGACCATTCGATCTTGCCGCTTAAGGCGGCCATGGCCCCAAGGCCAATAATGCCCACTCCAATGAGCAAGGCTCCGATCTTGACCAACCCACTTTCAAAAAGTTCGATTAGTTTTACGGCAGGTTGTTCCCATCCGTCCGCAGATTGGGCCAAGGCTGGTTCCGTAGTGAGCAGGGCAACCAAGCTCACGGCTAGGACTGTTGGCAGGTTTATGCTGAATTTCATTTTTGTCGTTTCCTCGTCTTAAATCGCCAGAACTGTCAAAATCCCAAGGGTAAGTGCCACCCCGAGATAATTAAGGGCCGTCAACCACCAGAGCAGCCACACGGTTTGCCTGAGACGGCCTTGTGCGTTGTCGGTAATTTCTGCGGTATCTCTGACGGTAGACAGTCGTTCACGAATGGCATCTGTGAGGGCGTCGCTCTTAAAGCCTTCAAGGGATTGACCGACGTTGTCGGCATAAATTTGAGCGGCCTCGGTTGCCGCTTCGGAAAATACTCGGTCATGGTGATCAAGCATTTGCTGGAATTCCTTAATTGCCACTTGGTGGATGGTGTAAACCATAAGAACAGGGTCGTACTCATCAACAGTGACCTTATGGGTCTTCCATAGTAGGGAGCGGAGTTCTTCGAGGGATTCACCCGCATGATGAGGTGGAGGAGGGAGGCTATCTAATTGGCTCATTACAATACCGCCCGATCCATGGCAGATTGAAGGCCTTGCCAGATTATTTTGAGGCGCTGCCGGGTCATGACATGGAATTCTGGGTGTTGAATGGCTTGATCAAAGGACAACCGGGCTCGCATCATTTTGCCAATGTCATGACCGAAAGTTTCTTTGCGCACTTCGGGAAGACGGATCAGGGCATGGATCCGATCTTGGTTTTTTTGATAGAGACCCGAGTGCTCGAACCCTTCCCTTTGCCCTTCATTATTTACTCGTTCAATGGGGCCAAAATATTCGTTCAGCCAAACAACGACGGGAACATCTGGGATATGGCCTAGCACTTGCGCTAATCCCTGCATGGTATCGTTAAGGGCTTGTCCGCCCGTAAGAACCGTATGAAGGCGGACCGTATGACCAGCCTCTCGCAACAGGCTCAATGCGTCGGCTTCAACCATATAACCGAGAAGGGGGAGGAAAGTGCTGGCTCCGTTGTCAATGACGACCACACCTCCTTCGGGCACTTCCATGATTTTACCGAGCAGGGTGTCGAAGTACTGCGGATTGACCTCGTCGGGTCGTTCACCAAGCTTTACGATTTCTGCGCCGAAGGATTTGTAACCGGCGAAGGTTCTATTGACAGGATCGGTGTCGTAACACATTAAAGGGAGGTCACGATCCGTATAGTGTTGAGCAAGCAGGCTCGCGATATAGGATTTGCCAACGCCGCCTTTGCCCTGCAGCAATAAATTAATCAAGGCCATGGTCTTGTTTCCTTTCCGTGTTTTCCGGGTTGATCTCTCCATCCCAGGTTTGCTCAAAGCTGGCGGAGGTCATGTCTGTAAGTTCGTTGAGTTCTTGGCTGATGACCTGCGACTGCTTCATGTTCGGGCATTTAGCAGCCGCAGGCCTTCGTGAAGGCGTCTGGTCAGGGCTCACGCTTTGTAGTGCTTGAGGTGTTTGAGCTGACCTGGAGGCTTTCGACGAATTAAATAAAGTGGGCGAGATAGAAGTTTGGGAACGGAGCCGTTTTACCCATTTGTAAAATACTTTGAGAGAAATGGTTAGACGGCCATCGCTTTTAAGATCGTTGTAAACGTGGCTGATCGGAGTGCCGTTCTTGAGCCCCTCAAGGACTTCCTCGCGCAATACGCCGATTTCAATTCGAGCCTGTCCCCATCTTGCTGGTCCCATTAGCCTGGAATATCCGAGGTTGATTTTTGCTTACGGCTTTCGATCCAGAGATCAAGGTCACGTTGATCGTATAAAACCCGAGATCCCCCTTTCCAGAAAGACGGGCCACCTCCGGATACCCGAAGTCGATCTAAAGTTCTTATACTAAGTCCGAGAAAGTCCGCTGTTTTTGCGCGGCTAAGGTGATTGGTTCTGTCCACGGTGTTCTTCTCCTGTCACATGACAATTGCTGGTGATCAGAAAAGACTTTTTGGAGCAGGGCAGGGAGTGTCGAAAACGGCCTAGCGCAAATTCGACACCCCTCGTGAGTTTTTAAGGGGGGGAACCGAGTAAGTCGATATAGCCCCCGTTCATGAAATATCGCCCTCGTTGAACACGCCGTCGCACCCGGCTTTTAAGCCAGTCGCCATCGGTCCAATTGTTGTTGACATATTCAGGGGTATACAGATCAACGGCAATCGCTCGTAAGCTTTTACCTTCAAGGAAACCATCAAGAGCAACTAGGAATTCACCATGCTTGAGCTGAGAGGGTGGACATTTTTTTTGCTTTCCCGTTGGAGATATCCAACAGGGTCGTGATCATCGCTGTCTGTTGCGGCAAATCAGAGCCAAAGGGCAAGATAAACCTGATGGTTGCGGTTTCATTTATGAGGGTGCCAGGGGGGAACATGAGCCGAGAGGAATTGGATTTTGAAGCGATGTTGAGGCAAAGTTGACCATTCAAGAGTTGAAGGCCATTAACATCTGCCTTTGCTTTTCGTAGTTTTTGGATAAATGGCTGAGTATTTGACCTAATAGTTGCAGTGTAGGTTTCTGCGGTTAATGTGTTTAAGCATATATCTGGGTGCCAAAAGGGAAGTTCTTGGAGATGAGGGTTTGCGTAAGCGAGGAGGCCCCACTTTCGGGCTGCAAAATCTTCATGGGTCTGATCTGTTAAAGAGAATAAGTTTGGCTTAGCGTCTATTAGTTGGTCTGCTTTGAGGAAGCCTGATTCTTGTTGATAGTCTTGGTTTCTGCGAAGATAATTCCAGGCGATTTGGCTAGGCGTTGTTATGTTATGCATGTGGATATTCATTAAGTCTCTCGTCAATGTAGAAAAATCGAAGAGGCAATGAATAGATATAAGGTGTTAATAGATTATACTAAAAAGTGTGCATAACTAATAATATGTATAAAAAGGAGATAAAAAAATTAATATAATAATTTTAATTGTAATAGGTAAAAACTATCACTTTTCTTCAAGTTTGGAATAAGGCTCCAAAAATATGATGTTCTCTCAGATGGCCTAAGAAGCGGGAAGGACCGCAAAGAGCTGGTCCAATGTTGGGGGCAAGGTCAAAAGCGGCCAAAATCTTACTTAAGAAGTGGATCTTTTAGTGGGGGCAGGTCAGTGATAAAGTTGTCATACTCTATAAGATGAAGCCAACAGTATCTGGACATGATGTCTTATCCCGCCATCGCTTTCTTAAGCGAACTCGCAATACGCTCCGATGCCGATTGCAATGGATCGTCGGCTAGATGGGCGTAACGGGCCGTTGTCTGGGTTTGAGTATGCCCGAGGATTTTGCCGATCATCGGCAAACTTTCACCGGTCATGACAGCTTCAGATGCAAAGGTATGGCGTAGATCATGAATACGGACATCGGCTAGACCGACGGGGAGTTCAAGGTTTTCAGTCTCTCCTGCTTTTTGACTTTCTTCCCAGGTGGGGCGTTGCCCAATTTCCTCGGTCAGCTTTTTAATTAATTTGGCGACTGCTTCCGTATGGAGAAGCCAGAACAATACAGTTGCCTGTTTACGGATACGCCGCCAGGGCTTTTGCAAGTCTGTCAAGAACGCACCATCTTGTTTACCTGCTATGACATAAGGGTTGCCTTCTATACGCGCTACGTTTGACAAAACCTCTAGAGCAGGCTGGTTGAGGGGAATCCCTTTTGCCCCAGTTTTTGAATCTGGAAGATGGATTTTGTTGCCTCGGACATATTCCCATTTGAGAGTTTGAATTTCTGACAATCTGGCCCCCGTGTATATCAGTAACCAAAAGGCTGTTACGGCTGATGATGCAAATTCAGCCTCTTCCTTCAGTGCTTCCCCAAGGCAAGATAATTCAGCCGGAGATAAAAACCTTTCTCGTTTTTGCTCTTTATATTTCTTGATGTTGTAGCAAGGGTTGGAGCGTTCTGGGCGCAGCCCCCAAACTTCCGCTTGGTTAAAGATGACAGACAAAACGCCGAGAGTTCTGTTTGCTTGATAGCGCACATTTCGCATGGTGTTATGAAGTTTGGCCACATCTTCACGGGCAACGTTTTCAACCTTCAAACTCCCAAGGGCAGGGGTGATGTACTTATCTACACAGTGACGGTATTCAACAGCGGTGCGGGGCTTGCAATGTGAGGGGACGTATTCGTCAAGGAACTGTTGGCAAAGATTGCTTACCGTGGGCTTTGCCTGTTCTTTCTTAGCTTCTTCATTGGGGTTAACACCAGCATGAATTTGCCGTAAAAGGTCTGCTGCTGCCTCCCGAGCCTGATCGGCAGTCAAAGTTCCATGAATACCCACATTCTTACGAATTGTTTTACGGTTTTTCTTTGCCTGGACAATATAAGCTTTCTTGCCGCTTGGCCTAACACGCACCCCAAACCCGATGAGTTTATCATCCCAGACGGTGATATACTTTTCATCTGGGATAGCAACGTTTTCGACGAATTTTTTGGTTAATCTGGGCATATAATCTTCTTGGTTGAAATTAGTTGGGCACCCTATGGGCACCCACACGACGCAATGTAGAGACTACATTTGTCTTGTCTTGGCAGCAAGTAAATAGATCAATATGTTGAAAAATAAGAAAAAAACAACTTATGGCGTTTTATGTCTATTTGTGACAATAGATATTATCAAACTCATAACCTGAAGGTCGTAGGTTCAAATCAGCCCCCCGCAACCATGTGTGGACGGCTCTTTTTTTGCAAGGTTCGTTTTCACATTTGGATCATTTTTTGGATATAAACCACGGTGTGGTACGTTCATGTGTCCGGCCTGTTTGTGCGGATTGTCTCCGCTGGCCCTGATGAAATCCGTTTGGCCCCAGTCTCCAATCAAAAAAGCGCTCTGTTTTGAGCATGGTTGCGGACGAGGTGTCTGGTTCCCGGTGTTATCCATTACGTGATCATCATGCGATCTGACCTAGCAAAAAAGATGTTTGCTCCTGTTTGAGTTTAGGTGTGTACCTGTCTGACTTTGTAAACCTCCTGTCGTGACATTACGGCCCAGGCGATACGGGCCATTTTGTTGGCTAGGGCAACGGTTACCAGACGTGGTGGTTTTTTGTGAAGAAGGGTGATGACCCACTCATCGTCGGGTGTCTTTTTCTTGTTTACCACACCCAACATGGAGGTTGCCCCAATGACAAGTAATTGGCGCAAATACTGGTCTCCCTGCTTTGATATGCGTCCGAGTTTTTGTTTGCCACCCGATGAATTTTGCCGGGGAACCAGCCCTAGCCATGCCGCGAGTTGTCGACCTGATTTGAACTGGGTGGCGTCGGTGATTGTAGCGGAAAGGGCAGAGGCGGTAATTGGGCCAATGCCGGGTATGGTCGCCAATCGTTTGCTTTCTGGGTTTTTACGGTGCTTGCTGATGATCTCTTTTTCCAGCCTGTTGACCCTAGTTTTTAAGTCCCCTAATTGCCCAATGATCACCCTGAGTGCCGTTAGCGCCGCTTCGGGTAAATAGGCGTTGTGATTATTCTCAACAATGGCTGCTAGTTTGGTTATATTCTCCATTCCCTTGCCGACAACGATGCCAAACTCGGACAAGTGAGACCGAAGAGCGTTAGCCAACATGGTACGTTGACGAACCAATAGACTTCTCGTGCGGTGAAGCATCAAAATACTTTGTTGCTCGGTTCCTTTGAGAGGAACAAACCGCATTGAGGGTCTGTTTACCGCTTCGCAAATGGCTTCTGCATCGGCAGCGTCGCTTTTGCCACGTTTTACATAGGGTTTTACGTAATGTGGTGGCATTAAGCGTACGTCATGTCCCAAGAGCTTGAGTTCCCGCCCCCAGTAGTGTGAACTGGCGCAGGCTTCCATGCCGACAAGGCAGGGCGGGAGGTCGGCAAAAAAGGATAAGACCTTGGCACGTCGCAATTGCTTGCGGATAACTATGTCTCCATGGCTGTCAACGCCATGTACCTGAAAAACGTTCTTTGCTAGATCAAGTCCTACTATGGTTGTCGTCATGTGGATGGCCTCCTATCAATGAAGTCGGTAATAGCTCCATTATGGCAAAAACATCGCCAATAATGGGAGCCGTCCACACCATCAAATTACACAAACAATATCAGTGAATTAACCCGCTAAGAGCGGGCTTTTTCTTGCCCGCATGACTCCAAAAAAATACTATGTGTAATCAATGGTTTACACGAAATGCAAAATTGTTCCATAAATTACGGGGCACAAATAGGCACAAAAAATTGTAACTCTAGAATTTATGAAATCAATTCACTCTAACCCCTTTGATTCGCGGTGGATTATAAAACTCTAATTCTGGAGGGTTTTGAGCGATAATATCAATAATATCATTCTCAAAAGGCTACAGTTTCCCCTTGGGCATCAATAGGGCATCATCAGAAAACAAGTTTACGCAAGCTTGGGAAATGTTGGACTGGGATTAAGGGAGTAAAATATGCCCATCTTTGACGGCTGCAATATTAGTTGCAGACCAGAAAGCGGTGTCAATTTTGCTTTCTAGCCATAAATAATCCAATAGCACTTAGGTGAATTTGAACTTTAGAAGATGCTTGTTTTATCACAGCCAAAAAGGATATCTTTTCTGATTGGGTTTTGCTGTTATAATCGCACATCTTTTGGGGGGATAGATGTTTTTACTAATTGGCTTGCGCGAGCAACAACTCAATAAACATGAGTATGCAAAGGTAATTTGATTGCTCACTTTACTTCCAAATATATTTTGGTGCTTGCTCCTGCTCTTTGCGCTGTTCTTGCCGCTTTCGGGGCAGGCTCAAACTGTTCCTAGTGGAACACGTCCTGGGCAGATAGAACGCCAGTTTGAAGAATTTAAAGAACCGCGCGCGACTCCCAAAGTTGTGGTTCCTGAAACCATTCAACGAGCTAAACCGCCCGCCAACGCCAAGTCCGTCAAATTTGTGCTTTTGGATTTGAACGTGGTCGGAGCGACCGTCTTCACAAAGGACCAACTATCACCCCTTTATAAAAAGTATCTAGGGCAAGAAATCAGCTTACTGACAATCTATGAAATTGCTGACGCGTTGACGACGAAGTACCGTAACAGCGGTTACATCCTGTCCCGCGCCCTGCTACCGCGCCAAACCATTGCCAGTGGGGTCGTGCGCATTCAAGTGGTAGAGGGATTTGTTGATGAGGTCATATTTTCCGGTGATGCCCCTGATAAACGTGGACTTTTGAAGTCGATTGGACAAAAAATTGTTAAATCACGTCCCCTAAATGTGAGTAAGCTCGAACGATACTTGTTGTTGATGCGTGACGTGCCAGGATATGAAGTGTCGTCGGTCTTGGTGCCTGGTAAGGTTACAGGGGCGTCAACATTAACGGTTAAGCTTAAACATCAAGTCGTGAATGCTGGAGTAAGTGTTGATAATCGCGGTTCCCATTATGTTGGGCCGATATTTGTGAACACGCGCCTATCTGCGAACTCACTCGCTGGGCTCGGGGAAAGAACGCAAATTCGCTACATAACCACCGATTTTGCATCTCCCCCGGAGCGCGATGAACTTCAATTTTTTGATATTTCTCACCAGCAGAAATTGAATGCTGAAGGCACATCTCTTTCCCTCCGTGCGAGCCGGACAACTTCGACGCCGGGTGGCACCCTTGAAGATGATCAAATCGAGAGTAAAAGCCGAAGCGTTAGTCTTGGAATAAGGCATCCTTTCTTGCGATCCAGAGCACAAAACCTGTCAGGGTATCTTACCTTTGATTATCTGGATTCTGATGTAAACACGGGAGGTGAGGCCTTGTCGCGTGATCGAGTCCGTGCGGCAAGGACCGGAGTTGCATATGATTTCATTGATAAATGGCGAGGAATATCGGCTGTAGAGCTTGGTATAGGCCAAGGCCTCCCCATTCTAAATAATTCTCCGAAAAACGGAGAGTTACTATCAAATGACCGGGGACGAAGCGACTTTACTAAGTTTGAAATTAATGCGTCACGCAAACAATCTATTTCGGAAAACTTCAATATTCTTGGCGCCGTTAGTAGTCAATATTCCTTTCACCGATTATTATCTTCGGAGGAATTTGGCGTAGGTGGCTCCAGTTTCGGGCGTGGTTTCGATCCATCAGAAATCTCTGGAGAAAGCGGCGTTGCAGCTAAGCTGGAGCTGCAATATAGCAACGAGATCAAAGTATTGCCGTTTAGGTCTGAATATCAAATGTACCTATTTTATGATGCCGGGTCGATTTGGGCTCGAGAAGATTCACCTTCGCGAGATTCCATATCCTCCACAGGGTTGGGGGTTCGGTTTAACCTGACGGACTATATTTCTGGGTCGTTGGAATATGCCCAACCTTTAGTGGGACGAACTGAATCTAGAGGCAAAGACGGCCAGGCCGGACAAACATATTTTGGACTTGCTGTTCGGTATTGATCGAAATCAAAGACAAAACGCCCATAATGTAATTCCCCTATTATTTCACGCTATAGTTCAATTCTTTGCACT
>JAPHRK010000072.1 GCA_026196105.1 Rhodospirillales bacterium | reverse complement strand
CATGATGGTGACGGGTGCTCGTGTTTGGAACCTGGAACGTCAGTTCAACTTGGCAGCTGGTTTGACCGCCAAGGACGATACGCTTCCGAAACGCCTGCTGACCGAAGCTGCGAAAACCGGCCCGGCGAAAGGCATGGTCAACAATCTGGGTGAAATGCTTCCTGAGTACTACCAGCTCCGCGGCTGGAACGAAGAGGGCATACCAACGAACGAAACCATCAATAACCTGGCGCTGTAGGTTCTAAATTGAGGTTTCGACACTTGGATTAAGCCCCTTCTTTCCCTATTTATATTGGGAGGGGAGGGGCTTTCCTTCTTTGTTGCCAAAAGTACTACTTAACTCTGGGAAGGTATAAGTTATGAATTATGTGATTATTGGTGCAGGGCCATCTGGTGTTGTTGCTGCGGAAACGCTGAGAAACTCTGACCCTAACGGTAAAATTACATTGATTGGTGAAGAAGCCTTTGATCCTTATTCTCGTATGGCTATTCCCTATTACCTCACGGGTAATATTGAAGCTAAAGGAACTTACTTGCGCAAAAGTGCAAACCATTTTGTAAATAGAGGCATTGAGGTAGTTCGGGCTAAAGTGACTAAGGTCTCCAGCGGTGAAAAAGTTGTTTCCTTAGATAACGGAACCTCTGTTTCCTACGATAAACTCCTCGTTGCCACTGGTTCACATCCCCTTAAGCCCCCTGTTGATGGGCTTGATCAACCAGGCGTCCACCATTGCTGGACCTTGGAAGATGCTAAAAATATTATTGAGCTTGCCCATGAAGGGGCTGACGTTGTTCTCATGGGTGCTGGGTTTATCGGCTGCATTATTCTTGAAGCGTTAGCTTTGCGTAACGTTAATCTGACCGTGGTCGAAATGGGTGATCGTATGGTTCCCCGAATGATGGATGAAACCGCCGGGGGCATGCTTAAAAAATGGTGTGAAAACAAAGGCGTGACTGTCCACACTGGGACTCGGGTCACGAAGTTAGAATCTTCAGGGCGCTCTGATGAAGATAACTTATTAGTTGATCTGGAAAATGGTGAGCAGATTCCAGCCCATTTGGTCGTGGTTGCAACGGGTGTTAAATCAAACATGAGCTTTCTAGAAGGAAGCGGTGTTGAAACGGATCAAGGCATTTTGGTTGATGATCACCTAGAGACCAATGTCGAGGGGATTTATGCTGCGGGTGATGTCGCCCAAGGATTAGATTTTTCAACGGGTGGTCGTTCAGTTCACGCCATTCAGCCAACATCTGCCGATCATGGGCGTATCGCTGGACTTAATATGGCGGGTACAGAGGCTGCTTATAAAGGCAGTCTCAGCATGAACGTTCTTGATACCATTGGTTTGGTTTCTTGTTCATTTGGGCAGTGGCAAGGTGCAGAAGGAGGCGAGACAGCTTCCGCTGTTGATGAGGAAAATTTCAAGTATATAAAACTCCAGTTTAAAGAAGATAAATTGGTTGGGGCCATTGTTGTTGGGCGCACTGAACATATCGGTGCGTTGCGCGGGCTTATCCAAGCAGAAATTCCTCTTGGAGATTGGAAAGACAAGCTGGTGGAAGATCCCCACCAAATCATGGATGCCTGGGTTGCTCGGGGGACGGGCTTAGCTCTTTAGGACAAGATAATAAATGAAAGTTACTTTTAAGCTATATGCCCTTCTAGGAGATTACCTCCCAGAAGGGGCTGAAAAAAACCAAATTGATTTAGATGTGGCAGAAGGCTCAAGTCCCATGGACCTTATTAAGTCCTATAACCTTCCTCTTGAGTTCTGCCATTTGGTCTTGGTGAACGGGGTCTACATTGAGCCAAGCGAGAGAGAAAACCATATCCTTGTTGAAGGTGATGCCTTGGCTATCTGGCCTCCTGTAGCTGGTGGTTAAGAAAAATGGAAGATATCACCATTTCTATCAATATGGGCTTTACCCATAATGAGTTTAAGCGACTGTTGCCAAAAGCCTTAAGAAGTGACGACTACACAATCTCTGAGGTTGGTACAGGTATGCAGGTTCAGCACAATCTGGAAGACGGTAAATCTGTTCAGATGAATATCTCTGAAGTCATGATGCGCCAAATTACCCCATTGGTTGGGTTTTCTAATGTTGATGTCGATATTATCTTTTCTGGATACACAAAATCTGAAATGGAAGATAAACTCGCCCTTATCCGACGAGGTTTCCAAAAGGGTGGTGGTTAACACCAATTGTCGTTTTTTTGTTGCGAAATCGTAACCAAGGGAACAAGAAAACCACCATTGCAGACAGCACTGCCTTCAAAAGCAGTTAAGCATATTAATGCTGGCTGCTTTAGTAGTTTTTTTTATAGCTGTGGCTGTGTTGTAAAGTTAAATAAACGAAATTTATTAGTCGTTTACGTAGGGGTTTTTGCGTTTGCGCATTTCAAGGCGCAGAGGGATACCCGGCAAGTTAAAGTCATCCCGTAGGGCATTCATCAGGTAACGGATGTATGAATCTGGTAAATCATCTGGCTTGCTAACAAACAAAATGAAAGTCGGTGGGCGTGTTTTTGCCTGTGTCATGTACCTGATTTTGATTCGGCGTCCTGAAACTTGCGGTGGCGGATGAGACTCAGTCATAGCCTCAAGCCAATCATTAAGCCGAGCTGTAGGAATTCGCTGGTTCCACAGATCGTAGGTCCTCATCACCGTTGGGAGGAGCTTATCTGTGCTGCGTCCTGTTAAGGCCGATAAAGTAACTATAGGAATACCTTTGACCTGCGGCAGGGAGGTTTGAAGTCGATCTCTCAGCTTTCCAAGGGCTTCTTCACGGTTTTCAACAGCATCCCATTTATTCGCCACAATAATGAGGGCGCGGCCTTCATTTATGACGTTACGGGCAATGGTAAGGTCCTGTTTTTCCAACATATCATTGGCATCAAGCAGCAAAACAACAACTTGAGCATAACGAATAGACCGCAATGTATCTGCAGCAGATAGGTTTTCAAGCTTAGTTGTGACTTTGGCTTTTTTCCTAAGACCTGCCGTATCAATAATTTTAATCGGGCGGCCTTTATACTGCCAGTTCACACCAATAGCATCACGTGTAACCCCGGCTTCAGGGCCTGTGAGCAGGCGTTCTTGACCTATAAGGCGGTTGATCAGAGTTGATTTTCCCACATTGGGTCGACCAACGATGGCAAGCTGAAGCGGTGTGTTGTCTTCTTCTTCCTCATCGTTACTTTCTTCCATCTGCTTGGCTTCTGCAGCTTTTATTTCATCATAAAAAGGCTGCAAAGCATCATAAAGATCGCTCATGCCTTCGCCATGTTCTGCAGAAAAAGGTAGTGGGTCGCCAAGGCCGAGTTTATAGGCCTCCAGGCGCCCATCTTCAGCAGCAAAACCTTCACATTTGTTGGCTAATAGCACGATTGGGATATTTACCCCGCGCAACCACTTGGCAAAGAACTGATCAAGAGGGGTTACCCCAGCACGAGCGTCAACGACCATGAGAGCGACATCGGCAATTTCGAGGGCCATATCCGTTTGTTCACGCATACGTCCTTCAAGACTGTCATCGTAGGAGTCCTCTAGGCCTGCGGTATCAATAATAGTGAAGTCCAAGTCGCCAAGGTTCGCTTGCCCTTCGCGGCGGTCACGAGTGACACCGGGGGTATCGTCAACGATCGCGAGGCGTTTGCCCACCAATCTATTGAATATGGTAGATTTCCCGACATTTGGCCTGCCAAGAATTGCCACCGTTAAGCCCATTTGAATAGTCCTAGTATGGGGATTAGCCTTAAACCAATCCGCGTTAAAACGCCTTGCTGTCTTTAAGTGTAACGAAGCGCAGGTCGCTGTTGCGACTTTAACGAAGGTCGCGCTTTTACTGCTTTCCTAGCCTTAAGTAAAGGCCTGTGGTTATTTGAAGGAAACTAAGGTTGCATCATTGGCGAGGAAGTAGACGCTCCTGTCAGCAATAACTGGAGGAATAGTTACGCCATCTGGCATTTCAACATAACCCAGCAAGCGCCCATTGTAAGGTGAAACTGCTAGGGCACGCCCATGAGAGCCAGCAACGAGTAGGCGGTCACTGGTCAGAACAGGGCCTGTCCAGATGATACGGTCTTCTTGATCTTCCATATCTTCATAACGAGGTAGGCCCTTAACCCAGTAAATTTTTCCGTCTTTACGAGAGAGACAAATCAATTCTGAATCTGTGGTTAGAACGTAAATATAATTTCCAACAACCCATGGGCTCTCAAGGCTAGCTACATCATTGGCCCATATCCGGCGTCCGGTCCGTAAGTCAATAGCAACCATAAGTCCGCTTTGGCTGACGGCAAAGACACGATCACGATCAATAACAGGACGTCCTCTGATATCGGCAAGGTTCGAAGCGCCTTCTGAACGGCGAACAGTTGCTAAGGAGTCTGACCAAACTTGGCGGCCATTCTCAACTTTTAACGCAACGACTTCACCAGAAGAGAAAGTAACGACGACAACGCCTTTATCAACAGCGGGGCTCCCGCTGCCAAGCATACCAGCCATTTCAAATATGCCTTCATAGTTCCACAGTTCTTCGCCTGTGAAAGCACTCAGAGCAAATAGTTTATTATCCGCAGTAGTAACAAAAACCCGGTTACCACGAATGGTTGGGGCAGCCCGCATGGTTCCTTGGACACTCTTGCGCCAAATTTGGTGTCCTGTCTTAGCATTTAGAGCAAAGACTTCACCAAACCCAGTAGAGATGAAGACACTTCCTTTATCGTAGGCGACACCACCTCCAAAGAAATCATCGTCTTCTTCATCTTGGGTCAGGTCAATTGACCACACTTTGTTGCCATTATCTGTTCGCAAAGCCGTCACCGTATTGGCAGCGTCCATGACATAGACCATGCCTGCAGCAACAACAGGTTGGGATGTCAGGCGTTCTTCATCGTCTAAACCTTGACCAATATCTCGTTCCCAAACTGGTTTGATGGCATCACTCACTTCAATATGATGCATGGCATGGTTGGCATAACCGCCTTCTTGGGGCCATGCGGCATTTCTGGTTGGTCGAGGCAGTAGAATTTTGTGTCCAGCAAGGGTAGGATCGGCACTTAAGGAGCGTTCATTGAGAAGAACAGAGATACGGTCCCCGGGAAGAGGAGGCGCTTCTTTTTCACCTAACCACGTGTCACATGCAGAAACAGTCAACACAAGTGCAGCAGCGAGGGCTGAACGTATAACTGAATATGGTGCCATGCTTTATTCCCCTGTCCTGACAATTCCCAAACTAGTAAGTCTTTATTGCCCTAAAATAGCTACCAATTGGTTAGCGCGAGTACGAACACCTTGTGGCGTTGATGCATCTTCTGAAAGTTGTTTGAACATTTCCAGTGCTTTGGACTTATCCCCTGCCTTCATTTCCATAACGGCTAGAAGTTCTTTAGCGCTATGACGCCATGCATTCTTCTCGTCGTTAAGGGGGGTGAGGCGATTTTTAATACTTGTAGCATCAACATCATCTGCACCGTTCATAGCACCTAATATAGTCGCTAGATCGCGATAGGTTTTTGCAACACTACTATCATCTGCCAGCTCCCAATAGATTGCTGAAGCAGCGGCTCTATCCCCTTTTTGGGAAAGAATGGCGGCTTGTTGGAGCTTCGCTAAGACTCTGTAGCCAGTTGTGCCTTCATTTGCGATACTTGATAAAGCATTTTGAGCATCTGCAAGCTTGTTGGCTTTAACCAAGCTTGTTGCTGTTGTGAGTTGTTCAGAAAGCGTTTCTTTTTGGTTGCGGTCATATGCCGTGTAACCTTGATATCCCGCAACGATGAGAACGACACCGACAGCAGTGCCGATGACATAATTGCCGTATTTTTTCCAAAGTTCAGCTTGGCGTTCATTCCGAAGATCTTCCTCTACTTCTTTAATGAACAGATCACCTTCTGGGTTCTCTTGCTTATCTTTTTTCTTGGTCGCCACGGATAACTCCTAAACCCTACTTAGTTGTCAATTACAGGCGAATCCCGCCTCTATATTTGGCGGTAAGATATACTGCACTCAAGCCAATGGCAAACCCGCTATTGCCATTTTATTGAACATCCCATGCTTGGAATTTGCTCTTTAGGGCCATTTCCTGTTTCTGCAACCATTTTCATAGCGTTTAACAGGTCAGGGCTTGTTGTTTCGGACACCGCATTTATACCAGCAGAATCAAGACGACCTCTATATTGTAGCTCTAGGTTTTTATTAAAACCAAAGAAGTCAGGCGTGCAGATTGCATCATAAGCTCGTGCAATTTCTTGAGTGTCCTCAATGAGGTAAGGGAAGTTGAAACTGTGCTGTTCAGCAAAGAGCTTCATATTGTCAAAAGAATCTGCGGGGTATTGTGTGGTGTCGTTAGAGTTTATGGCAATAACGCCAATATCCATATCTTTTAAACGCGATACTGTATCAGGCAAGCGCTCAGCAATAGCTTTAACATAGGGGCAGTGATTGCAGATAAACATGATCAAAAGCCCGTTTGGTCCTTTTACGCTATCAAGTGTGTAGCTGCTGCCATCAATGCCTTTAAGTTTAAAATCTACTGCAGGCCAACCGAAATTGCAGATAGGTGTTTCCATTAATGCCATATTTGTCCTCTTTTCTTACCCTTCGTTAATGACTCGAGGATAGGATAAGCTGAATCAGTTGTCTTGTTTTTTTGCTTGATCGGTAAATTTATGATGTTGCACCTTATTAAAAAAATCTCAATTTTAGCCTGCCTTGTATGGTTGGGGGGGTGTACGGCTGCAGAAACCGCTATGTTCGGTGGGGGGCAAGTTGCGCCCTTGGCTGCTCTTGAAGGAGCTTCGGCAATTGTTACTGATAAAACGTTGACGGACCATATTGTTTCTATTGCGAGTGGGAAAAATTGCTCAACAGTACGCTCTGAACGTGGCTTGCACTACTGCGAAGAAGATGAGCCTAAGGGTGAAGCGGCTGTATATTGTTATAAAACCATTGGTGCCGTGACTTGTTATGATCGCCCTCGAGATGGAAATCCTGTCTTAGAAGATAATTCAGCTCCAATCGTTCGCCGTTAATCCCCTATGAAAGGTTTAATCCTTGCCACGTTAATTTCATTTATCCTGGCATTTGGTACCCTTTGGTTTTTTTTTATGGACGATGGGGGGCCAAATATTGAGTCAATTCTACTCACCGAACGTTCCAAAATTATCCAAAGTTTGAAAAAAAAGGCAGAAAAGGGAGATGCTGAGGCCAATTTTGAATTGGCCAAACGCTACCGTGATGGAGATGGCGTCTTTAAAAATGACAATACAGCTTTCAAACATTTCAAACGATCTGCAGAGCTAGGGCATGTCAAAGGACAGGTAGAAACTGGCTATGCATACGAACATCGTATTGGTATCAAGCGCTCCTACGTGAAAGCGGCTTCTTGGTATCGTGTCGCCGCAAGACTTGGTAATAATCCTGATGCTCAGTTTTATTTAGGGGTTATACATTTCAGGGGCATGGGAGGTGTGGAACATGATTTTTCCCTCGCTCAAAAATTGTTTAATCAAGCAGCCAAACAAGGCCATGCTGGTGCCCAATTTTTCTTGGGGGCCATGCATGAAGATGGCTGGGGTGTCCCTAAAGATCGTGTGAAAGCATATGTTTACTACAGCCGAGCCATGCAACAACCTGAGCTGTCAAGAGCCGTAGATGTTAAATTTGACCCCGAAAAAATGCGGGGTAAACTTGAGAAGAAGATGACACGGGCAGAACTTCAAGAAGCTCGTCGTTTGGCAAAAGCTAAATAATTTAAAAATAGAGATCCGCTGATATTATTTGCCTAACCTAATGACTTCCCCTTGTTTTTTACAACTGACTTCAGCTAATTCCACGAAAGTTTCTGTCGTGTCTTCAGGAGTTTTTAAGGTCATAGGGTCTTCGCCAGGATAGGCTATTTCACGCATACGGGTACGCGTTGCGCCCGGGTCGATCAAGTTGGCTTTGATATTGGTTTTGGCATTTTCTTCGGCGTAGATTTGAACCATGTGTTCCAGGGCCATTTTACTAACAGCATAGGCTGACCAATAAGCGCGTGCCCCTTTTGTTGTCCCGGAACTCAGGAAAATTGCACGCCCGGCTTCGGAAATTTTAAGCAAAGGGTCCATACTGCGAAGCAGGCGGTAGTTTGCTGTGAGGTTTGTCCCAATGACCATATCCCAGATGCGGGGTTCTAAGTGTGCTATTGGTGTAAGATCACCAATAAAGCCAGCGTTTCCAACTAGGATGTCAAGCCTGCCGAAACGCTCAAAGATTGCCGCGCCAGTGAGATCGATTTTGTCAAAATCAGTCAGATCCATAGGCAAGATGGTGGCTTTACCACCAGCGGCCTGAATTTCATCATCAACTTCTTCCAAGGCTGCTTGTGTTTTCGCCGTTAAAATGACTTGAGCGCCTTCTTTGGCATAGCGTTTGGCTACGGCTGCTCCGATCCCTCGAGAAGCCCCTGTGACAAGGGCGATGCGCCCGGCAAGGCGTCCTGCATTACTCATTTGATTAGTCTCGCTCAGAAAGTAGGGAAAGTTGCGATGTGTTGTTTCCGCCTTCTTTGTCGGTCAAAACAGTGGGATAGCCTCCGGTAAAGCATGCATCGCAGAATTGTGGACATTCTTCGTTGCGAGTTTTCTCGCCTACGGCTCTGTAGAGCCCTTCAATTGAAATAAACTGAAGAGAGTCGACACCAATTTGTTTCGCCATTTCATCAATGGACATCTGAGCCGCCATCAGGTCTTCACGCTCAGGGGTATCAATGCCGTAATAGCAAGAATAAGCGGTTGGGGGGCTTGAGATACAAAGATGAACCTCTGTCGCTCCAGCAGCACGCACCATGTCAGCGATCTTCATGGAAGTGGTGCCTCGGACAATGGAATCGTCTACCAAGATAACCCGCTTGCCTTCAATTTTTGCTTTGTTGGCATTGTGTTTAAGCTTAACACCAAAGTTTCGAATTTCTTGCCCTGGTTCAATAAAGGTCCGACCTACATAGTGGTTACGGATAATGCCAAGCTCAAAAGGAATGCCTGAAGCCTCAGCATAGCCAATGGCGGCAGGGACACCTGAATCGGGGACCGGAACGACCATATCAGCTTCAATTCTGCTTTCCCGAGAGAGTTCTTCTCCAATGGCTTTGCGAACATTATAGACATTTTTATTTTCTAGAACGCTGTCAGGGCGGGCGAAGTAGATATACTCAAAAATACAGAAACGGCTGGTTACAGGGGCAAAAGGCTTAATACTATGGATGCCCTCTGCATTGATAACAATGATCTCTCCAGGCTCAACGTCACGAATAAAATCAGCGCCAATAATATCGAGAGCACAGGTTTCAGAAGCTAAAATATAAGAGTCACCGACTTTGCCAAGAACCAGTGGCCGAACCCCATGGGGATCACGTACGCCAATGACGGAATCTTCGGTTAAAGCAACAAGCGAATAAGCCCCTTCAACTTGTCTCAAAGCATCAACCAAACGATCAACTACGGAAGAATAAAGGCTGATGGCGACCAAGTGGATGATGATTTCTGTATCCATCGTGGATTGGAAAATACAGCCTCGTTTGATCAAGGTTTTCCGTAAGGTCTGGGTGTTGGTGAGGTTGCCATTATGCCCAATCGCCAAACCACCAAAGTCGAATTCAGCGAAAATAGGTTGGACATTGCGCAAAAGTGTACCGCCTGTGGTGGAATAGCGCACATGGCCGATTGCATTAGGCCCGGATAATTCACTAATAACATTCTCAGAGTTGAAGTTGTCTCCCACATGGCCCAAAGCTTTGTGGCTATGGAATTGACCATCACCAACAGTTACCACACCAGCAGCTTCTTGCCCTCTGTGTTGGAGTGCATGGAGTCCCAGGGCAGTGTGTGCTGAGGCTTCTTCATGACCGAAAATCCCGAAAATTCCGCATTCTTCATGCAGTTTATCGTCATCAAAAGGGTGCGATTTAAAAGGAGGCATGTTAAGCATTTTAATTTATCGGCTTCCGTCGATAAGGCGTTCCATATCCTGACGTTCGCGGCTATTATAGCTACCGTCAGGGCGGTCTTCACCTTTGGCTTGAGGAGAGGGTTTTAGAAATTTTTTCAGAACTTGTTGGGCATCAATGACTTCGTTTGCCTTGGACTGAGCATCTTTGGCTGCCTTGAAGCCCGTATCGGCTGCATCACCAGGAATTAAAGCTGAAATTGTGGCTGAGCCCTGTTGCAAAATAGGCAAGGCCCTTGCTTCTTGGGCCCAGAGGGGTTGCTTTTCTGGAGGAACCATCTTTTCAAAAATTGCATAAGCTCCAAAAACGACGACAAAGCCAATGGCAATGCCAGCAAGCATACCAAGGGAACGGTCAAGCGCATTAAGGCGGCTATTACGTACCCATGAACCGATGAAAGAACCTAAAAGAGTGAAGACAGTTAAGGCCAAGACAAAGATGGCAATACCACTTGTCAAATCAGCCATCCATTCAGTTTCAATGTACTGACGCCCATAAGGTCTAACAATGGGGAAACCATAAAGGGTAGCAAAGCCAGCTGCAGCCCATGATACAATATATAAGCCACTTTTAATGAAGCCTGATGACAAACCAATAAGGGCAGATAAA
Source organism: Rhodospirillales bacterium (assembly GCA_026196105.1). GTDB lineage: Bacteria > Pseudomonadota > Alphaproteobacteria > Rhodospirillales > JAPHRK01 > JAPHRK01. The sequence goes on along the minus strand of JAPHRK010000072.1, from coordinate 11,143 downwards.
AGGATGACGACGATCAGGCCTAGATCGAGAATATTAATGGGCAGACTGTCCATTTTGCTCTTTGCTCTTTACTCGTCTTAGAACAGAAAAAGTTCTTATACTGTTACAGTTGAGTTTTCCGGGGAACGTTCCTGGAAAATTTCCACCAAATCCTGAAGGTGGCTGAGTTCTATCACGTCAATGCTCCCACTGCTACCCGGATTTCGCGTTCCTTTTTTCTTTCGTTTAATTGTGGGGATAATTGCTTTGGTAAAACCAAGCTTTTCAGCTTCTTTTAACCGCGCTTCCATTTGTCCTACAGGTCTGATTTCTCCAGATAATCCAAGTTCACCAAAGATTACAGTTTCGGCTGGGACCGGAAGGTCGTAAAGAGCAGAAACTAGTGATGCGGCGACGGCTAAATCTGCGGCAGGTTCGTTTATCCTCAGGCCTCCAGCGACGTTTAAGTAAACATCATTACCGGCAAGGGCGATTCCACAACGAGATTCTAAAACAGCCATGATCATTGCTAAGCGACTTCCATCCCAACCAACTACAGAGCGTCGAGGGGTCGCTAAAGGAGAAGGGGCTAGGAGAGATTGGATTTCGACGAGGAGAGGACGTGTGCCTTCCATCCCGGCAAAAACAGCGGCTCCACTGACATCTTGTTCTCGATCAGCCAGGAAAAGTGCAGAAGGGTTAGCGATTTCAGCGAGGCCACCTTCTGTCATTTCAAACACACCAATTTCATCGGTGGGACCGAAACGGTTTTTCACCGCTCGCAAAATCCTGAATTGGTGCCCGCGATCTCCTTCAAAGTAAAGAACAGTATCGACCATATGCTCAAGAATACGCGGGCCTGCAATTTGACCTTCTTTTGTTACGTGGCCTACGAGAATGACAGTGAAACCCTTGCGTTTGGCAAGGCGAATGATTTCTTGGGCCGAGGTTCTGACTTGCGCAACAGAGCCAGGTGCTGAATCGATACTATCTACATACATGGTTTGGATAGAATCAATTACCACCACGGCAGGACCATCGGTGTCATCTAATGTTGCGCATATATCTCTAACATTTGTAGCTGCAGCTAGATCTACAGGGGCTGCAGCTAGGCCTAACCGTTTTGCTCGCATCCGTACCTGGTCTATGGCTTCCTCGCCAGAGACGTAAGCGCATTTATATGATTTTGCCAGAAGGCCGGTTGCTTGGAGCAGCAAAGTTGATTTGCCAATGCCAGGATCACCCCCAACAAGTATAGCTGAGCCCGGTACCAAACCACCGCCACAAACTCGGTCAAACTCCTGGATGGTGGTTACACGGCGAGGAACAGGTTTTGATTCACCTGATAAACCAACAAAAGTAATTTTGTTGCCTTTTTTGGTTCCCATTCCTTTTGGAACGGCTTCAGGCGCAGCTTCTTCTACAAGGCTATTCCAAGCGTGGCAGGAATCGCATTTACCAGCCCATTTTGTGGTGCTGGCACCACATTCTTGGCAAACATAACGTATGGATGTTTTCGCCAACTTAGGCTCTCACTGCCATCGCAATAGGGCCATCGGCGTGGCCATTAATAAATTGATCTACGTAAGGGTTGCCACTGTTATCAATCTCAGAGGCAGGCCCTTGCCAAATAATTTTACCTTCATAAAGCATGGCGATCCGGTCAGCAATTTTGCGAGCACTTGCCATGTCATGGGTAATGGAGAGGGCGGTTGCGCCGACTTCCCGAACACATTTAACAATCAGGTCATTGATGACGTCAGCCATGATGGGATCGAGCCCGGTAGTAGGCTCATCAAAGAAAATTATCTCAGGATCACCTGCGATTGCCCGAGCAAGGCCAACACGTTTTTGCATACCTCCAGACAATTCAGAAGGGGAAAGGTCCCCCACTTCAGGAGGCATGCCGACTTGAGCGAGTTTTTGTAGAGCGATTTTTTTGCCTTCTAAACGGGTGCAGCGCTTTTCAGCTAAAAGCCCAAAAGCTACATTTTCCCATACGGGTAGGCTGTCAAATAGGGCTCCTCCTTGGAAAAGCATACCAAATTTACGGTTAACTTTGTCACGCTTCCTTTGGTTGATGTTGACAACACTCTCGCCATCTACCTCTATTTCCCCGCTATCAGGGTGCAAAAGTCCAAGGATAGATTTTAAGGTTACGGATTTACCTGTGCCTGACCCCCCAATGATAACCACTGATTCACCAACTCCGACTTCCAAATCGAGGCCGTTTAAGACCACTTTGGGGCCAAAGGCCTTGTGTAGATTGGTCATTTTGATTTTTGGTGTGCTATCGGTCATGAGCTTACCACTTACTTCCCGGCAAAAAAGAGTTCAGTGAGGATATAGTTGAAGCAAAGGATTAGAATTGAAGCTGAAACCACTGCATTGGTCGTCGCTGCCCCAACACCCTGCGCACCACCTTTAGAATTATAGCCATGGTAACAGCCCATTAGGGTGATCAAGAAGCCAAAAACAGCCGCTTTTGCTAAGCCAGACACAACATCCATAAACTGCATAAAATCATAGGTGCTTTTAATATATCCGGCTGGGTTGAAATCTAACTTGTATGTTGCCACTAGGTATCCGCCAAAAACGCCAATTATGTCTCCTATCAATACCAAGGGAGGCAAAACAATAACCCCAGCTAAAATACGTGGAGCTACTAAATATTTCATTGGGTTGGTCGACAACGTGGTGAGAGCATCGATTTGCTCAGTCACGCGCATAGTACCAATCTCGGCTGCCATAGAGGCACCAACTCGCCCTGCTATCATAAGGCCTGCCAAAACAGGGGCTAATTCACGAGTAATCGCCAGTACAACTACGTTAGCCACAGCGCCTTCTGCAGAGAAACGGGAGACTCCAGTGTAGGTTTGTAAAACCAAAACCATGCCAGTAAAGAGGGTTGTTAGGCCAATCACGGGTAGAGAATAAAAGCCAATCTCAATAATTTGGCGTAGCACGATGCGAGGATAAAAGGGAGGACGTACACAATGGGATACGGCAACGGCAGCAAAGATTGTCAGCCGTCCACAGGTTGCCAGGAACTTTAAAAAAGTCCGTCCAATGGTTTGGAGAAAATTCATGGTAACTTCGTTTTCCCTCCGACATAAAGCCGATGATAGCGATTGCCGAGACTAGTCAAAATTTCATATCCGATGGTTCCAGCGTTTTTAGCGACCACATCTACAGGGTTATGGGGGCCAATCACGTCAACAAAAGCACCGGGTTTTGCTGTATTCTCAGGAACATTCGTCACGTCTATTGTGATGAGGTCCATAGAAACCCGTCCTACCACAGGGACCTTGAAGTCGCCAATAGATACTTTGCTGTTACCCCCGAGAGAGCGTAAATAACCATCGGCATAACCTACTGCCACCGTTGCTATTTTTCCTTTCCCCATCACTTTGTGAGAGGCACCATAACCAACGCTCATGGGGCTGTCAACATCGCGAACTTGTAGAATTTTCCCTTGTAAATGAACGGCTTGTGCCATCGGGTTGGATATTTCAGGACGCGGGTTAATGCCATAAAGAGCACAGCCAGGCCGAACCATATCAAGGTGATATGGTGGGCTAAGATAAATACCAGATGAATTGGCCAAACATTCTCTCCCAATAGGTACCATACGCCTGATTTCCATGAAGTTCGTAAGCTGACGTTCGTTCATTGGGTCATCAAGAACATCTGCGCAGGCTAAATGGCTTAAGCAAAGGCGAATATCCATACCGGTTAAAAGATCAGGTTGTTCGTATAACTGAAAACGTTCATTAGGAGTCAAGCCAAGACGATTCATACCCGTATCGAAGTGTATGTCTGCAGGAAAAACCTGTTCTTTACGGCCGCAATGACGTTTCCAATCTTCAATTTGGGTGAGCGAATTAAGGACTGGAATGAGATTATGGGCAATGAAATCATCTTCTGTGTTAAGCATGATGCCATTGAGCACATGGATATCGGGTTTAGGAAGAATACTTCGAAGTTGTATGCCTTCATCAATGGTGGCTACAAAAAATGTTTTACAGCCACTTGCTGCCAAAGCCGGAGCTACCCGTTCCACCCCAAGTCCATAAGCATCTGCCTTAACAACCGCTGCACACTCAGCCCCTTTGGTTGTAGTGGCAAGTAACTGGTAATTTGCTGTGATGGCGTCAAGATCAATGGTTAGAACAGCTGTGTCGCGTGGTGATGGATGCATAATACCCGGCCCTATCCCTTATGCAGTTTGATTAAAAAAAGAGTTTAGGGAAGGAGGGAGCGAGGTGCAATCTTAGAGATGCCTTAATGATCAGGAATATGGGCATCGTCTGCTAAGTCGCCAAACCGAGCAAACTGTCCGTCGAAGAAGAGGCCGATGTTACCGATGGGGCCGTGACGTTGCTTGGCGACGATTAGTTCGGCCTTATTGCCAACTTCCTGGCAACGTTGGGCCCAGTGTTCGTATCGTTCGGCGTATTTATCGGCTGATTCTTCGGCCCGTTGCAGAGGTTCGGATCGTTGTAAATAATATTCTTCCCGGAAGATAAACATCACCACGTCAGCATCTTGCTCGATCGAGCCAGATTCACGAAGATCAGAAAGTTGGGGGCGTTTGTCTTCTCGGCTTTCAACGGCACGAGAAAGCTGGGAGAGGGCGATGACGGGGACCTGAAGTTCTTTGGCAAGCCCTTTAAGTCCACGGGTCATTTCCGAAACTTCTTGAACCCGGTTGCCTTGAGAAGAGCCATTGGCTGGGGGGCTAAGGAGTTGCAGGTAATCAACAATAATCATTCCCAATCCGTTTTGCCTTTGCAGGCGGCGGGCGCGTGTGCGCAAGGCACTGACCGTGAGGGCAGGGGTGTCATCAATATAAAGCGGCAGTTTATAAAGATGTTGGCTTTCCAGCACTAGACGATCGAACTCTTCGTCTGAAAGGTTGCCTTTACGCATACCATCAGAAGAAATGCTGGTTCGTTCAGACAAAATACGGGCAGCTAGCTGGTCAGCTGACATTTCCAAAGAGAAAAAAGCTACGACACCGCCTTCTTCACCATTTGATTTCATGTGAGCTTCAGCCGCTTTGTAGGCAATGTTGGTACAAAGGGCCGTTTTCCCCATGGAAGGGCGCGCCGCTAGAATAAGAAGATCAGACGGGTGCAAACCACCCAAGGATTTATCTAAATCTCTAAGGCCAGTAGTCACACCCGCAAGACCACCGTCCCGTTTGTGAGCGATCTCGGCAATGTGAATAGTCTCAATCAGGGATTCTTTAAAGAGCTTGAAGCCACCTTCTGTTTCCCCCGTGCTTGCCAGAGTATAAAGGCGCTGCTCAGCCGTTTCGATCTGGTTCATGGCTGAGGCTTCGAGATCGGAGCCAAAGGCATCGTTAACTACATCCTCGCCTAAACTCACCAACTCACGCTTGAGGTGAAGGTCGTGAATGATGCGGCCATATTCAGCGGCGTTGATGATGGTTACCGCGGAGGCTGCGAGTTCAGCCAGGTATTTAACACCGCCAATTTCTGCTAGAACTTCATCCCGTTGGAAGTAATTGTTCAAAGTAACTGGATTCGCAATCTGTCCGCGCTCTAAAAGCAGAGCGGCGGCTTCGTAAATTTTTCCATGAATAGGATCGGCAAATTGATTAGGACGGAGGAATTCCGATACTTTTTCATATGCCTTATTGTTGGCAAAGATAGCGCCCAGCAAGGCTTTTTCCGCCTCATAGTTATGGGGCGGGGTACGTAATCCACTATTTGCAGAAGACCCTAAATTATCATTTTCGACCTGCTCAAGGGCAGGGTGTTTAATCGGTTCAGCCATGGCCCTTTGATACCAGAGAAACTCTGTTTCCCTTTAATGATTATATCTGTGGAATATGGGGATAACGGGGGTAGTTTTCAAACTATGCGTAATAAAATACGATTTTCGTAGAAAAATACGAAAAACGTATTATAATACACATAGAAATTCAGAGGTGAGAACGGCCTCCTCACACGCTTTGTATGCTGCGGTATCCAAGGTTAGTAGCTCGAAAGAGTGAAGAGATCCGGAAGTGGGCATCCCGGCTGTTAATTTCGCGATCAAGGCTCCTTCTTTAGGGGCCTTTTTTGTTGATTGTGTAAGTATTCACAAGAAATTTCTTTCGAACCCTATTATCAATTTTATTTCGAGAAACAGGATAAAAGGATGAAACTTTATAAACCCCTTCATCAGTAATCTCTATATTGATAGCCACCAAAAGCATTCGGTTCTTAATACCTGGCAATCCGCCAATTAGCTCAATCTTGCCATGATTTCGGTGGTCATCTCCAATATACATTGGGTTTTGGATGGCGGCTCCTACATATGGGAAACAGTAGGGGTATTCCTTTGGATGCCTCTTCATCGCGTGTTGTTGGTTAGCTATAGGTAAGATCACATTGCCTGGCTTAAGTTCTAGACTTAGAGCGCGGTTGATTTTCTCAATAGGTAGGGGGCCTAACTCAAGTGGAATTAACGTTTTTTTCATTTATCAAGCAGCTTCGACGCAGTTGCGGCCACCGTTTTTAGCGGCGTAAAGGGCTTTGTCGGCGCGTTTAAGAACGGTGTCGGGAGTCGTTTCTTCCGGATGACTTGATGCCACACCGATGCTAGCGGTGAGTTTAAATTCAATTTCTTCAGATTTAATGGTTAATTCAGAGATACCATGTCTGAGACGTTCTGCCGCTTCAAGTGCGGCGGCTTTATCGTTTTCTGGTAGAAGAATAGCAAATTCTTCCCCCCCAATTCTGCCAAATGTATCTTCATCACGAAGCGTAACTTGGCAAAATTTTGTCACTTGTTTAAGAGCTTCATCCCCGGCAGCATGACCATGGGTATCATTAACTTGTTTAAAATGATCGAGGTCGAGCAAAAGAAATGAAAGCGGGCGGCTATAACGGTTTGCACGATGGAGTTCATGCTCACACTTTTCCATGAAGCTCCGCCGGTTATCTGCTCCGGTTAAGCCATCGGTAGTAGCATAAACTCTTAACTCTTCTTCATGTTCTTTCCGACTGGTGATGTCATGGACAATGCCGACAAAAGTTTGGATCGTACCATCTGATTCGTGAATAGGGCTCAAGCTTATCCCCCCCCACCAAACGGATTTATCTTTCCGGACGAAACGATTTTCAAAGCGACAGCTTTCTATTTCCCCTTTCGTCAACGCCTCCATATTTTCTTTAAGAGTTGCTAAATCATCGGGGTGAGTAACCTTTTCAAGGGTTGGGCAGTTCTGGTCACAAGATTCTCTGCAATCTACGCCCATTAACTCGGACCAAGGTTCATTACATTGGAATATTTTGCCATAGCGGTCCGACAGTGTGATTCCTACACCAGCGTTGCGGAAAATTGCCCGGTACATCTCTTCGCTTTTTCTTAAATTCTCTTGTGCTTCTTTTTGTTCAGTGATGTCGATTGCTGCCCCCGCCATCCAAGAGACACGCCCATCTTCTCCTCTTTTGCCAATGGCGTGTTGACGCACATGGTGATAGGCATCGTTGTCATCTCTTAGGCGGTATTCGTGATTAAAGGTTTCTGTTTTTCCGTGCAGATGTTCGATCATACGGTTGCGAAAACCTTCTACATCTTCGGGATGAATCCGTGCAAGCCATTCAGAGGAAGTTAGAGGCTCATCTTTGATGCCAAACGCTTCAGTTTTGAAGAGGGCCACAGTGAGTTTATCTTCAGCAGCCTCCCAAGTATAAATATGATCAGAAGAAGCTTTCATAGCGAGAGCATAACGTTCTTCACTCTCTTTTAGGGCGGCCTCTACCTGATTGCGTTCATGAATTTCTTCTTCAATTCGCAAAGAGTCTGTGAACTCAAGACGTTCAAGTCGTTGCTCACGGTAGCTAATAAAACCGCCGATGAAATTACTACAAATTAGAAGGAAGAAAAGGAGAGATAAGTTTTCGTGGATTGATACATCAAAGGTAACATTAGCAACAATGACATAAGTTATGGAAATCAAACCGCCCGTAAATATTTTAAAAAGAAAACGATTAGAGGCTAAAAAATAAAAATGTAACACAATGAGTAGGGAAGTTAGAGCATGAAAAATCGTGCCCATTTGTTTTATTTCAACGATGTAGGACTGGACGATTGTTACGATAACACTTGAGATAAGAACATAATAATCTGCATTTGCTGGTTTCTTCGTGAGGGAGGCAAAAACAATCAATGACCCGCATATAACGACGACGACTAATCGGGCTATTATTGCCTTATAAAATTCTAAAGAATTGGCAAATTGGGCATAATCAGAAATACTCAATAAGGCATAAAAAAGTAACCCTAAAACTCCCCCAAGCTGAAGACGTCTCGTCCAGTCGGCAAACTTCTCCTGCCGAAATGAATCTTCCAGTTCACGTGAATAAAATTCACATGAAAAGGGAGATATCCCATTATTATTCTTAAAGCGTTTGATTAATCTCACTTATTGCCCCTTATCCGAGATGTCGCGGATGTTGGCAGAAAGAAATGGTATGTCCAACAAATTTTTTTGATCGCTCAATCAATTTTGCTTACAGGATAATTATCACGGTTTCAGGATGAGGCGCCCTATAGAACCCTTTTCATATTCTTCTTTTTTGGTTGTAAGAGGTAGGTACTCCATACGACTCCAGGACATTGCCATACTGTCATACAATGGCGAAAGGGGACTTCCAGATTGACCTGTCGAAAAGATGAACTGTGAATTATCTAAGTTTGATAAGTCATAAATAGCCCTCAAAGAAGCGGCATGCTGATTGGCAAAAGGATACTCTTCATTAGCAAATTTCATTCTACCTACATTGACAGTATAGGTTCCTCCAACAGAAGGAACTTTAATATCAAATATCTCTCTTAATCCACCAACGTTGGTGAATGGGCGATGGTCGCTATGGGCAAAATGAGCAGTCCCCCATTTCCATTTCTCTTTAGAGCCGTAGCGTTTTTCCAAATCATTAAGTGCAGTTTTGAGGGCATTACTAACTTGGGTTTGGCAAGTTTCTTTGTTGTTGGTTTTAATATCATCACACCATTGGCTTTGCCCTTCTTTGTCAGTTAGGACGTTGCGGATGAATTGAGGGCGGTGTTTCCAGTTTTTTGTCAGCAGTGTCCCTAATTCGTCACCATAAATATTGCGGGTCATTTCTCGGAACCAAGCGGTGAAAATAAGGGGTTCAGCTTTGTCGACCACCATATTGAAATCCCAAGCAGACAAAAGCTTGATAGTGTCTGTTTTCTTCTCTGCTTCAGATAAGGAATTAATCATTAGGGGGAGAAGTTCTTCAGCCATGAGGGATTTTGTGTCAGCCTGGAGAGCTTTAAAGCTGGAAACGGAATGCTTTTCCCTGGCCCCAAGGAGTTGATCAATGCGATTGGCTCGGTAGGGAAGGGTCCAGTCATGAGTGATAAAATGAGGGTAAGAATCATCAACGATCTTCTGATTAGCTGTTTGGATGGTGCCATTTGCTGGGTTGTAAATTTGAGGAAGTTCATCATAAGGGATGAAACCATTCCAGTCGTATGTCGCATCCCAGCCTGGCACAGGCATTACACCTTGGATTTTGTTTTCCGGTTTGCGGATGGGAACCCGTCCAGGAGCGAAATACCCAATATTGCCTTTGGTATCAGCAAAAACAATATTTTGTTCTGGTGAATGAAAATCTTGAAGAGCCGTCTTGAACTCTTCCCAGTTTTTCGCTTTCATAAGATTGTTGGCGGCTTGTGCTGATAAGTCGTCGTCACGCAATGTTGTCCAGGCAAAAGCAAGGCTATAACCTTCCGGGAAAACATCTTTTGTCGATGTAAGAATATCAGAAATGATAGGACCATGACGACTGCTACGAAGTGTCATTTTAACTGGGTCACTATCTTTTACCTTAATGACAATATCCCTTGTGTTAAAAGGCTTTGGTCCATCCGGTGTCAGGTAAAACCCAGGTTTGCCAGGAACAGATTTTTCAATGAACAGGTCTTGAGTATCTGGAGCCGTGTTTGTGAACCCCCAGGCAATGTGCAGGTTGCGGCCTAAAATAATGCCAGGAACCCCGGGGAGTGTTGAGCCAATAGCATCCACACCGGGGGCTTTAATGTGGGCGTAATACCAAAGAGCTGGAGCAGCTAACCCAAGATGGGGGTCATTTGCGAGTAAAGGTTTACCTGTTTCGCTTCGCTCTCCACTAAGGACCCAGTTATTAGACCCTGCGCCGTCTGGTAAGATTTCTGGGGCCATGGCGACTAGCTTATCTAAGTCCATCTTAAAATCAGCAAAGAGGGTTTTAAGTTCAGGTAGAGGGACAGCCTTCTCTCCGGGATAAGGTGGCATAATTTGTGAAACTTGTTTTGGAGTAAGTCTTTGCAAGAGTTGGAGACGGAATATCTCTTTTTCCCAGTTATCTCCTAAATCCCAAGCCATCATCTTAATCCAAACCAAAGAGTCAGCAGGTTTCCAGGGTTCTGGTTTAATTCCTAGAATAACAAACTCTAAGGGAAGAGAACCGCTCCAGTTCTCAAGAGCAGAATTAACCCCATTAACGTAAGCGGTCAGGTTTTCCTGTCCTTCTTTACTGAGGTTGGCAAAAGTACGCTCTGAGTGACCATACACATCTAAGGCGCGTAAAAATTTATCTGTACCAAGAGCTTTTTCGCCAAAGATTTCAGACAGACGACCAGCACCAATCCGTCGATTCATCTCCATTTGCCATAAACGGTCTTGCACTTGGGCATATCCAAGGCCAAACATAGCATCCTTGTAAGATTTTCCTGTGATATGGGGAATGCCGTATCTATCTCTTAAGATTTCCACCTCACCATCAAGTCCTGTAACCTTTACGGTGCCGTCTACTTCTTGAAGAGAGCTATGAAGGTAAAGGTATCCACCACCTATCACGACGACAATAACAAGAAGAAGAGCAATGAAAATTTTACGAAACATAAGTAAAACCCTAAATTGAGACCGAAGCATTTTTATCGTGCCATGGAATGAGCTTTAAGTGAACGGATTTATGAACCAAGAGAATAAAAGCTACTTAAAACCTATTTTGGCGACAATCTTTGGTATTGGTACTCTGACTTTAATGGACGGGTTGGCCAAATCGCTGGGCGAGCAACTTCCTGTTATCCAAATTATTGCCGTACGGGGGTGGTTCATTGTTGTGCTGATGGGGTT
>JAPHRK010000056.1 GCA_026196105.1 Rhodospirillales bacterium | reverse complement strand
ATTAGTCAGGCCTGAAAAAGAAAAAAATCCATTGATAATTTTATATTCCGCAATCGGTAATTTTTGAGTAATTTAAAACCACATGAAGCACCTTCTGGAGAGTCTTCTCAACAGAATCAAGGATTTCCTTCTGGACTGATTCCATACGTAACATCCGAGTGATAACCTCCATAGCGAAGGTCTCAGGCAGGACACTCAGAACCCTAGCCGAATGATCTGATTTGATTTTCGAGAGCACCACGGCGACAGTTTGAGGGTATTCATTCTTAAAATAATTGGCGAGAACGGACTCATTAACGTTGTTGAGCTTATCCCACATGGTCCGACCAGCAGGACCCCGAATTTCCTCCATGATCTGCTCAACCCTGTCTTTCGGCAGGGAGTTGACCAATAGCCGTTCTGTGCTGGAATATGTACCAACGAGAGAGCCCGTTGAGGAAAGTTGATCAGCAAACTCAACAAAGAGCTTTTCCATCACTTTTGAATTGATGCTACCCAGTGAAGACATGATTGATGACAGTTCACGAATTTCTTCGTTGTCCATGCGTTCAAACAGAGGGGCTGAGTGCTCCTCACCTAGGGCAAGCATAAAAACGGCGGCTTTTTCCGGGCCGGATAACCCTCTGGTATCTCCACCTCCGCTTGATAAAGCCATAAGAGGGGTTCTCCTCAGTTGGAAATTAAGTTAATAGTTAAGTAATCTGATATAAAAAGCATAGCACTAAAGGTAAACTAAAGTGTGACAAGTATACGATGATTGTTCTTCTTATATTTTAAGGGTATTAAGATTTTATGGAAACATTTTTTTTTACTACTCGATCATTAATTTTTTTAGCTGTTTTCTTCCTTTCCGGATGTGGGACAATTGCCCCCTATGTCTACTCAACGACAGAGCAAAATGTGGTTCATGGTACTGAGACTGTAGCAATTACAAATCAGGTTCTTGTTTGTTATAACGCTGAAATGACTCAGCCACAAAATGTCATTGCCCTGGCAGAGAAAGAATGCGCACTCACCAATCGCCAAGCTAAATTTGTGAAGCACGATTTCCTCGCTTGCCCGGTTTTTCTTCCTGCAAGAGCGTATTTCTCATGTGTGGGACAGCCCGTTATTGCGGATAGTGTGACTGTTAAAAAATCTCAATGGCCTCAAAACAAACAACAAAGTAATCCACTGGCCCCTATTCAAGTCCCTGTGGCAGAACCAGAAGTCCCGCCGACACTTCCACAACATCTAAAACAATAATAAAAGTAATAATGTTAAGGCATTGGAAATGTTTTTGAGTCAAAATAATTTGCTAAACTGCATGTTGTGCGCTCGAAGGAGGGTGCTTTGAAAAAGACAATACTCTTAGTGGCGGCATTATCTGTTTCATCTTGCACGGTTGTGGGGGATATGGACACTGATGAGAAATACATGACAATAGCAGGTACAGCTATTGGTGGTATTATCGGTTATCAATTTGGCGATGGTGCTCTTCGATTGCTTTCTACTGGGGTAGGAGCGGCTATTGGTGGAATATCTGGTCTTACTTTAGCACGCAATATGACAACCTCTGATCGCTGGGCTTTCGATAAAACAGCTGCGGCAACTTTAGATCATGGACCAACAGGCCAAACTCAGGGGTGGAATAATCCAGAAACTGGTAACAATGGTAGCTTTACGCCAGTACGTTCTTATAAAGGACAAGGCGGATTTACCTGTCGTGATGTTTACATAACTGTTAGTGGAAACGAAGGTTTTCAATTAGAGAAAATGTCAGCATGCCAACAGCCTGATGGGGCTTGGCGGTTTGTTGGTGGATGGAAAAGCGGCGCAAATTACTAGTTACTTTTATATTTAATTTTTGGATTCGCACCTTTTTGCACCTACAAATAAAATTTAAACCTTAAAACTTACCATTTATCTGACTTAAGAATCATCCTTAAATATCAACTTGATAGGCATTTATCTGCCTTTCTATCGGCAGGACAGGTATGTCGCCTCTGATCAATATGTTGTGTTTAGACGCTTAGAAACAGGCAAATCATTGAAAAAATAGCAAAAATGGATTATCCTAGTAGATGGACTAATCTAGGTTTTTTTGGCTGTATAAATAACATGGCTACTATACCGCGCTCAATTCAAGCAACGACTACACCGACTGTTGTCGGTGGGCGTTCTGCTGCGGGTTTTAAGAATATAGCTAATGTTAGTGGATCATCTGTAAGCGACCTCAGTGCAAGTGGTGGTGTTCTAGCTGAATCTTTTGCTCAAGAATTCCATGATTTCGCCTATGGACAAGATAAACCTCAACAACAGTTTACACCCAATGGACGCCCTCATCTTGATTATGGTTCAGGGACAGACTTTATTGCTTCCTTTGAAAAATCTAGTGGTAATGAAGGCGCGAGTGAACAAGAAGGGGCCGCAAAGTCCAGGTTTCTTTATAAGCTTTCAATGGTAGCTGGTATTTATGAGCGTAATTCCCAAGCTGGAATACCTGATACGGCCCCTCGGGGTGAAACCTTTAACTTTAATCTCTAAATCCTTGGCTCAATTTATCTGTGATGGCCGTCATAGAATACGTTTCGGCGCGGGTATAAAGTGTGCTTGTAGACAACAAAAATATGACTGTTAGAAATGGGTTTAAGTCAGGCAATAGAAATATCAAATTAGGGTTTGCTGATTAATAATAGCAAGGTTGCCGCCCATGCTGATAATATCGTTACTGCCCATTCAGAAAACTATACCCCAGTAGAAGTTAAAGCCATAAGCCAATCCCCAAAAGTAGGAGGCGGTGTCCAGGGTGTGGTCGTTACAAGTGCGAAAGTTAATGGGCTTATTGACGTCGCTGAATATGCTCAATTATTAGACAAAATTCGAATATTTTCGGTGGGGATTTTATGTGCGGCCATGTGCGCTATGGTGTTGTTTTATAATAATATTTATTTCTGGCTTTCACAACTGATCACAATAATGTCCCGATTTGGGGTATTGAAGAGCCATGTCTCATTAAATGGTGTACAAGCGCCATGGCTTTTCAATAAGCGTTAGGCCCATAATTCTGGAGGAAGAAAGATGGATTCGAAGAATGATATAATAAACACAGAACAGGAAAGTATTGCGACATCAATGGATTGTGAGGATGTTAAATTAGTGGAATATTTGCCATATATTTTGCAAGATTTTCATGAAATAGGTTCTTCAGCACAATCACTTACAAGAATAGTCAAGGAAAACAACACCAAAAAAACAGTGAAAATAATAGATTTAGGATGCGGAAAAGGAGCAATATTAATTGAATTAGCTCAACATATGAAATCAGAATGCTTAGGAATAGACGGGATAAAAGAGTTTATTGATTATGCAAATGAGCAAGCAAGAATGAGAGGGATAACAAACTGTAAATTCGAAGTTGGTGACATAAGAAAAACAGACAAGATACAAGGAAAATATGATTTTATTATTCTTGGGTCAATTGGCCCGGTATACGGGGACTACTATACAACAATGGAAAGGTTAAAACCCATATTATGCGATGACGGTATCATCATACTCGACGATGGGTATATCGAAAAAAGTAACGATTTCAACCATGTGATAATTGGAACAAAGAAAGATCTGATAAACCAAATAAAAACGGCCGATATGGAAATTATCAAGGAATATCTCGGTGATGAAATAAGTGATAAAAGTGAATATGAAAAACAGTATCAAGACATAAAAAGAAGGTGCCACGAATTAATGTTGAAGTATCCAAATAAAAAAGAGCTGTTTGAGGGCTATATACGAAAACAGGAAGAGGAGTATTATAATCTTGAAGAAGAGATCACCTGTTCAACAATGCTCATAAAAAGAAAAATGGCCAAACAAGGCTAATGCAGCCGACGCAAAAAGCCGCGCGGCTGATTAGCGACGTTATGTCGCCGTGTCATTTTGGTGGTTATTGCAAACAAAGTAGATAAATTTTAGTGAAAAATAACCACTTACAATTCATGTTCTTGTGCAAGAACATGTGGCTATGCTTCAAGCAAAACATGCGTATTCAGCTAACCTAACGGTGATAAAAGGTTTGGATGAATTGCTTCAAAAAATTCCTGGCTTGAGGTAAGAGTTTTAAGACAAAGCTTCAACTGCGGCCTTAAGGGGGAGAAGCACGCAGTCATAACGACTTTTATGGTCTTTCACTGGCGCAAAAACTTCATAAGTTTGCCAGCCCTCAGGAAGTTTTTTCCCTTCTTTGAAATAATTCTCCAAGGCGACCGTCATTTCCATTAACTCTTCAGAGGTTTTTGCTTTGCCTTCAGTCGCTAAGAGCGCAGCTGATGCCTTGCAGAGTGCACATCCTCGAACATGATGGCTTAGTTCCGAAATGCCATTATTTTTGAGTTTGATATCGAGGGTTACTCGGTCACCACAAAGAGGATTATCCAGGGTTGCTGTTGTATCTGGTTTGTCCAATCGACCTGCGTTGGATAAATCTTTTGACAGAGCAATGATTTTGTCCTGATAGAGGTTGCTACTCATGAAAAGATGCCTCTTACTTTATCAATACCGTTCAAAAGGGTTTGGACGTCGCTATAGTCATTATAAAGACCAAAACTTGCCCTTGTGCAGCCGTCGATTTCATAAGCTTCCATAAGGGGTTGAGCGCAATGATGCCCCCCTCGAACAGCAACGCCAATGCTATCAAGTATTTGGCTTACATCATGGGGGTGGGCATCGCGTAGCGTGAAAGAGACTACAGGAAGGCGATCATTTACCCCCACAGGGCCAATAATCCGCAATCCTTTTTGAGCTTCCATCTCAGTCAGCAGAGTTTCCATTAGGCTATGACTGACTTTGGTTGCCTCATGAAGGTCAATGCTTTCAATCCATTCTATAGCGGCTTTAAGGCCCACGGCTTGAGCAATGGGAGGAGTGCCAGCTTCAAATCGCTCGGGAGGTGGGGCATAAGTGATCCCCTCAAGCGAGACCGATCTAATCATACCGCCACCACCTCTGTAAGGGGGGAGCGTTTCCAAAAGGGACTGCTGCCCCCATAAGACGCCAATTCCATTGGGAGCATACATTTTGTGCCCAGAGAAGGCATAAAAATCAACGCCAAGAGCCCCAACATCGACCGGACCATGGGGGACCATCTGCGCGCCATCTAACAGAACTTTAGCGCCGACGCTTTTGGCGGCTTTAACAAGTGCGGATACATCGGTAATCGCGCCAGTAACGTTTGAACAATGAGTTGCAGCGATTAGACGGCATTTGGAAGTAACAACTTGATCTAATTTAGATAAATCCAAGCGGCCATTATCTTCAACAGGCAGGAACTTGAGAATAATTCCTTTTTGCTTGGCTAACATATACCAAGGAACCCAATTACTGTGATGCTCCGCCAAAGTGACAACTACTTCATCGCCTTTTTCTAACTGTTCGCCAAAAGTTTGGGCAACTAGATTAATAGCGTCTGTGGTCCCGGAGGTAAAAATAACTTCTTTTGGGCTTGTAGCACCAATATATCGGGCGACAGTTTGGCGGGCAGCTTCAAAGTTTTCTGTTGCCGCTTCAGCAAGGCGGTGAACTCCACGGGAAACATTTGCCCGAGAGTGGGTTTCATATTCAGTGACCGCATCAATAACCGTTTGAGGCATTTGTGTGCTCGCCGCATTATCTAAATAGAACAAAGGTTTATCAAGGTTTGTTCTGAAGATAGGAAATTGATTACGTAGAGATAATGGGTCAAAAGTCATGATAACGTCATGCTCTTTTTACTGAGGTTTGTCTTTTTGAGTTTCTCTAGGGATTCTGGAGTATCGACATCCACAAAGATACCATCATCACTCATATTAACCAGCGTGATTTTGTTCTCAAACTTAAGAATTAAATCTCGAGCCCCTTTGTCTCCAGATATAGCTCTAATGTCATCGAAATATCGACGCCCCCAAAGAACTGGGTTGCCTCTTTTATTCTCATACACTGGAAGGCAGGCTTCTACAGAGTTTTCTGGGTCAAAAGCGTCAATCAATTTATTGATATGGTTTGATGAAACTTTGGGCATATCTCCAAGAATAACGAGGGCTCCATCAATGTTTTGCTCCAGAGCTTCAATGCCACAACGAAGCGAAGTGCTCATGCCTTCTCCATAATCTGGGTTATGGACGCAACGACCTTTAAAATCACCAAGTGCCTTAGAGAGTTCGCCTGAATTATGTCCGGTAATCACAACAATTGAGTCAGCCGTAGAGCTTTGAACTTGCTCAATTACTCTACGGATCATCGGTTTGCCATCAATCTCAGCCAACAATTTATTGTTTGCCCCCATGCGCTGAGACTTTCCTGCTGCTAAAATTATTGCGGCTATACGGTATCTAGGAGTACTGCTCATTGGGATTTTAGTTTCTTTCCATATTTAACCGCTATGGCTTCTGCTAACATAGAAACGGCTATTTCAGCAGGAGATTTTGCCCCTAGATCAAGCCCGCCTGGGGCATTGATACGACCAATTTCTGTCTCATTAAACCCTTCTTCGCTTAAACGCTCAACTCGTTTGCCGTGGGTGCGTCTGCTACCTAGGGAGCCAATATAAAAAGCTGGTGACTTCAGAGCTACTTGCAGAGCTGGATCGTCAATTTTTGGGTCGTGGCTTAGGGTAATAACAGCCGTTCGCGCATCAGGTTTTAGCTCGTTAAGGGCATCATCAGGCCATTCGTTTGAAACGGTGGCTTCTGGGAAGCGTTCTTGGGTGGCAAAAGCCCGGCGGGGGTCTACGACTGTGACATCAAATCCCGCGATTTTTGCCATAGGTACGAGGGCTTGAGCAATATGAACAGCCCCGACAACGATCATCCGTAAAGGAAGGTTAAGGACATGAATAAAGAGATCATCCTCAGTACGGCATTTATCAGCGATAAGTGCTTCTTGAGCTGCTGACACTATATTTTGATCTAAAGGAAGGGGGCCTGTAACTGTTGTTCCGTCAATAAAAGCATAGTCCCCTGATTTTAAGTTTGTTACCAAAGTTAAAGGGCGAATTGTGCTGAGGGTTTTGAGATAATCTTTATCTACCTTTTGCACATGAACATGAACTTCACCACCACAAGAGAGACCAACTTCCCACGCATCCGCGTCAGCTACTCCAAAAGTTACAAGGCGTGGGGTGCCACTTTCAATAGATTCTTGGGCCTCTTTAACGACAGCCCCTTCAATGCAACCACCAGAAACGGAGCCTTCAAACTCACCACTTTCAGAGACCACAAGCTGACTACCCAAAGGCCGCGGGGAGGAACCCCAGGTTCGAACAACGGTTGCTAAGGCGACCTGTTGGCCTTGTTCTAGCCATTGGCTCGCCGTTTGGATGATCTCGTCGGATCCTATGAAAAATGTAGAGTTTGTGGTGTTAGCCATTGTGTCTCTTTGAAAATTAGTTTGATAGGAAACTATTATAGACTAGAAAACCAAAGTAGTTAGAAAAAATTATTGGAGTTAGTATTTTCACAACTTCTGCCCTATATGGTGTCTAGATTGATAAGACACTAGTGAAGTTGAGGGGTTTATGCCTACTACGGTTAGTTCTGCTTTTGAAGTCGCATTTTGGTTTCTTGATGAAGCTTTAAATCACAATGAGTATCTTCAACCTCAGAAGATGCAACGTCTTCTCTTTTTGTCTCAGGCATATTTTGCTGTAGCCTATCCTGGTCAGAAGTTGATGCCAGCCTATTTTATTGCTGATGATATGGGGCCTTTGGAACCTAATATTTTCAAAGCCTTTTCCCATGGCAGGCCTAAGATTGATCTTGATAAAAAGCTTCCCTATAAAGCTGAGACCTTTTTAGATGGTATTTGGCGCCGTTTTGGGCACCATTCTGTTGAACACCTTAATAAACTTTGCAAAGAGACACCTTGTTATTTGGTGGCTAGCCGCAAGGGAAAAGCAGAAATTCCTATAGAAGAAATGAGATTGTCCTTTACCAAGCCAAGTGGCAATGCTCCAGAACTTGATAAAGTCGTACGAGCCAAGATGATGCGTTCTCATACGGGGCGTGCCGTTGCTGTTAAAAGTTGGGTGCCTAACCTTAAGAAGGTTAAACGTACGACTAATAATACTGCTGAGTAAGACGTTTTTTGCAGTCAATTTTTATTGATTAATCTTAATTACTGACTTCTTGAGCCCTTATGGGCGAGTATTTGAATGAAAAACAAACTAGCGAAGAACATTTCTAAGTAAGAGTATGGTCCTGTTATGGTAGCTTATAAATTTCCAAAAAAAGGGCCAGTTGTTTTTTTTGCTTTAATACTTCTTATCCAGCTTTTTAGTATAAACCTAACAAAAGCAGATGAAGTAACTTTCCCAATTGATCAAATTGAAATTCAGACTTCATCCGGGCCTATTTCTATGTCTGTTGAATTAGCTCTGACGACATCACAACAAGCTAAAGGCCTGATGCACCGAAAGGCACTCCCGCAAGAACAAGGGATGTTGTTTGATTTTGGGGTTGAGAAGCCAATCCTCATGTGGATGAAGAACACCTACATTTCCCTTGATATGATCTTTGTGGACAAAGATGGTCGAATTATCGCTATTGAGGAAAAAACAACACCTATGTCTGAAAAAATAATTACCATTGACCAACCTGCAAAAGCAGTTCTTGAAATCAATGGTGGGTTAGCCTCGCAATTAAACATCCAGGTTGGAGACCGAATTCAGCACTCGATGTTTGAGTAAGGGGAATATACTGGGGTACGTACTTGCAATAGATCAGGGGACAACCTTTTCCCGAGCCATCATATTTGATTCTAAATTTGAAATAGTTGGTTTAGGGTAAAAGGAGTTTACCCAACACTTTCCAAAGTCAGGCTGGGTTGAACATGATCCAGAAGATATCTTGAATGCTCCGGTAGATCGTCCGCAAGTTAGAAAAACAACAGCGGTTGGAGCGGCTTATCTAGCTGGAATGAAGGCTGGATTTTATCCATCCCAACAGGAGTTCGCAAAATCTTGGAGGTTGGAACGTCGATTTGGCCAATATGGATGAAGATGATCGTTCTTCAAAGTATGATGGGTGGCTGGATGTTATCAATAGGACTTTAAAAAATTAATTTTTACGTCAGGTAAAACCCCTTGATTGCTAAAAATAAATAACGTTAAATCAATCAAGATTTGCGCCGATACTGTTCAATTGAAATCTTTCACTAAAGAAAAGAGTCAAACGAATAAGAAATGTATTTGCTGGGAGTAGAAAAGGGATGGCAAAAGCCACGACTAAGGCCACGACGAATGACAATGTCAAGAGTCGGAGTAGTGATGCGGGTACGCCCGATTCACCAAATATCATTACCGATCAAGGCGATGAAACAATCCATTATTCAGATGACCCAAGAGACATTGGTTGGGTAAGGGAAAACGTTCCCTGTCAGGCTTCTTGTCCGGCGGATACCAATATTCCAGGCTATATTCGTATGATTATGGAAGAGCGTCATGGTCGATCCTATGAGATCAACCGGGATGCAAATGTTCTTCCTGGGGTTCTGGGGCGTATCTGTTCAAGGCCATGTGAGGACTCCTGTCGGCATGGTTGGCCTGGGAATGGGGAACCTGTCGGCATTTGTAATCTTAAACGCGCAGCCGCGGACCATAAGCATACGAGTCACCGCATTAGTGAGAGTCTCTACACGCCAACGGGTAAGAAAATTGCCATTGTTGGCGCAGGGCCTGCAGGTGTTGCTGCGGCCCATGATCTTTCAATATTAGGACATGATGTCACAATATTTGAACGGGAAGAAAAACCCGGCGGTATGCTTCAGTTTGGCATTCCTGAGTTCCGACTACCTAGAGACATTCTTGATTTAGAACTCCACAACGCCTTGCGCCTTGGTGTCGAGCTTAAAACCGGAGTCAATATTGGCTCTGGCATGGGAGATACCCGAGTATCTGGTTTGTTGCGGGACTTCGATGCTGTTCTTTTAGCGACTGGATGTATGGCTGCAACGCCTCTGCCTTTAAAAAATTCCAAAAAAGGTGATGACCCAAGCCGTGATTTCCGTGATGTTGAGTATGGTCTTGATTTCTTGCTTGAGCTTCATCGTGGCGAGAAAAAGCGCGTTGGGCGCCGAGTTGCAGTTGTTGGCGCAGGTTTTACTGCCCTAGATTGTGCAAGGATGGCAAGGCGTTTAGGAGCTGAAGAAGTAACCATCCACTTGCGGACCGCAGAAGAATATATCCCGGTTTCTAAAGAAGAGATTTTTGAAACTAAGCGGGAAGGGGTGCGGATTAAAGGATTGCGGACACCTGTTGGCATTGTTGCTGATAAAATGGGCCGCTTAACAGGGGTTGAATTCGCACAAAACAGATTGGGAGGTTGGCGCGCTAATGGTCGTCGCCAAGCTATCCCTATTGATGGTTCGGAATTTGTTGAACCTTGTGACACCCTGATTATTGCTATTGGTCAGATTACGGTTAATGACTTCATTGATGTGAAAGTTGACTTAGATCGTTGGAGCAATGTGGCTATAGGTGACAACGGAATGACTTCCGTAAAAGGCCTTTTCGCCGCAGGAGACTATGTCAGTGGAGCTTCTACAGCCATTGAAGCCATCGGTCATGGTCATGAGATAGCGCTTAACCTTGATGGTTGGCTCATGGGTGGGGTTCGTCGTAAACAAGTAGTTCAAGTTGAAAAAGTTGATAAGCCTCTGCGTGACCGTGCTTTTGACTTTATAGAACGACAACACATGCCGACAGCAAACTTGGATGAACGTTTTAAATCATTAGAAGTAGAAGCCGAAACCGGGATGGATCACGATTTAGCTAAAGAAGAAGCTAAACGTTGTTATCTCTGTGACCATAAATATTCTATTGATGTTGATGGCTGCATCTATTGTCGAGCCTGTATCGAAGTCGCCCCTCGAAATTGTATCAAATTGGTTCAAGGGGTCGAGATCAACGAAAACGGCACTTACGGTGAGTTAGAAGAAGCATCTGAGTGGAATAAGGTTGGGGCGATCTGGATAGATAACAACCAATGTATTCGCTGTGGGGCCTGCTTTATGGTTTGCCCAACACGTTGTATTTCTATTACCCGAAATCAGCTTGTCACGAGGGATCTGTAGCCATGGTTCAACCGAAACATCATGTAATTATCGGCAGTGGCATTACGGGTACTCAGGCCGCTATTACACTTCGTGAACGTGACCCTAAATCACGTATCACCATTATCACTATGAGCACTTTGCTCTTCTATAATCGTTATGATCTACCTGATGTGTTTAGGGGACGTACTGATTGGCAAAGCTTCCTGGTTTATCCACCGTCATTTTATGAAGAGCTTAATATTAAGCTCAGACGAGGGAGTAGGGTGGTGAATGTTGATTCAACCCGTAAAGAAATCACTCTCGGTCACAAAGAAACTATCCGTTATGATACTCTCTTGGTTTCCTCAGGTGGACGAGGTTATTTGCCGGAAGAGCTGGTGGATTTCAGGTCGTTAATGCACAATTTTGCTACCTTTGAAGCCGCTATGAATGTGAAGAAAATTTTGCCTGAAAATGGCAAGGTTATCATGCTCGGTGGGGATATGCTGGGCTTAGATTTAGCGAGAAACCTTATCCAATGCGGTTATACAGTTACTGTAATCACAGGCGAACATACTTTCTGGCCCCATACGGTTGAAGGCAATGAGCGTAAAACCTTCATGAAAGCTTTAGAATCCATGAAGGTTGAAACCTTTGATGGCGATAAAGCTGAAGGTATCGCCTCTATTGAAGAAGGTAAGAAAGGTAAACCTGCCCGTAAAATTATTTTCAAGGATGATACAGTCCTTGAAGGGGACGTAGTGATGCCTTTCTTTGGCCTTGCTCCGGCGGTTGAGTTTATGATTGGCTCTGATGCAGATATTGAAAGAGGGTTGCTGGTTAATCCTGAACTTCGAACCACCAACGAGCATATTTTTGCGGCAGGTGATGTCTGTCAAATTTGGGACAAGAAAGATAAATCATACAAGTTCTTTTATGGCTGGAAAAACGTCCGTGCCATGGGAGAAGTTGCTGCCAAAAATATGACTGGAGACAACACTGCTTTCGTCACCACACAAGATGAAAAGCTGCGTCTTGATAAAAAAGGCCAGATAAACTCTCCGTTCTGGGAATATGATTGAGGTAAATGGAATGAAAAACACAGATATTCAAATTTCCATTTGCGGCTCTGCTGGTGATGGAACAATTGCAGCCGGTGATATTCTCAAACGCGCCTTAGCCAAAGGCGGCTTTAAGGTTATTGCGTTTGACGTTTATCCCCCAGAAATCCGTGGTTTTGGGAAATGTATTTCCAGGGTGCGAGTAACAACTGAACAGGTCTATTCTCTAAAACATCACTCCGATGTGCTGGTCTCGCTCGATGACAGCCATGCCATTCCCCATGTGGGTGAGGTAAGGGATTCTGGCGCGGTGATCTATGAAGATACACCAATCTCCGGTGTTTTAGAGGGGAGCCATATTTCAGCGCATATCTCACCAGGGCAAATACCTTATGGTTTGCCTGTAAGGGAGATTTCAGAAAAGGAAACCAGCGGTAATCGTTCACGAAATATTGTGGCGCTGGGATACCTTGCTGGCCTGATTGGTATGGAGCCTGAAATTTTCCACGAAACCATTGCCGATAAGTTTAGAGGCAAGGCAATTAAAATCACAGACATGAACGTTGCTGCTTTTGATAAAGGCTATGCGCTTGGTCAAAAGACTTTCAAGCTTGATGATGTCACTGTTGGTAAAGCCAAGAAGAGCAGAAACAAAGATGCGACAATCACCATGATGAATGGTAATGCCGCCGTGGTTCAAGGGTGCATGGATGCCCATATTAAAACCTTCTTTGGTTACCCGATTACACCAGCAACCACAATAATGGAAAAATTGGCGACAGAGATGCCAAAAGTTGGGGGGCGTTTGCTCCAGACTGAAGATGAAATCTCTGCTATAGCCGCGACAATTGGTGCTGGATATGCAGGGTCTCGTTGCGCAACGGCGACATCTGGTCCTGGTCTTGCTTTGATGGCTGAGATGTTAGGCCTTGGGGTTGTCGCCGAGCTTCCCTCGGTGATCTTTGTCTCTCAACGAGGCGGTCCTTCAACAGGGTTGCCGACTAAAACAGAGCAATCTGACCTCAACCTCGCTGTTTACGGACGAGGCGGGGATGGGCAGATTATTGTGTTGGCACCAACCAATGTTGAAGGCTGTTATAAGTGTGCAGGTAAAGCTTTTGAAATGGCAGAACAATACCAAACACCTGTTATTGTTTTATTAGACCTTTACTTATCAAACCGCTTTGAGACCGTTGAATTACCTAAACAATCACCTTTCACGAAAACTTCTAACAAGGCAGCGAAGAAGAAAGATTTGGAAGGTGGATATAAACGTTACGCCTTTACCAAAGACCTCGCTAGCCCCAGGGCTCTTCCAGGCCAAGAGAACGGTATGCACACTATTACCGGGCTGGAACATAACGAGCTAGGACGCCCAAGTGACCAACCGCGTATGCATGAAGACATGAGTGCTAAACGTCATAACAAGCTCCTCGCTGCCCTAAGCCACCACGATATCACTATCGAAAAACGCTTCGGTGATGAAGGTGATGTCGATGTGGGAATTCTTGGTTGGGGCTCTAACTTTGGTGAATGCCTGGAAGCCATGTTCAAGGCTCGTGAAGAAGGTATTCGTTGTTCAGCGATGAAGGTCGTGATGCTTTCACCCTTACCGCTCGGGCCAATTAATGATTTTATGGATGCTTCTGGTGAAGTGTTTGTCCCAGAGCTGAATTATGAAGGCCAGTTTGCCAACTTAATTCAAGGGGCAACGGCCCGTTCGGTTCACAGCTATACCCGTGTTCCTGGTTCGCCTATGCGGGTCGAAGATATGTTGGTTGAGATTAGGCGCTTGGCAAAAATCAAAAAGGCTAAAAAAATTGGGAAAACCAAAAAAGCCAAGAAAAAAGCGGCTTAGGAGGTCGAGAAGATGGGAAATATCAGTACTAAACCAGTATATCTAGAAGATAAGCTGGCTGAAATTAAAAGCGATGGCAAACTTGAATATCGCTCCAAAGCCCTTCCGACTTGGTGTCCGGGTTGTGGTTATTTCAGTATCTCTGAAGGGGTGACATCGGCGCTTAATAACCTAGCTATTAAACCGAAAGATACCGTGGTTGTTTCAGGCATTGGCTGTTCCTCTCGCTTTCCTTTCTTCGTCAATACGTATGGCTTTCATACCTTGCATGGTAGAACCTTGCCAGTAGCTACTGGTGTGAAAACGGCTAATGACGATTTAACTGTGATTGCTGTTGGTGGTGATGGGGACGGTTTTGCTATTGGGGGAGGGCACTTGTCCCATGTTGCACGGCGTAACGTCAATATCACCTACATCTTGTTTGATAACGGTATCTATGGGCTGACCAAGGGGCAAACGTCACCTACTTCATCCCTTGGTTTTACCACAAGTACCACGCCTTATGAAAACCATGACCGTCCTCTTAACCCACTAATGATGATGCTTTCTTTTGGCTCCAGTTGGGTCGGGCAAGGCTATGCAGGTGATCCGGGGCATTTAGGGGAGATGATTGAGCAAGCGATTGCTCATCGTGGCTTTTCATATCTTCATATTCTGTCACCTTGTGTGACCTTTGATAAAACTGACAAAACATACGGTAACTTGAATATGCAGGTGAAACCGATCCCTGATGATCATGATTCATCAGATTTGATGGCGGCAATCGCCATGGCTCAGAATGTTCACAAACCTCCGCTTGGCCTTTACTACAAAGAAGATCGGCCGACATTGGCTGATGGGTTGGATGAGATTACTCAACAAAGTGGCGGTGGCAAGAATGTTGTGACGGCAAAGGCCGCTGAATAACACTTATGTCTGATCAAGCAATTGTTCTGGTAATTGATGATGAAGTGAGATCCCTGGAAACTTTACAGCGTATGCTGTCAGATGAATTCCAGGTTTTGACCGCTAACTCGGCCCGTGAAGCCGAAGAATTGCTTGAAGGAGAAATGGTTTCCGCCATTCTCTGCGACCAACGCATGCCGGAAATGACAGGGGTGGAATTTCTAATCACTGTCAGAGAGCGTTGGCCTGATCCAGTACGTATGATTATTTCTGGTTATACTGAATCTGAAGATATTATTGATGGCGTCAATAAAGCGGGAATTTATCAATATATTACAAAGCCTTGGGAACCTGACGAACTTTTAGAAACAGTCCGCGGGGCTGTACAGCTTTTTAATCTTCAACAGGATAACCAAAGCGCTAACGTCGAGATGAAAGTCGCGACCGAGGGGCTGAAGCAAGTTGTCGCTAAAAAGAAATCAACACTCAAAAACCACTTCGATTTTGAACGCATCGTCCGGGCTGTTGATAGTCCGATGGATGAAGCCTGCAAAGTTGCTCAGAAAATAGCCGATTATGATATCTCTGTTTTGCTCACAGGTGAGTCAGGGACAGGTAAAGAGCTTATGGCTCGGGCTATTCATTATGCTTCTGGGCGGGCTGATAATGCTTTTGTAGTGGAAAACTGCGGAGCGTTGCCGGATGAACTTCTCGAAAGTGAGCTTTTCGGCTGCAAAAAGGGAGCTTTTACCGGGGCTTACCAAGATAGAGTAGGGCTTTTTGAAAAAGCCAGTGGTGGAACCATTTTCCTTGATGAAATTGGTGAAACCTCTCCAGCCTTCCAGGTGAAGTTGCTTCGTGTTTTGCAAGAAGGGGAAATACGTCCTCTGGGTGCGCAAATCACTCGTAAGGTTGATGTTCGAGTTATTGCGGCCACCAACCGCGATTTAGAAGAAGATGCCCGTTCTGGGCGCTTTAGACGTGATTTATATTATCGTTTAGCCGCTTTTCCGTTGCATCTCCCGGCTTTGCGGGAAAGGCCTATGGATATTCCCCTGATTGCGAAGATTATTCTGACAGAAGCGAGCAATGCATTCGGAAAAAATGTCGAGGGTTTCTCAAGCAAAATAATGGATTGTCTTTCGCAGTATGGTTGGCCGGGTAATGTCCGGGAAATGCAAAATGAAATCCAGCGCATGGTGGCGCTCTGTGAAAATAACCTTCTTGATGAACCTTGTGTCCCCGAGCGTCTCAAACAGAATTGTGAGACCCCAGTCGTTCCCATTTTGGTAGAAAAAGGGACTTTGAAGGATCGAGTAGAGGTTCTGGAAAGGTCAATTATCTGTCAATCTTTAGAACAGCATCAAGGAAATATCAGTCAAGTTGCTAAAGAGCTTGGTTTGTCTCGTGTGGGACTACGGAGCAAACTTCAGCGCTATGATATTGATAAGACAGATGTCTTATGACGGCCCAGGATGACAAAAGCCACCCGGAAAACCTCTTAGAACAGGTCACAAGCCTGGATTCACTTAATCTGGATAGTGTCCAGGAATCAGCTTGGGTTGAAGTCATCAATAAAATGGAAGAGGTCTATTCTGACCTGATCCGCTATGAAGTGGATTTAGAGGGCAAGAATGCCGCCCTTGAAGACGCGCAACGCTTTATTACCAGTGTCGTTGAATCTGTTTCAGACGTGCTGATTGTCTGTGATCGTGGTTTTCAGGTGTTGCAGGTTAACAAAGCTATGCTTGAATTGACGGGTTTGCCTGAAGAAGAGCTTTTAGACTGCACCTTTGCGGATCTTTTAGTTCCTGAAGACCGAGCTCTCTTTAATGATATTCGGGCTAATGCTGAAAAACGTATTGGGGCTGAAAGCGAATTACGGTTTAAGGCGCTTAATGGGGAAACTGATTTAGTTGCTGTTCATAGCTCCACCCGTTTTGACCATGATGGTCGTCGGGCAGGACTGGTGTTAACCGGGCGTCCGATTGGAGAACTACGTCGGGCTTATGAAGCGCTGAACAATGCCCATGCCGAGCTTCAACAGGCCCAGAAAAATCTGGTCCAACAAGAGAAAATGGCGAGTATCGGTCGGTTGGTTGCCGGTGTTGCTCATGAGCTTAATAACCCGATTAGCTTCGTATATGGCAACGTACATACCTTGGATAAATACCGCGACAGAGTAGCCAAATACCTGGAAGCTATTCATCAGGGGATTAGTGAAGAGGAAAGAGAGAGTTTACGTAAAGAGCTTCGTATAGATGCCCTGTTAAATGATCTCACCCCCCTCATTGAAGGCACCCTAGAAGGTGCGACAAGGGTTAGTGAAATTGTCAAAAACCTTCGCAGACTTTCTTTCCCTAAACATAGTGAGCCTGAAGTTTTCAATCTGACCAATGTGATTAACACGGCGGTTCAGTGGGCTGCCAAGGGAGGAAGACGACCTATTTCCATTGAGATTGATTTGCCGGAAGAACTGCTGGTCAGTGGTCAATCGGGGCAAATCCATCAAGTATTTGTCAATTTAGTACAAAATGCCTTGGATGCGATATCTGAGACCCTAAATCCAAAGATGAGTATTGTAGGTGAGTCAGATGCAGGCTCAGCCATTGTAGTGGTTAAAGACAATGGAACTGGAATGGACCGTTCTGTGATCGATAAAATCTTTGAGCCTTTCTTCACCACAAAAGATGTAGGGGAGGGCACAGGTCTGGGCTTGTGGATTAGCTACGGTATCGTTAAAGACCATGGCGGCGATATTGTCGCTGGAAACGCAAAAGGGGGCGGGACGGAGTTTATTGTCACTTTTCCCGCTCCAAATAGTTCAAGGCCAAAAGGTTAAAGAATGACGGCGTCAAATGAATACAATGTTTTATGGCTCCAAGCGGCAAGTTGCGGTGGCTGTACTATGTCATTGTTGGGCGAAGGCAATGCTGGGCTTGTCGAATTCCTAAAAACTTTTGGTATTAATATTCTTTGGCATCCTACCTTGAGTGAGGAATCAGGCCCAGAAGCTTTGGCTATTCTTGAGGACGTCGCTTCTGGTAAGGTCCGCCTTGATGCTCTCTGTGTAGAAGGCTCTATTCTCCTTGGCCCTAAGCGTACAGGGCGTTTCCAGATGTTCTCTGGAACGGGCCGCTCTATGTTTTCCTGGGTTTCTGAATTAGCTGTTTTGGCAAACAATGTTTTGGCGGTTGGATCATGCGCGGCCTTTGGCGGTATTATTTCTGGCAATTCAACGCCGACAGACGCTAGAGGATTGCAGTTTTTAGGCGATCAACCTCACGGCGCTTTAGGGGATGATTTCCGTTCTAAAAGTGGGCTTCCAGTGATCAATATTGCCGGCTGTGCTCCACACCCTGGCTGGATTACTGAAGTTTTGGTTTCCCTTTCTCGTGGTGAATTTACGGCAGATGATTTAGACGCCTTTGCCCGGCCTCGCTTGTTTGCAGACCATTTGGCGCACCATGGCTGTGTTCGAAATGAGTTTTATGAGTATAAGGCTAGTGCGGCAAACCTGTCGCAAAAAGGTTGCCTGATGGAGAAACTGGGCTGTAAAGCAACTCAGGCATCTGGGGATTGTAACTTTAGAACCTGGAATGGCGGTCCATCATGCACCAATGCCGGCTACTCTTGTATCTCTTGCACTAGCCCAGGATTTGAAAAGGCCGAAGGGTTCTTGAAAACACCGACTGTAGCGGGTCTGCCAGTTGGACTTCCCGTTGATATGCCTAAAGCTTGGTATGTAGCTCTGGCGGCATTGTCTAAATCGGCAACCCCTGATCGGGTGAAGAAAAATTCCCGCTCAGATCATATTATTATACCACCCCGCCGAGGGGAGAGCCAAAATTGACACGCTTAATTGTTGGCCCCTTTAATCGGGTTGAAGGCGATCTGGAAGTTAAATTAGATATCAAAGATGATCAGGTGGAAGCCGCTTGGGTCAGTTCCTCTCTTTACCGAGGTTTTGAGCAAATTTTGGAGGGGAAAACCCCAGGTGATGCCTTAGTTTTTGCTCCTCGAATTTGCGGTATTTGTTCCATTTCACAATCTGTTGCAGCGTCCTCTGCTTTGCGAAATGCGATGGGGTTAGAGCAAGCGCCTAATGGATTGTTAGCGACTAATTTACTTTCAGCTACAGAAAATCTAGCCGACCACCTAACTCATTTTTATCTGTTCTTCATGCCAGATTTTGCCCGTGATACTTATGGGGATCAGCCATGGGGAGAAGCCGCTCAAAAACGTTTTAAGGCGATGCAAGGAGAAGCTTCTAGTTACTTCTTGCCTGCTCGTAAGAATTTACTACAACTAATTGGAATATTGGCAGGAAAGTGGCCGCACACTCTCGCAATACAGCCTGGAGGAACAACCAAAACGCTTGATCAAGGAGATCGAGTTCGGGTTATTTCAGTGTTGTCAGAAATACGGCGGTTTTTGGAAGAAAAGGTCTTCGGGGATAAGCTAGAAGCAATTCTTGAACTTTCTAGTTTTGGAGAACTTTTTTCTTGGGCTGATAACCAGCCTATGGAACAAGGTGATTTCCGTTTCTTCCTCAAAATCGCTCAATCCTTGGCTCTAGAGGAAGTTGGTAAAACATCTTGCGATGCTATGTCTTATGGAACCTACGATGGCTTATTCCCACAAGGTGTTTGGCGTGGTGAGGTAGGTAAACTTGATCCGCAATTGATTGCCGAAGACTTAACCCATTCCATGATGATCGGTGACACGCGTCATCCTTCGCAGGGAGAAACCTTTCCAGACCTGGATAAGGCAGATGCCTATACCTTATGTAAGGCTCCTCGGTTGGATGGCAAGGTGGTTGAGGTTGGTGCATATGCGCGGCAACTGATTGCAGGTCAGCCTTTGATTATAAACCTTGCCCACAAAAGTGGGAGCAATGTTTTGTCGAGGGTTGTTGGTCGTTTGATTGAAGCGGCTCGACTAGTGACGATCATGGAAGAATGGGTTGATGGTTTCAAAATAAAAGAACCATTTTGCAGTCATGGTAAAATGCCTGATGAGGTCGAGGCTGTTGGTATGACAGAAGCAGCCCGCGGAAGCCTTGGTCACTGGCTGCATGTCAGGGAAGGGCGGATAGAAAATTACCAGATCGTTTCCCCAACAACTTGGAATTTTTCCCCTCGTGATAGTTCGGGCATATCTGGCCCTTTAGAAAGTGCTCTGGTAGGGGTCCCTGTTATAGCAGATGAAAAGAACCCGGTGGTTGTTCAGCACATCGTTCGCTCCTTTGACCCTTGCATGGTTTGTACTGTCCATTAACTTTGCTGTAGTGGAATGTTAAATTCCATATGATGTGAAACTGCAAAGAAACTATCCATCTTGCTTTCGTATAAAGTTCTAAAAGTTACTATTTCCCAATGTTTCCCCACTTTTAAATCTTGGCATGAAAACTGCTTACTATTGCGCCCAGGTAATTCACCCTTGGGTTATGTCATGGCTCAAGGGCGGGAGATGAAACTAAATAAATCGGGGGAGCCAGATGGCTGAGCAAGAATTGGATACAGGCGGCTTTGACTTTTCAGAAGTAGAAAAGCGGCTAGGCGTAACACGGCGGACTTTTTTAAAGTACTGCGCTGGTGTTGCAGCATCATTAGGACTTTCAACAAGCTCTGCAGTTGCCATGGCAAAAGCCATCGCAGCAAAACCACAAATGCGGCCGCCCGTTATTTGGCTGCACGGTCAGGAGTGTACGGGGCCTACAGAATCTCTTCTGCGCTCAGAGCAACCATCTCTTGAGCATTTACTCCTGGATATGATTTCTCTTGATTATCACCAAACCCTGGATACAGGTGCTGGTCATAAAGTTGAAGAGTTGAAGAAAAAGTCCATGAAAGAAAATCACGGCAAGTATTTGTTAGTGGTTGAGGGCGCCATTCCGGTTAAAGATGATGGTGTATACTGTAAGATTGCTGGCGAAACCATGCTTCACATTACGAAAGAAGCTGCTGAAGGTGCTGCTGCAATTGTTGCTTTTGGTTCATGCGCAAGCTGGGGTGGGGTACAATCTGCTTCTCCAAACCCTACAGGTGCTAAGGGCACTCAAGCCGTATTGCCAGGAAAACCAGTTGTGAATATTCCTGGTTGTCCGCCAAACCCTGCCAACTTCCTTGGTACGGTTCTATACTTTGTGACCTTCGGTAAGTTACCGCCTCTTGATCAACAAAATCGCCCTAAGTGGGCTTATGGTCGTTTGATCCATGAGAACTGTTATCGTCGTCCTCACTTCGATGCAGGCCGTTTTGCAACTGAGTTTGGTGATGAAGGCCACAAGTTGGGCTATTGCCTGTATAAATTGGGCTGTAAAGGGCCTGAAACTTACAACAACTGCCCAAGCCTTGAATTTAACAACGTTGGTGGTGGTGTTTGGCCTATTGGTGTTGGTCATCCGTGCTTCGGCTGTTCTGAAGAAGGTATTGGCTTTAATAAGCCAATGTTTGCTTTGGCAAATGTTGAAACTCACACGCCGCCCAACAGCTTCCCAACTATTGAAGATCGTCAACAAGACACAGGCATTTCGCCTACGGCAGCTGCACTTGGTGGTGCGGCCGCTGGTGCCGCAATTGGCGCCTCTTTGATGGCTGCAAAGAAAGTAGGAAATACTCCGGAAAGCGATTCTGGCTCAGACGGTTAAGGGAGAAGGTTCATGAAACGGAGGGAATTCCTCAAAGGAGCCTTAGGTACAAGTGCTGCAACAGTTTGCGGTGTTATGGCTAGCTCCAAAACAGCCGAAGCGAGGCCAAATCTAGAGGTAAACGACAATGCTGTCGGTATGCTCTATGATTCAACCTTGTGTGTTGGCTGCAAAGCATGCGTTGCCAAATGCAAGGAAGTTAATGACATGTCCCCAGTTATTGAGAGTAAGCTCGAAGCTTGGGATGAAGCGCGTGACCTGTCCGGTGATACGCTCAACGTCATAAAGGTTTACAAGAATGGTACGGCTAAAACCAAAGATGCTGAAACCGACGGTTTCGCCTTTGAAAAACGGAGTTGTATGCATTGTGTCGATCCTGGCTGTGTTTCTGCTTGTCCGGTTACGGCCTTAGAAATACAACAGAAAACTGGAATTATTACGTATAATCCGGATGCTTGCATCGGTTGCCGTACTTGTATGACTGCTTGCCCATATAACGTGCCACAGTTTGAATACGACAAGACTTTTGGGCAGATACACAAATGTCAAATGTGTAATCAAAAAGGTGTGGAACGTATTGATAAGGGGCAAATGACTGGTTGTGCAGAAGCATGCCCAACTGGTGCAACTCTGTTTGGTACTCGTAAGCAATTGCTGGAAGAAGCCAAGCGTCGTACAGCACTAAAACCGGGAGACATCTATAATTATCCAATGGGTGATCTTAGCAAACCTGACAGCTATCACGAAAAACCTGTACCAAATTATAAAGACCATATTTGGGGTGAAAAAGAGGCGGGGGGGACTAATGTTATGCATATTTCCTCAATATCTTTTGACAAGTTGGGCATGCCACCTCTAGAGGAGCGTTCTTATGCTTCTATGTCTGAAGGTGTCCAGCACACCCTCTACAGCTATTTGGCTCTCCCAGCCGTTGCACTGGCTGGCCTATCATTCGTGGTTAAACGCAATATTGACAGTGATGGTGAAGGAGGCGACTCATGAGTACTTATAAACCGATCGGTGGGCGCATCTTGACACCGACCTTCATTTTTTTCTCAATTATCGTTGCCATTAGTATCTACTTTATGGCTCAACGTTTCATCTACGGTATGGGCTCCGTTGCAAATATCAATGGTGGCTTCCCATGGGGCATCTGGGTTGTTTACGATGTTATCATCGGAACGGGCCTCGCTTGCGGCGGTTATGCCTTGGCATTCACCGTGTATGTTTTCAATAAAGGAAAATACCATCCACTGGTTCGTCCAGCCTTGTTAGCTAGCTTGTTTGGCTACGCTCTCGGTGGTTTTGGCGCTATCTTCGATATGGGTCGTTGGTGGCAGTTCTATAATATTATGCTTCCATGGAATTGGAATTTTAATTCAGTAATGCTTGAAGTGGGTTTATGTGTCTCGCTTTATATTATCGTCTTGATTATCGAATTCTCGCCAGTATTTCTAGAAAAAATAGGTGCTCAAGGGCTGATCAAGGTACTTGATAAAGTTCTGTTTTTCTTCATCGCTCTTGGTGTTTTGTTGCCAACGATGCACCAAAGCTCGCTTGGCTCGATGTTGATAATCATGGGTTACAAGATTGATCCTCTGTGGCAGGTCATGCAGTTCCAACCTTTACTGGCTGTCTTGACTGCGCTCATCATGGGTTATTCGATCGTGATCTTTGAAGCTTCGTTTTCCAAGGCAAGTTTCGGAGGCCCCAATGAAACACCGTTGCTTGCCGTACTTGGCAAAGTCGCGGTTGGGTTGATGTTCGCTTTTCTCGCTATTCGCTTCGTTGTCTTGGGTGTTCAAGGTAAATTGGGTCTGATCTTCGCTGGTGATTTTAGTAGTCTCATGTTTCTCATCGAAACGGCTCTATTTATCATCCCTGCGCTTATCATAGCGTTACCTAGCCAACGGCAAAACCCCAGTAAATTATTGATTGCTGCGGTCTCAATGCTATTTGCGGGAGCGCTATACCGCTTCAATGCCTTCTTGTTCACCTATGATCCAGGACCAGGGTACAGCTATTTCCCATCTGTTTCAGAAATTATGGTGACACTTGGCGTCATATCTATAGAAATTTTGGCCTATCTGGTCATCGTTAAAACCATGCCCGTCTTTCATCGTGGCGAGCACGCGTAAGAAATTCGATTAAGGAGAGAAATCGTGACGACACGTATTACAGTTGACCCAATTACCCGGATCGAAGGTCACTTACGCATTGATGTGGAAGTGGACGACGGAAAAGTAACTAAAGCTTGGTCTTCAGGCCAAATGTGGCGCGGTATTGAGAAAATCTTGATTGGCCGTGACCCACGGGAAGCCTGGATGTACACCCAGCGTTTCTGTGGGGTTTGCACCACAGTGCACGCTATTACCTCTGTACGGGCTGTAGAGAATGCCTTGCAGATGGAAATTCCTGTTAATGCACAACTGGTTCGGAATATCATCCAAACCGCACACGCTATTCAGGATCATATTGTTCACTTCTATCACCTGTCAGCAGTTGATTGGGTCGATGTGGTTTCAGCTCTTGATGCTGATCCTGCAGCGACCGCTAAATTGGCTGAAAGCCTGTCAGGTTGGGAGCTTAACGGTGTCCACGAAATGACAGCCGTTAAAGAACGTTTAAAAACATTCGTTCAAAGCGGTCAGTTAGGTCCATTCGCCAGTGGTTTCTGGGGTCACCCAGCCATGAAACTTTCGCCTGAGGTTAACCTTATGGCTGTGGCCCACTACCTGCAAGCTCTCGACGTTCAAAACCACGCTAACAAAATCGTGGCGATCCTGGGCGGCAAAAGCCCCCACATTCAAAACGTTGCTGTTGGTGGTATCAGTAACTCCATTAGTCATGATGCACCATCTGTTCTAAATATTGAGCGTTTGATGTTGATTGAAGGCTTCATTAATAAACTGGAGAAATTCGTTAAGTCTGCTTACATGACTGACGTACCGGCCATTGGCGCTTTCTATCTTGACTGGACAAACTATGGCGGCGGGGTAACCAATTACCTATCCGTTCCAGATTGCCCGCAAGATACCAAAGGGACCAAGTTTGATACCCTGGGTGGGTTTATTGAAGGTGGTGATCTATCAACCTTTAAACCGATTAATAACTTCAACGATCCTTACTTCCGTGATGGTGTGGCTGAATCATCCAAGCACGCATGGTATGAAGGTGATAAAGCTCTGCACCCATACAAAGGTGAAACCAATCCTCAATATACCGACTTCCAAGATGAAGGGCAGTATTCATGGGTTAAAGCACCGACTTTCTATGGCAAAAGGGCTGAAGTTGGTCCTCTGGCTAACGTCTTTACCAATGTTGCTGCTGGTGAGCCTCGTTATACTAAATATCTCAACGATGCCATTGGTGTCATTAAAACTGTTGGTGGTATTTCGGAAGTTCCATTGACTGCTCTGAATTCGACTATTGGTCGTCATGCAGCTAGGGCAATCCGCTGTGGTGTGATGATGGATGTTCTTCGGGATCAATGGACCAAGTTGGTTGAGAACATTGCCTCTGGTGATTTGGATACCTTCAATTCTCCGGTCTTCCCGAAAGGTGAAATCGAAGGCTTTGGTTTCCATGAAGCACCTCGTGGTGCTTTGTCACACTGGGTTGTTATTGAAGACGCAAAAATCAAGAACTATCAAGCTGTTGTTCCGAGCACCTGGAATGCAGGTCCACGGGATTCAGATGATCAACCTGGGCCCTACGAGCAATCTCTCATGGACAATCCAATTGCTGATCCAGAGAACCCTCTGGAAGTTTTACGGACTGTTCACTCCTTTGATCCATGTATCGCTTGTGCGATCCATATGGTCGACACGGAGAAAAAAGAGATCGTTAAAGTTAAGGCACTTTAATGTATAAGAAAACGGACATCCTGGTCATCGGCATGGGCAATTTGCTCATGCAAGATGAGGGGGTAGGTGTAAGGGCTGTCGAAGAACTCGAGAGCCAGTACATCATCCCAGACCACATCCAGGTTATGGATGGTGGAACAACCGGGACCGAACTCTTAGAGCCCATGCGAGGTGTTAAGCACCTGATTGTTACCGATGCTATTAATACCGGGGCTCCCTTCGGGACTCTGATTCGTATCACCGACGATGAGGTGCCAGCCTTCTTCCAGACGAAACTGTCAAACCATCAACTGGGCTTGTCTGATCTTTTAGCTTTGTTGACTTTAAGTGATGATTCACCTGAACACGTGACCATCTTAGGAATGGTACCGCATCATTTGGAAAACAAGCTTGGCCTCAGTGATGAAGCCAACGAAGGATTGCCTGAAATGGTGAATATGCTTCTCAAAGAGCTTGAGGATATCGGAGTTGTTTTAGAAAAACGGGAGACGCCTCTTCCGTGCTATTGGGCTGAACAGGCTAAATTGGAAGCAACAAAGGCATGTGCGTAGGCGTACCGGTTAAAGTAATTGAAGCGGGCGATTTTGTTGCCCGCTGTGAAGGCCGCAACGGAGTAGAAGAGGTCAATATGATGTTGATCGGTAATCAACCCGTTGGAACTTGGGTTCTTAATTTCCTCGGCTCTGCCCGAGAAGTTCTCACAGAAGAAGAAGCGGTGCAGATCGGTAGCGCTCTCGATGGACTTACCGCTATAATGGACGGTGAAGAGAACGTAGACATTGATCATTATTTTCCTGATATCGGCAAGCCTTCAGTAGGAGCTTAAGCGTATGAAAAACCCTCAAGATTTGGCCGTCGAAGTCAAAGAAATTTTTACCAAAATTAACGATGAAAGCATGGCTGGCCTACCTATTGTTAACTCTAAAATCAACGTAGAAACAGTAGGTTTTCAAGAGCATGAAGGGCGGACGATCGGTATCGTTCTAACTTCTTGGATGATGAGTTTAGTCGTTTTTTCTGGCAAAGATGATGACTGGAGTGACGTTAAGATTGGAGATAAAAAATCTTTTTCTTTTCCTGCTCGAAATTATGAATTCTTAGCCAATGAGATAGAAGGGATTGGCATTTATTACAGCTTTGCCCTTTATTCCCCCATGCATGAGTTCGAATATCACGACCATGCCGTTGCCGGGGCTGTTGCTTTCCATGAAATTCTTATGGTTGAGAATGAAAACGCTGAGAACGAACTTGATGAAGAACGTTTTGCTATGTTCCTAGCAGGCGAAGAGATGGAAACCATCAAGCAAAAAGAGTGCGCCGCTAAAAACCCAGTTGTTGACGGTGAAGTCACCCTCAAGGAAGTTAAAAATGAGCCTATTAACAGACGTGAGCTGTTACGGGGACAATTCCAAGGCGGCTCGACACCTGCTTAGATATTACTCTAAGTTAGGTTCTAGCCAGTTCAGCTAAGGAAGCACAGATGAGTGTTGAGGGACGATTAGAAATCACCCTGCATAAAAAAGAAGAACAGATAGAGAAGGTAAATATAGTCTCATCTCGTCCGCTGCAAATGGCCTCTTTTTTTCATGGTAAAACACCAGAAGAAACAATTGCCTTAATGCCATCACTCTACAGTATCTGTGGTATAGCCCAAACTTCTGTAGCTCTTGAGGCCTGTGAACAAGCGCTAGGTCTTGAGGTTTCTGATCAAACACGATCAACCCGTCAAATGGCTGTTTGGGCAGAAACTGCTAGGGAGCATATCACTCGTATTGCAATTGATTGGGGGGAGCCAGTTGCTTCCCCTCTGATTAAGGAAATCATGCCTTTAGCTCAAAATATTAAAAAAGCTTTAGGGAATGTCTTCGTTTTGGGGGGCAATGCAGCTACAGATGAAACCTTTGTTGAAACTCAAATTTCAACTTTAGAGAATTATTTAGAAAAGGCTGTCTTCGGTGAAAAGCTAATGGATTGGCTCCAACGTAGTGATAAATCAGATTTAGAAGATTGGTTCTTCAATGATTTGACACAGGCAGCAAATTTAATTGAAAAAGTTAGCTTACAAGGTTGGCAAGAGGTGGGTGGGGGAAAACCTATCGAACCATTACCTGAATTTGATGCACATGAGTTGTTTGAATCGCTTAATAATCCAAAGTTTGTTGCCCGGCCTGTTTGGGACAATATTCCACAAGAGACAACCGCTCTGACGCGTTGTGCTGATAATCAATTGATTAGAGATATTCAAAAGCATCATGGGTCTGGGTTATTAACACGCTTAACGGCTTTGTTGGTAGAGTTGGCAAATATTCCAAGCCAAATGAGGCGTTTGCTTGAAGGTGAAGCTATTCCGCAAATAACATTGAATAAGCCTGGAAATGGATTGTCGCAGATTGAAGCGGCTCGTGGTCGTTTGGTCCATGGTGTTCAGATTGACGATGGTAAGATCACGGATTACAAGATTTTGGCTCCAACAGAATGGAATTTTCACCCTCAGGGGTGTGCTGCAAAAGCCTTGAAAAATTTGAAGGCAGACAATGATGAAATCTTACTTGAACAAGCGAAACTCGTTGTCTGTGCGATTGATCCTTGTGTAGCATTTAACCTGAGGATTGCCTGATGCATGAAATGTCTCTTTGTGAAGGCATTGTTCAAGTTATTGAGGACCAAGCCAAAGAACAGAACTATAAATCTGTCGTTAAAGTATGGCTTGAAATTGGCGCTTTGGCTGGTGTGGAAATCGAGGCTTTACGTTTTGGTTTTGATGTTGTGACTAAAGGGTCAGTCGCAGAAGATGCTGAACTTGAAATTATCAAAGTAGAGGGGACGGGCTGGTGCATGCCCTGCGAAAAGTCTGTTTTTGTCGCAGAACGTTTCGATGCTTGCCCAGACTGTGGTAGTTATCAGATACAAATCACTAGCGGTGATGAGATGAGAATTAAAGAATTGGAGGTCAAATAATGTGTACTGTATGTGGCTGCGGTCAAGGTACAGTGGATGGGCAAAAACCCCATAGCCACGATCATCACACACACGACCATTCCCACGACCATCATCACGGTCACTCACATGACCACCCACACAGCCATGAGCATGAGAAAAGCCCTGAAGCAGATGCCCAAGGTGACATCCATTTTGGCAAGGGAATTGGTGGCGTTCATATTCCAGGGATTGAGCAATCTCGAATTGTCCAGATAGAACAAGATATTCTTGGCAAGAACGATATGTATGCCAAAGGAAACCGCCAAATACTGGCCGATAAAGGCATCTTTGCCCTTAATTTAGTCTCAAGTCCTGGTTCAGGTAAAACCACGCTTCTCACCCGTACCATTGATGACAACAAAGATCGCCAAGCTATGTCGGTGATCGAAGGAGATCAACAAACCAGCAAT
The DNA here is from genome assembly GCA_026196105.1 of Rhodospirillales bacterium. Classification (GTDB taxonomy): domain Bacteria; phylum Pseudomonadota; class Alphaproteobacteria; order Rhodospirillales; family JAPHRK01; genus JAPHRK01. Next base: position 14,930 of record JAPHRK010000056.1, on the reverse strand, counting down.
GATGCGGACCGTATTCGGGAAACAGGGGTGAAAGCCACCCAGGTAAATACGGGGAAGGGGTGTCATTTAGATGCTCATATGGTTGGGCATGCCTTGAAGCAACTTGAACCAGAAGACGGAAGCGTCCTGTTTATTGAGAACGTAGGAAACCTTGTTTGCCCTGCAGCTTTTGATCTTGGTGAAGCCCATAAGGTTGCTATCCTTTCGGTTACTGAAGGAGAAGACAAACCAATTAAGTACCCGGATATGTTTCACGCTGCTGACATCATGATCCTCAACAAAACTGATTTGCTGCCGTATCTTAATTTTGATGTCGAAAAATGCATTGATTATGCCCGCCAAGTGAAAAGTGATATTCGCATCATTCAGCTTTCTGCCACCTCTGGTGAAGGTCTTGAAGAGTGGTATGAATGGATTGCTCAGGGGCTTGAAAAGGCGAAGCAGGGGGCAGCGTGAGCGACGATATCATTCGCCTACCTATAGACTATAAAGGACCGGCTATTCTTGGCTTGGGGGCGTATTTAAAAAATACCATAACGGTTTTAAAGGATGGAGAAGCCTTGATGTCGCCTAATCTCGGCGATATCGGCAGTGTCGAGGCGATCAAAGCTTTTGAGGTTATGGTCGAGCGCATGATTGACGAGGCTGGGGTGAAACCAGCCTATGCAGCCCATGACCTACATCCAGATTTTTACTCAACTCATTATGCCAAGCAGTCAGACATGGAGGCCGTCGCCGTTCAGCACCATCATGCGCATGTAGCAACGGTGATGGCAGAGCATAACTATACTGACCCGGTTTTAGGTTTTGCCATGGATGGGTTTGGCTTGGGGCATAAAAACCAATCTTGGGGTGGGGAAGCCCTTTTTGTCGATGCCTTTACCTACAAGCGTTTTGGCTACCTTCGGTTAATCAAGCAGCCCGGTGGGGATATTGCTGCTCGAGAACCTTGGCGCATGGGGGCTGCGGTACTTCATGAGCTTGGTCGAGAAGATGAAATCAATGAACTCTACAAAGATATACCAGGGGCCTCTATTGTTGCTCAGATGCTGACCAAGAATGTCAACAGCCCTTTGACCTCAAGTGGAGGGCGTTTGTTTGACGCAGCTTGTGGTCTTCTTGGAGTTAAGTTGGTGTCTGAGTTTGAAGGGGAGGCGCCTATGGCCTTAGAAGCCATGGTGACAACGCCAATAGTTGACCCCGAAGGATGGACAAGCGACCAGGGATCGTTGGATTTCATGCCTTTGATGGGTAAACTCGTTGGCATGGACCCAGTTGAAGGGGCTAACCTGTTCCATGGAACCCTTGTCGCGGGTTTAGATGATGTAGCAACCCAGTTGGTTGAAGGTACGAAAACTAAAGTTATCGCCCTATGTGGGGGATGTTTTTTTAATAAGGTTTTGCGAGAAAACCTCACGGAAGCATTGCAGAAGAGGGGGCTAAAGGTCATGTTCCCCTCAAAGACAGGGCCAGGTGATCCAGGGTTAAGCTTAGGCCAAGCCTGGGCTGTTGCCATGAAGATTAAAGGGAGCCATTAGACATGTGCTTAGCAATTCCAGCAAAGATCGTTGAGCTATTAGAGGGTGATATGGCGAAGGTCGAGGTTGATGGCGTTCGTAAAGAGGTTTCTCTTGCCATGGTTGATGCTGGCCTTGGAGATTACGTGATCATTCATGTGGGCTATGCGCTGTCAAAAATTGATGCAGAGGAAGCGGCAAAAACCATTGCTCTGTTTGCTGAAATGGCAGAGCTCGGTGCTGCGGAGCAGGTCTCGTGAAGTACGTAGATGAATTTCGTGATGGTAAAGCCGCTAAAGGCTTAGCCAAAGAGATTGCGACTGAAGTTGTTCCTGGCCAGCGTTATCACTTTATGGAGTTCTGTGGCGGGCATACCCATGCGGTCTTTCGGTACGGAGTTCAAGACCTGTTGCCCCCGGAAGTTAAAATGATCCACGGTCCAGGTTGTCCGGTCTGTGTTCTACCTGTAGGGCGCATTGACAATGCTATAGCGTTAGCTAAAGAAAATGGTGTAACCCTTTGTACTTATGGGGATACGCTTCGCGTTCCAGGATCAAAAAGAACCAGCTTGATGAAGCTGAAGGCGGATGGTGCTGACGTTCGTATGGTCTATTCTTCCATGGATGCCATTCGCATTGCATCGGAAAACCCAGACAAAGAGATTGTTTTCTTTGGTCTCGGTTTTGAGACAACAACGCCACCGTCGGCGATGGCGATTAAACAAGCACAAGCCATGGGCCTTAAGAATTTTTCGGTCTTTTGTAACCATGTGCTAACCCCCTCAGCCATCATGAATATTCTCGAAAGCCCTGAAGTGCGGGAACTGGGAACGGTGCCACTTGATGGCTTTTTAGGCCCGGCCCATGTTAGTGCGGTTATTGGTTGTCAACCTTATGAGTTCTTTGCCGAAGAATATGGACGTCCTGTTGTTATCTCTGGTTTTGAACCCCTCGACGTGATGCAATCCATTCTGATGCTCATGCGCCAACTCAACACGGGGCGGGCGGAAGTGGAGAACCAATACTCTCGAGCGGTAACTCGTTTGGGGAATTTGAAAGCGCAAAATTTAGTTGCAGAAGTTTTTGAGCTTCGCCGCAGTTTCGAATGGCGAGGGTTGGGTGTCGTTCCTTATAGCGCCTTGCAAATAAAGAAAGAATTTGCTGAATTCGATGCCGAAAAACGCTTTGATATTCCAGTCACTTCAGTTGCTGATAACAAAGCCTGTGAATGCGGAGCTATCTTGCGAGGTATGAAAAAACCTACTGATTGCAAGCTGTTCGGCAAAGGTTGCACCCCTGAAAATCCTATGGGCTCTTGCATGGTTTCCAACGAAGGCGCCTGCGCCGCTTACTACAGTTATGGACGTTTTCGGGATGAGAGGATTCCTGCCTAGATGAAAAGACCTAACCTACATCCCCTTGATATTAAAAACGGAAAAGTCGATTTAACCCATGGCAGTGGGGGGCGCTCTATGGCCCAACTGATTGACGATATGTTCCGCAAAGCCTTTGATAATGACCTACTCAATGCGGGCAACGATCAAGCCTGCTTTGAGGCTCCTAAAGGACGCATGGTGATGACCACGGATGGTTTCGTGATTTCCCCTCTGTTTTTTCCTGGAGGCAATATTGGCTCTTTGGCGGTCCATGGTACCGTCAACGATGTGGCGATGGGCGGGGCGAAACCTCTTTATCTGTCTTCAAGCTTTATTCTCGAAGAAGGGTTTCCTCTGGCTGATTTGCAAAAGATCGTGCAGTCCATGGCGGAAGCCGCCTCGGAAGCTGGTGTATCCATTGTGACAGGGGATACCAAGGTAGTCGAAAAAGGCAAAGGGGATGGCATTTTCATTACGACAACAGGCATTGGTGTTGTGCCTGATGGGGTTGCGCCTTCGGGAGAGAAAGCTCGTCCTGGCGATAAAATTTTGATCAATGGGACCTTGGGTGACCATGGTGTCGCGATTATGTCGAAACGCGAGAACCTTGATTTTGAAACAGAAATTCTTTCAGATTCCGCTGCTCTCAACCATTTGGTGGAAAAAATGATTGCTGTGGTTCCTGAGATGAAAGTCCTTCGAGACCCAACTCGGGGAGGGTTGGCAACGGTTTTAAATGAAGTTGCCATGCAGTCAGATGTTGGAATTAAGGTTTATGAAGACGCTATTCCCCTCAGACCTGAAGTAAAAGGCGCCTGTGAGCTTCTAGGGCTTGATCCGCTCTATGTGGCCAATGAGGGTAAACTTATTGCTATTTGTGCCCCTGAGGACGCTGAGAAGCTTCTAGAGGCCATGAAAAGTGATCCTTTGGGGAAAGAGGCGTCAATTATTGGAGAAGTGCTTGAGGACGACCACAACTTCGTTCAAATGGAAACCTCCTTTGGCGGTGGTCGCGTTATTGACTGGCTTGCCGGTGAACAGCTCCCGAGAATTTGCTAAAGATGAATATCCTCTTCCTGACCCATGCCTTCAATAGTTTGACCCAACGCCTTTTTGTCGAGTTGCGCCAACGGGGGCATAAGGTTTCCATTGAGTACGATATTAACGATCGAGTGACCATTGAAGCGGTTGAGCAGTATCAGCCTGACCTCATCATTGCGCCCTACCTGCGCCGTGCGATCCCGGAACAAATTTGGAAAAACCATACTTGCTTGATTGTTCATCCCGGTCCTGTTGGAGATCGGGGGCCATCCTCCTTGGATTGGGCGGTGCTTGAGGGCAAAGAAGAGTGGGGTGTGACTATTCTTCAGGCTGATGCAGAAATGGATGCCGGGGCGATCTGGGCCTCAAATAACTTCTCGATGCGCCTTGCCGCAAAGGGAAGCCTTTATCGCCAAGAAGTGATGGAGGCTGCTGTTAAAGGGGTTCTGGAAGCCGTTGAGAATAAACCTACACCGCGGGCGTTGACGGATATGAATGGTTGGCGGGATTTGATGAAGCAGGATGTTCGTTCTGTTGATTGGGATAATGACGTTACAGCGACTGTTCTTCGTAAAATCAGGGCGGCAGATGGATTTCCTGGGGTTCGGGATAATATTCTAGGCCTAGACTGCTTCCTCTTTGATGCTCACGAAGAGAAAAGCCTTAAAGGTGAGTCTGGAGAGGTCATTGCTCAAAAAAATGGGGCTATTTGTGTCGGTACTACAGATGGAGCTGTCTGGATAACTCATCTGAAAGAACGACGTGAAGGAGAGAAAACCTTCAAGCTTCCTGCGGTTAATGTCCTTGGGGATCAATTAAGCAACGTTCCCGTTGTCGAGCAATCCTCATGGCAAGATATCTGGTATGAGCGACAAGGTGAAGTTGGATACCTTCATTTCCCTTTTTATAACGGGGCGATGAGTACGGACCAATGTCAACGTTTGCTTGAGGCTTACAAGCAAGCCGCGTCACGAGATACAAAAGTTTTAGTCCTCATGGGCGGGAGCGATTTTTGGTCAAATGGTATTCATCTCAATACCATTGAAATGGCTGAAAGTCCGGCCGATGAATCCTGGCAGAACATTAATGCTATGGATGACCTGTGCCGCGCCATCATCACCACCGAAAACCAGCTCACTGTTGCCGCGATGAATGGCAATGCAGGGGCAGGGGGCGTGTTCTTAGGGCTGTGTGCCGATAAGGTTTTAGGGCGTGAAGGAATTATCTTAAATCCCCACTATAAAAATATGGGGAATTTGTTTGGGTCGGAGTATTGGACCTATGTTTTGCCTCGACGGGCTGGGCAAGAAGCCTCAGAGACCATCATGGGAAACCGTTTGCCGCTTGGATGTGTCGAAGCCAAGGAAAAAGGATTGTTGGACGAGGTTTTTGATGGAAAATTTATTTCTCAAGTCGAAAATTTTGCCCAAAACCTGGCTCAATCTGGTGATTACTCCTCACTGTTAGCTGATAAGAAAAGTCAACGACAAGTCGATGAAGCTGAAAAGCCCTTAGAGCAATACCGCAAGGAAGAACTTGAGCGGATGAAGTTAAATTTTTATGGTTTTGATCCGAGCTATCATGTGGCGCGGTATAACTTTGTCTTCAAAATTCCACACTCAAGAACGCCCCTACATTTGGCTCTTCATCGATAGCTTTGCCAGCATTGCTTCATCATACAGGTCGACTGTCGCCGTAACGCTGTTACCTTTTTCATTGTACGCCAAAGATGTAAAGCCCATGGTCCTAGCAAGAGAAATACCTCTGCCATGTCTCGAATTTGCAGTTACAGGGGTTTCTGTAAGGAAATGTTGCCAGTCAAACCCACCACCCTCATCGGTTACTTTTATGATGATTTGTTTTTCATCTCTGATAAATTTGACTTCAACATTTTTTTGACAGTTTTCGGGGTCAGCGAGGCGTTTTTGTACCTCAATATCCCAACCACCATGGCTCATCAGATCCGTTTTTTCGGCATATGTTATGCCAAGGTTACCATGTTCAACTGCATTGACAAGAAGTTCTGAAAGTCCAAGGGCAACTGCGGTTGGCTCTGGGCAGGCTAAAGAAAGCATTGTCGTTAGCGCTTCACATTCCCTCAGTGTTTTTAAGTGAAATGTCCCTGACGTAATCAGGCCAATGGCGGATGTTCTGGTTTTAAGCTCGGTAACTAGAGAGACGGAACTTCTGTAGCTACTTAATGTAGTCTCAACTATATGGAGAAGGGCGACTTCAGAAGGCTCTGTTTCTAAGAAATGGAAAAAATCTTTCCGTTCCCACTCAAGTTTATTATGAGCATCTGGGTCATCTCCAAGGACACCAATCAATGGTACATGTTTATATTTTTTGCTGCGAACAAGATTTCTGGTGAACTCAGAGACAGCTTTCAAGTCAAAAGAAAGGGAGAGGAGTATGCCTCCGACCTCCTTTTTAATCTCATCAAGTTCTGAAACCTGATCAGGTATGGTGTTAAATCCTGTGCAGTCATGACCATTGCTCGTGAGGATATTCATAATCCGCTCACGTGATCTTTGGTGGGGGTCAATAATAACAACTTTAAGGTTAGGCATAGCTATAAATCTTTTTGAATATTTTTTTATCTAGCCAGATTTGATACGTATTGAGCAAGTGTTATTTTAATAATAATTAACGCTTATTATATTTTTTATAGGAATTATTCTAAGTTTATGCTCAAGAACTCATCGAACTAGCTTCAACTTATTATTTAGCACTCGGTCGAGCTGAAATTTCGTCATGCCACTTTTTGAGGTGCGTTTGGCTATCTTGGATTACTACTTTAATCCAAGCTGCGAAGTCGACGGTTACTTGGGCTGTGATATCGGCAAATGAATATTTCTCTCCAGCGATATATGGAGTTTTTTCAAGCTGTGTATCAAGAGTTTGGAAAAAATCAACTATTCGTTGTCTTCCTCTTTCTGCTAATTCAGGAATTTGTGTGCGGTTATCAGGGCCGGGCAGGGCTCTGTCTTTAAAGGCAGGGCTTGAATTACGAAGAACCTCAGCAATTGCCATTAATCCTCCCATTTCAATTCGGTGGTTCCACATAGAGATAAACCCTTTTTCTTTTGCCGTCGTTCCCATGAGGGGTGTTTCGGGGAATGCATCTTCAAGATAACGACAAACAGCTTCTACCTCACCAATACCTGTTCCATCATCTAAAACTAAAAAAGGAACGTCACATTGTGGGTTAATCGCTCTATATTCATCAGAGAGCTGTTCTTTATTGCGGAGGTCTACTTGTTTGACTGGAATATCAATAGATTTTTCTGCCATAAAAATACGAACACGACGGGGACTCGGTGCAGTTGAACAATCATATAATAGCATTGGCATACCCTAAATATTGTTGGCTGGTTTTGATGATTTGAACAGAAAATGAGGAACTTTCCAATTAAATAGTTCATATTAACTTCATGTAATAAGAAATAAACCAAGTGTTGGATTGTCTTGTCTTATAGGTTAAGGCCCTCTAGGTTCACCCTAATCATCAACTACTCTAAAAAGGAAGTATGATACTCCGCATTTTAATTGCTGAAAGTTTTCCTATATGAAATCTAGCCATATCGCCTTGGCCCTGTTGATTAATTTGATTTGGGGTTTTTCCTTTTTGACAGCGAAGCTAGGTCTTTCTGAGTTCCCTCCCTTGCTCTTCACCACCATGCGTTTTGGTTTGGTTGCGGTTATCCTCTGTTTCTACCTCAAGCTCCTACCTGGAAAAATGAAAGCAATTTTTTATGTCGCAGTGACGTCAGGCAGCGTACACTTTGTCCTACTTTATCTTGGGATCCAGGCCGCTGGCGGTGTTTCTGCAGTTGCCATTACCATCCAACTCGTTGCCCCATTTTCACTTTTGTTAGCGGTATTGTTTTTGGGAGAACATATTGGTTGGAAAAGGATATTTGGGATAACGTTAGCCTTTGCAGGGGTTATGGTTTTAGGATTTGATCCTATTATTTTAGAGCAACTTGATGGTGTGATCTTAGTTGCCCTTGCAGCATTATCTGTTTCAGGCAGCTTGATCCTTATGAGGAAATTGCAAGGGGTAGGAGTATTTGAACTCCAAGCATGGGTAAGTGCAATTTGCTTCCCTCAAGTGCTGGTTCTGTCTCTTCTCTTTGAAGATGGACAGTGGGAAGCAATCGCCAATGCTAGCTTATTAGGGTGGGGGGCTTTAGTGTTTTCCGCAGTGATCACAACGCTTATAGCCCATTCAGGGTGGTATTTTCTCATTCAGCGTTATGCCATTAATATTTTGACACCCTTTGGATTGCTAGCGCCCGTATTTGGCGTTTCCTTTGGGGTGTTTCTTCTTAATGAACCACTGTCACTTAGGTTCATCATCGGAGGAGCCATTACACTGTTTGGTGTTGGAATTATTAATATCCGTGCCTCTAAAAAGAGCGCACCAGAAATAGTCTGATTATTCTCTCGGTTGAGGTCTGTTTGGAGTTTCTTTCAGCAGGCCACCAAGCCCCAGTTGTGCAATATCCTCACGGCTAATTTCCAAACCAGCCAAAAGGCGCTGGAGAATGAAATCAAAGCCATTAAGGGCAAGGGAGCGGGCACAGCCTGGCACTCCTACTAATTTGCTTTCCCTGAGTTGTCCTAGGAGTAATAAATTCCCTGGATCAACTGGTATGCCGAAAAGATCAATAATTCCTCCCGCTAGGCAAAACCCGGATGGTACGACGTCTCGACGGTCGACAGTTGCTGAAGGACCAATGACCAGGATAATGTCACAATGATTATCCACCATCCCTTTAACCGCTTCTGCTACGCTTTCTTGGTCATGGGAGCAACGTATTTGCATGGATACCCGATTACCTAACTTTTTTAGGCGGGTCTTCATAGCTTTAGCGGCTTTATCTAAGAGAGATTTTTTCGTGTTTGGAAGCCTCGAGACTATCAAACCAATAGTGTAAGGCTGGAAAGCTTTTACTTGGAGGATTGGTTTCTTGGTAGCTGATAGTTCTTCAATCTGTTTCAGAGTAGCTTTTGGAACAGAGAAAGGAATAATCTTTGCGGTTCCGATTAATTCATCCGGCGATACCGCTCTATATTGGGGGAGGGTCGCGATCGTGAGAGATTCATCAATCAGATTGGCCGCCATCATGGACTCTGAATCTGCGATCAAGACACCATGAGTTTCAGCATATAAGTTACAACGACCGGTAAAAGGGGGGGAAAGTTTGATGTTTTCACCGGTAAGGGATTTTGCAAGAACAGCGGCTGCTTCATCTTCATGCACGTCATTTTCTTCCAACTGTGCAACCAAAATCTGTTTTCGCCCTGCAGCAATGAGTTCTTCAGTATCCTCCAGAGAAAGAATACGACCTTTCTTGAACACTGTCTTATCCGTGCGGACTGTATGAGCAAGAATTGTGTCCGCAGCCTCGCTCGTTGAAATATCACCAAAGATCAAAAAACTGAGTCTCCATAAAGATTTAGCCTCTTAATGTGGAGGTAATTATGTTCAAATGCAAGTAGAGGCACATGACAAAACCTGATTCACCTTTATTCATCAATACTTTATTTATAAATACCATCTAAGATGCCAGGATGAAATATTTATTAGGTTGTCGGGATGGTTAAGTTTCTAGTTGTTGATGATGAAGAAACAGTACTAGGTGTAATCAAACAACGGTTGATAGCTGTTGGTCATGAAGTTGATACGGCTATTGATGGTGACGTTGCTTTGGTGCGCGCCCTTGAAACCCAACCAGATGTTTTGCTCCTTGATATGAATATGCCTAACATATCAGGTTATGAAACAGCAAAAGAACTTCGAGCCAAAGGGTTTAGTAATCCAATAATTGCCGTTACAGCTAATTCTCAAGTTAATGATATTCAGCAATCATTTGCTTCAGGCTGTAATTATCTCATCCCCAAACCAATTGATGAAAATTTTGAAGATCGTATAGCCGCTATTCTTGAAAAAGCTGGCGTTATTTAAAGTACTGTTTGATAAAGCTCTAGATAAGATTCACACATTTTATCGACGGAGAAATTTTCTATAGCAACAGTTCTGCATTGCTTTCTTAGTTTGTCTAAATACTCAGGATTGCGAATAAATCTCTCAATCAAAAATTTGAAATCATTTGGTTTTTCTGGATCGTAAAGGAAAATTTTTCCTTTCGATTTCTCGGCCACTTCAGGAATTCCTCCCCGGTTGGAGGCTATTACAGGTACACCAGCAGCTAAAGCCTCTATCAGAACGAGACCAAAGGGTTCTTCAATGAGGGGGGGAGCAACCAAAACATCCGTTTGACTGAAGAATAGATCTCTATTTGTGAAGCCGGGGAATGTAAACTTTGGCTTTGGATATAGTGCTTTAAGTTTATCAATATACTCAGCGTCACCATTTCCAGCAGCACATAGAAGCCAATTATCTACTGAGAGTTCGCTAACCTGTTCAAGCAGCCAAGTGACACCTTTCCCAGGACTAACACGTCCGATATATCCAATATTTAGAGGTTCCCCCTGTTGCCTAATATGGTTTTGGGTTTGGTTTACAGGAGTTCCATAGGGAATGATTTTTTGATGCTTGATGTTAGCAAAGAAACCATGATCTAAATGGCGTTGAAGAACATTATTGCTAACGGCCCCAAGAGCATAGATTGATTTCACATGTTCAAGATGCTTCGCCATAGGAACCTGACAGGGTGAACATAGTTCAGTGCAGGGAACGTCATTTAAGAACATCTCTTGGTTTTTACAGAGCAAATGATACTCACATAGGGTATGGACAACTTTGATTCCCATCTTTTTGGCTACAGGCCAAATTTGTGAGGAAAAAGCCAAAACGGAAGATGTATGGAGAATATCCGGTTTTACTTCTTCAAAAACATCAGCAGTTTCTCTTAATAACGCTTGGTAGCGGGCAATAATTTTTTGTTCAATCTCTTTTGCACTAACGCCTACCTTTGATAATCGTTCTATGATTTCAGGATCAAATCCTGGCATGTCATAAACATGGATGCCATTTTCCCAATGGATTAGAGATGTTATTCTCTGTGGTGCATTTATTACGGCAACTTCAATACCCTTTGAGGCTAATTGATTTGCAAGCAATTCCGTGAATACTGCTTCTCCACGTCCTGGATAGGGAGGATAATTATTGCTGCAGAGAAGAATTTTCATAAATGCGATTTCTTGATATAAATTGGTCCACAAGGAGTAGCATGTTATGCAATTCAGAGTGAGGGGGGAAGAGATCTTTGGATTTTGGTGATTATCAAGAAATATTGCCTTTGAATAGAGGCCCTGTGACAAGTGTTTCTTTGGTAACAAAGAAGAATGTTGATGGGTACTATGCTGCTAAACAGTGCCTGCCATTGCCACCAGAAATTATGGCTCAAGTTGCTCCTGGTTATGAAAATTTTAAACTAGAGGAATTGCACAAATTTTTCGAAGTTGAGTCAAAAATTTTACAAGCTTTTGATCATCCCAATATTGCCAAGATTTTGGAGGTTGGGAAAAAAGATGATGGAACACCTTATTTTATTATGCCGTACTATCCAATAACTTTGCGAAAGGCAATATGGGTAACTGGTATGGGAGATAAACCATCGCCTAGACGTTTATCCCCCGAGACATTTTATCAATATATGAGCGACATACTTAGCGGTTTAGATGCGCTTCACCGAAAAGGGATTGTTCACCGAGATTTAAAATTCATCAATCTGCAATTTGATCAAAAAGGTCGAGTGGTTGTTTGTGATTTTGGTATGGCTCGTTGGGAGAGAGATTTTGGGTTTCCAATTTTCCAAGAAACCGTTTTTATGTGCCCAGAGTTGAAGCTGCATCCCAGTAGGGCAGAACCTTTTTCCGATGTGTATTCTGTTGGTGTTATGGGCTTTCGAATGCTAACAGGGCGTTTTCCTCGAGGACAAGGTAATTCACCTTATGATGTGGACCCGACAATTCACCGTGGATTTAGTAATTTTGTCAAAAAAGCTATAGATAAAAACCCAGCTAATCGTCCTCAAAATGCAGGAGAGCTCCGCCTTTTACTCGAAGAAGCAAAGGGTTAACCTGTTATCCCTAACTCTTTCATGAGCGGTTGCAGGTGTTTCTCATATGGACGCCAACGCTCAACAGATGTTTTATAAATTGGTTGGCGAACCTGACGTTTACTGGCCGTCATAATCGGACGTTTGGTTTTATGGAATTCTAAACAAACAGGGTCCCATGTTAAACCACAGTGCTCAATAATCTTTTTGGCAGAAGCTTCTGGTGCTTCAACGGTTGTCTCATAATCGAGATGTAAAATTTCCCCGGGAAATACCTTGTCCCAATGTTCCATAATGCGTTCATACTGTTTCCAGTAAAATCCTAGATCAGCTAAGTCCAAGCTGTAATGGTGGCTCTTCGCAAAGTTAGTTGTGAAGCATGAAAAGCAATTGTCCATTGGGTTTCGCCGGCAGTGGATAAGAGGTGCTTCAGGGAAGAGGAGCCGGATCAGTCCAATGAACATAAAATTTCCAGGTAGTTTATTCGTAATTTTCGTCGCGTCTTGAGAAAAATTTTCTAAGGTTTTGAGATAACGTTTGGATAAGGTTGTCACATTTTCTTTGCTTAAATCAGCTGTGTTTTCTGGAAATCTATTTTCTGATCCAGTCAATTTAATAATGAATTGAGAGGTGAGGGGGATGTCTAGCAACTCACCAGCACCAGAGGCCTTGGGATGACTGGCAATGATTTGCTCAGTAAGCGTCGTCCCAGAACGAGGCATTCCCCCAATAAAGACAGGTTGTTGGGTTGTTTCGCCATAATCTAGGCGCTCATCAAAAAATTTCCGATCAAAAGTTTTGATGATGCGCTCAATTTGATTTAAGTACCGTTCTCGATCAAAAGTAACGCCATCTTGGGCTTCTGTGTTGCGACGAAGGGTATTACCAGCAATGTAATGTTCCATCGTTTCGTCATATTGATGATTATCTTGGGCAATTTTAGCCAAGGAAAAATAACTGAGGATTTTCGCCGGGTTTGAATTATCTGAATTGATGATTTTGTTTAAGGATTTCGCTTCAGGCCCATCCATTGGCAGGGTATGAATAAGTGTTAGCAAATAAAGAGCGTAAGGGGACTCAGGTTGCAGGGCTAAACAGGTTTTAATATTCTTTTCTGCTTTTTCAAATTCTCCAAGGTTCTCCTGAATAGAGGCCTGGTCAGAATACCCTTGGGCATATTCAGGACGTAACATCAGAACATATTCCAAATGCTCCAAAGCCAATTGATGAAGGCCGCAACTATTATAGGCTTTGGCTAAAATCAAATTAACATTGAGGTTTTTTGGAGAAATTTTTCTTGCTTTTTCAAAGTATTGCGTGGATTTTCCGGGGAAATCCGATTCTAAGTAAAAATGGCCAAGTGTCATCAGCGCATCAAAATTATCTTCGCCTTCATGAATGAGTTTGTTAAAATGTGCTAAGCCTTTATTTTTGTTACCTTGTTCTATATGGGTTTTAGCTAAATTTTCTCGGGCTTTTTTGTAGGAGGGGTCGGAGACCAAAGCCTTGTCAAATGCGTCTAGAGCTTTTTCTCCTTCTCCAATGGCCAAATAAGCTTGGCCTAATAGGTCATAAATTCCTGCGACGTCGGCTTTGAGGTCAATTGCTCTCAGGTAAAGGGAAATAGCTTCTTCAGGATGTCCTTGATGAAAAAGAACCGTCGCTAAGTTAGCAATCGTAAATCCATTTGTTGGATCACCTTCAAGAGCTAGGCGAAAATGTTTTTCTGCTAATTTTAAGCGCCCCGACAACATCATTAACCCACCTAATACGTGATGGGTTTTTATGTGATTTGGGTCACTTGAAAGTATAAGTTGGCAAATTTTTTCAGCTTCACTGTTGTTGCCATTTTTAAGATTCTTCTCAGCTTCCAGCAAAGCCTCATCTGGTGTTAGTTTTTTTGTTTTTTTGTTTTCTAACATTACAAATAAATAATTTTGACAGACCAAAACCTACCGTAATTATGCGGCTCCTAAAATAACAGTAATATCGCTGGCAGATAAAACGGTGTCGTTGCTAAAGCTTGCTACGGCTTGGTAGGATGATGAATTACTTGCATCTGAAGCAAAATAAAGAATATCGTCCGTTCCCGGTGAATTGTTTTGATAGACGAACATCGCACCTGAATTTCCGCCTGCAAATGAAACGATATCTGATGTTACCCCAAAATCACTCACAAGTAAGGTGTTCAGAGTTCCAACATTCACGCCAGTGATACCTTGAACTCTGATTTTATCAACTCCAGTTGAATTGAAATCACTTATAACGTCAGCATTAGGGGCAGTGCCAGTTAAGTCCACGAGGCTATAATCAAAGATATCATTACCCGCCCCCCCGCTCAGAGTATCTTTTCCAGCTCCACCGGTAATGGTGTCATTCCCTGCACCACCTTCAATATAATCATTGCCAGTGCCACCTGAAATATAATCATCGCCGTTTGCTGAATAGATTGAATCAGCCCCGTTACCGCCTGTAATGGTGTCTGCGCCCGCAGCACCATAAAGGATATCGTTTCCAAGACCACCGTCAAAACTAACTGCTTGAGTGAAGTTAGCTGTAATATGGTCGTTGCCCGTTCCACCGATTACTGTTTCTGTGTTCATAACTGAAACAGTATTTGCACCATCAAATAGGGTGAGTATATCCGTTCCACCCCCTAAATCTATGGATTCACTGCCAACAAATAGACTACGTGCAGTTAGATCATCGTTTCCAGAACCACCAGTAATAGATTCAATGTTCAAGATGCCCAATGTGTTGCCGCCATCTGCAAGCTGTAGGCTATCTATTCCAGCTCCAAGGTCAATGGAATTGCTGATAGTAGTGGTAAGTGTAACATTATCTGTGCCGCTGCCACCGTTAATGCTAGGCTCAGGACCCATTAAATTTTAAGATTCCCAATTGAGCTAATCTGTGATTCATTGAGGCAAAGGAGATTCTCTCAATGAATGACTTGTTTTATCT